>DASWAE010000111.1:0-12616 GCA_036391275.1 Trebonia sp.
GGAGAAGTGGACGAAAACGTCCTTGCCACCGTCGACGGCGATAAAGCCGTAGCCCTTGTCCGGGTTGAACCACTTGACGGTGCCCTGAGCCATTCCAAACAACTCCCTAACTGCTGCTCGGGCTTCGAGCCCCGCCCTTGCATCCGCGGAACCCGTCGATCGCGATCCGACGAGACGTGCTAACGCACGCTCTCACGCTCGCACCTTTGCCTTGCCGACAGCGACCAGAAACGACCTTACCGTGTGCGCGGGCGTCATGACGCCAGATAGCCAGTGTTACCCGGGGAGCTCGCTGGATTAGCCCGTCTCAGGTGTATTGCCGCACGTCCACGAGGGTAAATCCAGCAAGCTCCTAGTCGAGGCCGGCGGCTTGAAAAGCCTCGATTGTCGGCTTGATTGCGGATGGGACGGAAACCGCCGGCGCCACCGCGGACAGGGTCTTGAGCCCGTCGCCCGAGTTGATGATGACCGTCTCCGCGTCCGGGTCGAGCTTGCCTGCCGCCAGGAGCTTGCGCAGCACGCCGACGGTCACTCCGCCCGCGGTCTCGCCGAAGACCCCCTGAGCGCGGGCGAGCAGCCGCATCGAGTCCACCACCTCGTCGTCGGAGACGTCGGCCACCGCGCCACCGGTCCTGCGCACCACGTCGAGCACGTACGGCCCGTCCGCCGGGTTGCCGATCGCCAGCGACTTCGCGATCGTGTCGGGCTTGACCGGCCGCACTACGTCCCAGCCGTTGGCGAACGCATCGGACACGGGCGAGCACCCGGTCGCCTGCGCGCCGAACACCTTCCACGGCTTCTCGTCGACAAGGCCGAGCTCGGCGAGCTCGCTGAACCCCTTGTCGATCTTGACCAGCTGGGCGCCGGACGCGACCGGGACCACGATCTGGTCGGGCAGCCGCCAGCCAAGCTGCTCGGCGATCTCGAAGCCGAGTGTCTTCGAGCCTTCCGCGTAGTACGGGCGCACGTTCACGTTGACGAACGCCCAGTCGTCGTGCTCGCCCGCAAGCTCAGAGGCCAGCCGGTTCACGTCGTCGTAGTTCCCGTCGACCGTGACGAACGTGCCGCCGTACACCGCGGTGGTGAGGATCTTCTGCTCTTCAAGGTTCGCGGGAACCAGGACCACGGAGCGGATGCCCGCCCTGGCCGCCGCCGCGGCGACCGCGTTGGCCAGGTTGCCGGTCGACGGGCAGGCGAGAACCTTGAAGCCCATCTCCGTCGCCGCCGCGAGCGCCACGGCGACCACCCGGTCCTTGAACGAGTGGGTCGGGTTGCCGCTGTCGTCCTTGATCCACAGCCGCCGCATCCCGAGCTCCGCGGCGAGCCCGTCGGCGCGGACGAGCCTGGTGTAGCCCGGTTCTGTGGTCGGACGGCTCGCGATGTCCGCCGGGACCGGCAGCAGCGGGGCGTACCGCCAGATGTTCTGCGGGCCCGCCTCGATGTCGGCCCTTGTCAGCCGCGGGAAGTCATAGCCGACCTCCAGCGGCCCGAAACACTCGAAACAGGCGTAGTGCGGGCCGAGTTCGACGACACTGCCGCACTCCCGGCAGGTCAGGCCGGTTGCGTTGCCAAGACGGAGGGCGCGGGGCGCGTTGGTCTGAGCGGTCATGGGGGCGAGGCCTCTCTCCCATCTTTCCCAGCGATCACCTTGACCGCGGGCCGGACTTGGCACCAGTCGCGCGCTTGCCTCGCCTTACTGAGGTGCGTTACCGCGATGGTTGCCGGGGCTTCACAGGGCCGATCCCTCCACCCCTCTGGATGAGGTCTTAAGTTGTCACCCGGCGCAGGGCCAGGTTCCTTAACACTGTAACCGATCAGCCGCCGCCCCTGGCAACCGGGCAGGACGCCATTCATCTAGGGTTGTGCCATATGACAAACGACCCGAGTCGGCTACTCATTGTTGCCTCAAACCGGGGGCCTGTCTCGTACAGTCACGCGGCGGACGGGTCGCTGACCGCCCGCCGCGGGGGCGGCGGCCTGGTGTCCGGCCTGATGTCCGGGCTCGGCGTGCTGGCGGCGGACGGCGGGGCGCTCTGGCTCTGCGCGGCCCTCAGCGAGGCGGACCGGGCCGTGGCGCGGCAGGCGGCGCGCGCGCCGAGTGCGCCGGGCGAGGTCCCGGTGCGGATGCTGGACATCCCCGCCGACCTGTTCGCCGCCGCGTACAACGGCATCGCGAACTCGATCCTGTGGTTCGTGCACCACCTGCTCTTCGACACGCCGAACCAGCCGCACTTCGACGCGGCGTTCCGGTCCGACTGGGCTGCCTACGTCGCCTACAACGAGGCGTTCGCGGCCGCCCTCGCGCAGGAGTGCGCGCCGGGGACCCGCGTCCTCGTCCAGGACTATCACCTGTCGCTCACGCCGCGGCTGCTGCGGGACCGCCATCCAGCCGCGCGGATAGCCTACTTCCAGCACACGCCGTGGGCGCCGCCCGGCTACTACCAGCTGCTGCCCGACGACATCGCCGCCGCGGTACTTGACGGGATACTCGGTGCCGACCACGCGGGGTTCCTGGCCGCGCGCTGGGCCGACGCGTTCCTCGACTGCTGCGACGAGGTGCTCGGCGCGCGGGTCAGCCGCAGCGGCGCGGGCGCGGGCACGGTCAGTTACCGCGGCCGGGTAACGCAGGTGGGGGTGCACCCGCTCGGGGTCGACGTGGAGGAGTTGCGCGCCAGGGCCGGCGCCGCCGACGTGAGGGAACACGCGCAGCGGCTGGCGGAGCTGGCCGGGGGCAGGCAGCTGATCGTGCGGGTAGACCGCACCGAGCTGTCCAAGAACATCGTGCGCGGGCTGGCCGCCTATCGCGAGCTGCTTGCCGCGAGGCCGGAGTGGCGCGGCCGTGTGATGCATCTCGCGTTTGCCTATCCATCGCGCTCCGACCTCCCCGAATACCGGGCCTACACGGCACGCGTGCAGCAGGTCGCGGCGGAGATCAACGCCGAGTTCGGGACGCCGGACTGGGAACCGCTTATCCTTGAGGTAAGGGACGACTACCCGCGCTCGCTGGCAGCGTGCAGGCTGGCGGACGTGCTTTTGGTCAACCCGGTCAGGGACGGCATGAACCTGGTGGCTGAGGAAGGCCCGGTCCTCAGTGAGCGCGGCTGCGCGCTCGTGCTCTCCAGGGAAGCGGGCGCTGCCGCGCTGGTCGGGGAGGCCGCACTGCTCGTCAACCCGTATGATGTCAGCGCTACCGCTGGCGCGTTGCATGCTGGCCTGGTCATGCCGGCCGCCGAGCGGCAGAGGCGTAGTGCGACTATCGCAGACGCCGCTGCTGCGCGTGCGCCGCGGCGCTGGCTGGCAGAGCAGGTAGAGGCGCTTGGCTGACCGCTTGTCACGATAAAGTCACGCTCCGTGTCTGGTTATCCGGACAGGGGTAGAACGGTCTCGTGGTGGTAGTTGCCAGGAACAACCGCGCCTGCCCGGAACAGGCACGTGAGGGTCCGGCACGTTCTTATAATTCAGACGCCTAGTGAGTACGCCGGCGTACCGCGCACAAGACTGGGATCAGCCCAGAGCAGATGGGTTCCTTCATTGACCGTAGACAGCAAGCTCGATGCCGTCCGGCATCACGTCGGCCCCGTTAAAGGCGATGCCAGCGACAGGGCGGGACTTCTTCTCGGTCGGCTGACCGTTCTCCCCGCGCTGGTCCTGCTGACGTTCCTGCTGACCAGCTTCCCGTTGCTGCTTGTCGGCTATTTCAAGCCTGTCCCCGTGATCGCGGCCTGGCTCGCGCTCACCGCGCTCGTGGTGCCGTACGTGTGGCGGCGCGTGCCCTCGGTGACCGGTGCCGCCGACTGGGGCACCGCGCGCGCGGGACAGGCGAAGCCCACGCCCCGCTGGGTGCTGTGGTCGCTGGTGGCGATCGCGGTCGCGTTCGGCGTCTTCCAGGGCATCTATCGCTCCGAGTTCGTTATCGTGCAGCTCGACGCGGCGTCGTACATGGAGTTCGCCACCTGGATCTCCAAGCACGGGTCGCTGCCGATCCCGCAGGACACCGCCGCCTTCGGGCACGCGTCAGGCATCACCTTCTGGAGCGCCGCGTTCTACAACGTCGGCAGCTCCATCGTGCCCCAGTTCATGGCCGGCCTGCCCATGCTGCTGTCGGTGGGCTTCTGGGCCGGCGGGGCGCGGCTCGCGCTGCTGTGGGGGCCACTGCTCGGCGCGCTCGGCGTGTTCACGTTCGGCGGCCTGGTGGCACGGCTCGTCAGTCCCCGGTGGGCGCCGTTCGCCACGCTGGCCCTGGCGATCGGCATCCCGGCGGCTTACGCGAGCCGCAACACCTACAGCGAGCCGCTCGCGCAGATCCTGCTCCTCGGTGCGCTGTCGCTGTGGATCGACTCGCAGCGTACCGACCGGGGCGAGGAGGACGCCGGACGGTGGCGCGCCCGCTGGCGGAGCCATGCCCGGTCCGCTTCGCACGTGCTGGCGGCGGTCACCGGGCTGCTGTTCGGCATCACCTTGCTGGTGCGTATCGACGGGCCGGCCGACATCCTGTTCGTCGTCCCCTACTGCGGCCTGCTGGTACTGCGGCGGCAGCGGCAGGTCATACCGCTGGTGGCCGGCATGCTCGTCGGCCTGTTGTACGGCACGGTTGACTCGCTGTTCCTTACCCTGCCGTACCTCAAGACGAACCAGCGTTCGGTCGAGTACATGGTCGCCGCGTTCGTCCTGTTCACCGTGGCCACCTGGGTGGTTGTCAAGTGGCTGCGCAAGCGCGGCTCCCAGCCGCGCACGCCGCCCTGGCCCGGGCTGGTCCGGATCGTGACCGCGGCGCCGTTCATCGCGATCGCCGTCTTCCTCATCCGGCCCTACGTGGAGCGGAACTGGCACGCGCTGCAGTACGCGCCGCTCAGCCTGCACTGGATCTACTGGTACACCGGCTTCTCCGCCATCGCTTTCGCCGTGATCGCCACCGCCATGCTCGGCAGGCGGTGCGTCAAGGGTGAGGCGCCCGCCTGGGTGCTGCCGCTGCTGACGTTCTCCTGGTCGGTCATCTGGTTCCTGCTCCGGCCAGCCATCACGCCGCACCAGCCGTACGCAAGCCGGCGACTGATCCCCGCCGTGCTGCCCGGGCTTATCCTGCTCGCGGTGTGGCTCTCCGCCTGGCTGGCCAGGCGGTCCCGGGTAGTGCACCTGGTCAGCGTGCCCCGCTACCTGGAGCGGTCTCCCCGGATCTTCGTGATCGCCTGCTGCGCCGGCGCGATCTTCCTGCCGCCGTTCATCGGTAACTTCGGCCTCGGGTTCAAGTCAGGTGGCCCGGCCGGCGTCATGCCCTACTCGGAAGGGCTGGCGTTCCAGCGTGCCTACGTCGGCGAGATCGGCGCAATCGAGCAGATCTGCCGGGCCCTCCCCGCCAACGCGTCGGTGCTCATCGCCAATTACACGCTGAACCAGCAGTTCGCCCAGGACATCAGGGGCACGTGCGACGTGCCGACGGCCGGCGTGGAATGGGTGGAGCCAAGCGCGAACAACCCTCCGGGCACCGCCATCGCCACGGCCACCGTGCTCGCCGACGTGCGGGCCGTCGAGCGGGCCGGGCGGCACCCCGTCGTTCTCGTGACCGACCGCGCGTGGCTGACCAGGCTCGGCCACGGCACCATCCGGCTGGTCATGACCTTGGATACGAGCATCGACGAGCACGTAGTCTTTGGTACGCCGAGGGACACTTTGCCTGAGCAGTTCACGGTCTATAGTTGGGAGCCGGCTAAGTGATTGCCGAGTATGAAAGCAGCGTGCGGGAAGTGCGAGAAGAACCCTCCGCGCCCTACGTCACGATCGTCCTGCCTTGCTACAACGAGGAAGGGCACGTGATCGCCGAGATCGAGCGCATCACGGCGGCGATGGACGCGAGCGGTTACTCGTACGAGCTGATGTGCGTCGACGACGCGTCGACCGACAGCACGCTTGCCAAGCTCTACGAGGCCGCGCCCCGCTTCCCCCAGATGGAGGTCGTGCACTTCCACCGCAACAGCGGTTCCGGCACGGTCCGCCGGATCGGCACCCAGCGGGCCAAGGGCGAGATCGTCGTGTGGACCGACGCTGACATGTCGTACCCCAACGAGCGGATTCCCGAGCTGGTCCAGATCCTTGAGAAGGACCAGTCGGTCGATCACGTGGTCGGCGCGCGCACCAGCGAGCAGGGCACGTACAAGCTGCTGCGGGTGCCCGCCAAGTGGTTCATCAGGAAGTTCGCCGAGCGGCTGACCGGAGCGAAGATCCCCGACCTGAACTCGGGCCTCCGGGCGTTCAGGCGCCAGGTGTCACTGCCGTACCTGCGGCTGCTGCCCGCCGGCTTCTCCTGCGTCACCACGATCACCGTCTCGTTCCTCGCGAACAACCACGACATCTACTTCCTGCCGATCGACTACTCCAAGCGGGCGGGGAAGTCGAAGTTCAAGTTCGCCAAGGACTCGTACCGGTACATCCTCCAGGTGCTCCGGATGACGATGTACTTCAATCCGCTCAAGGTGCTGATGCCGCTCGCGCTGAGCCTGCTCGGCATCGGCTTCCTCAAGGCCGTCTACGACGTGGTAGAGCACCCCGTGAAGATCGCCACCGACACCGTGCTGATCTTCGTCACGGGCCTGCTCATCGCGTCACTGGCGCTGCTCGCCGACCTGATAGTCAGGTCAAGGGATAGCTAGGAGCATGCGTGCTCCGGGAGAAGCCGGGCCGTCAGCGGCGCGACCACCTGCTCAGGCGTGAACCGCTGGGCGGCGAGCTGACGTGCCGCGTGGCGCAGCTTGAGCAGCGCGTCGCGGTCGCCGGCCAGCCGGAGCAGCGCGTCGGCGAGCGCGGCCGGGTCACCGGGCGGCACGAGCACCGCGCCAGACTCCTGAGGCACTGTGCCCAGCACGCGGCGCTGCGGCGCGGTGTCGGACGTGATGACCGCGCACCCGGCAGCGGCGCCCTGGAACACCTTGTTGGGTACCACCCGCAGCGCCTTGTCACTGGTACCGAAGATGCCGAGGCACACGTCGTGCGCGGCGACAAGCGCGGGCAGTTCAGCGGCGGGCACCCAGTCGAGCCAGCGCACCGACGTGTTGGCCGCGGCGGCGCGCTTGGTCGCCGCCTCGTCCTGGCCGCGTCCGATCATGGTCACCTCGACCGGCGCGCCAGCGATGCGGCCGAGTGCCTCGCCGATGACCGGCGTGCCCTGCAGCGGCGTGTAGAGCCCGTAGAAGACGACCTTGAGCGGCCCGCTCACGTCGGCAGCGTCGGCAGCGGACGCCTCGGCCGCCGCCGCGTGCCACGGCTCCGGCGCGCCCACGTACACGACGACGGCCTTCTGCCGGTACCGCTCGGGCACGGTCTCCAGGTGCTCTTCCGTGTCCACCATGACGATGTCCGCGGCGCGCAGCGCGGCGGCGTCAATCAGCGTCAGCAGCCGCTGCTTGACGCCGCCACCGGAGATCCGGCGGTCCCTGGCGGTGCCCGCCGCGCTGATCAGGTGATCGAGGACGAGCGGCACCTTGCCCCGGCGGTAAAGCAGCCGCGCCAGGTGCACGTCGAAGTGCCCGAGGTAGCCCACGACGACGGCGTCCGGCCTGCGGAGGCGGCGAGCCTTCGCCGCCAGCCCGAGCCAGCGGCTGGCGAGCCGGATGGCGAGCGCGCCGGCTTTCCACGGCTTTGCAAGCATGTCAACCCGGTCCGCGGTGGACAGGCCGAGCGGTATGTTGCAGTTGACGACGTCAACTCCCCGGGCGGCCAGGCCCTCGGCTATGGTCGCGATGCGCGGATGCATCGCGGTGTCGTAAGTACCGAAGATGATTGTGCGCATGATGTCCGTACCCTACCGGCAAGGATGAACGTTGAAGGCGCAAGACCTCGCTAAGCGCGTGCTTGGCAGCCGGCTGCTTAGGTGGGGCGTCGTGGCCGCCGCCGTCGGCGTTGGCGCGTACGAGATCTCCAGCGAATGGCGCGAGGTCCACCACGCACTGGACCAGATAGGCGTGCTCGCCTCGTTCGAGGCGCTGCTCGCGCTGCTCGTGATGCAGTTCGCCACGCTGCGCGTCTGGCGGGTGCTGCTCGCCGGGCTCGGCTCACCGCTCCGCTCCGCCGTGGCCGGCCGGATCCTGTTCATCGGGCAGCTCGGTAAGTACATCCCCGGGTCGGTCTGGCCGGTCCTGGCGCAGATGGAGCTCGGCGCGCGGGCCAAGGTGCCACGCCCGCGGTCGGCGAGTGCCTCCATCCTCACCATGCTGCTCTCGCTGCTCACCGGGCTGCTCGTCGCCGCGGTGACATTGCCGTTCGCGCAGCGGGACGAACAGTACCTGTGGGTCTTCCTTGCCGTCCCAGTGGTCGCCGTCTGCCTGCACCCGAAGGTACTCAACCCGCTGCTCAACAAGCTGTTCAAGGTAATCAAGCGGCCGCCGCTCGACCGGCCGCTGACCGGCCGGGTGCTGGCGCACGCCCTCGCCTGGTCGTTCACCAGCTGGATCTTCAACGGCCTGCAGATCTGGATCCTCGCGGAGAAGTTCGGCGCGCCCGCCGGCAAGACCATCCTGCTTGCCCTGGGCGGTTACGCGTTCGCCTGGTGCGCCGGGTTCCTGTTCGTAATCGCCCCGGCCGGGGCGGGCATCCGCGAGGCGCTGCTCATCACCTTCCTGACGCCGGTCATCGGCAGCGGCCCCGCCTGGGCAGTCACGCTGTGCTCCAGGGCGGTCAACACCGTTAGCGACCTGCTGGTGGCCGGCATAGCCGCCGCGAGCCGCCGCCGCCTGCCCGGCGCGGCCGCAGGCCCGGCCGAGGGAAAAGACCCGGCTAAGGTCCCTGCTGAGGCCACCACCCCAGTCAGTTCGGCGTCAGACAACGGCGCGCACGGCTAGCCCGCCAACGGCGAAGCGCGGTCAGTCAGCAGGAAAGACGGTCGGCCGCCAAACGTGAGCGGGAAAGACCAAGATCATGAAGGGTAATAGGCGTGACAACGCCCAAAACTCTCACAACACCAAAAATCTACATCAAAATCACTTACCGGACGAATGCGGCGGATACCATCAAGCTCACAGTCCTCGTCGGCCTCGATGTCCCCTTGGTGAAACTCGCCGGCCCGCAGACGGCCGCCACCGGGCACCCGGCCAGGCGCCCCGCGGTCGCCCGCAGCCGTACGAGCCGCCAGCAGAACAGGGGGCGTGCTGCTCCTCAGCCGTTCGCCTGGGCGAGGATCGACGGGAAGGCGCGGTGCAGGGCGTCCCGCCAGTCGCCGATCGGTTCGATGCCCGCGGCCCGCCACGCGCCGTGGCCGAGGACGCTGTACGCGGGCCGTTGCGCCGGCGTCGGGTACTCGGCGGTGCTGATCGGCCTGGGTGAAACACGCGCTCGTTCGGCATCCCCTTGCTCTGCCACCGACGAGTGGTACAGGCGGAAGATCTCCTCGGCGAATCCGAACCACGTCGTCTGGCCCGAGCTGGTGGCGTGGTAGATGCCCGGCGGCGCGGACTTGCCGACGAGCGCGAGGACCCGCGCGGCGACGTCCGCCGTCCACGTGGGCTGGCCGTGCTGGTCGGCGACGACGCCGGGGGCGGTGCCGTTGGCCGCCAGCCGGAGCATGGTCTTCACGAAGTTCTTGCCGTGCGCGCCGTACAGCCAGGCGGTGCGGACGATGTAGCTCGCCTCGGGGAGCGCGGCGCGGACCGCCTGCTCGCCAGCCAGCTTGCCGCGGCCGTAGGCGCCTGCCGGGCTGGTGGGCGCGTCCTCGGCGTACGGGGTCGCGGCGTGGCCGTCGAAGACGTAGTCGGTCGACGGGTGGACGAGGAGGGCGCCAGCGGCCGCGCAGGCGGCGGCCAGGTTGGCGGGACCGTGCCCGTTGACGGCCAGGGCCTGCGCCTCGTGCTCCTCGGCGGCATCGACCGCGGTCCAGGCGGCGCAGTTGACCACCACGTCGGGCTTGACCGAGGAAACCGCCGCGCGGACCGCGGCGGCGTCCGCGATGTCCAGGTCGGCCCGGGCGAGTGCGGTGAACTCCTCACCCCGCAGCCGCAGCAGGTCGGTCAGGTCGCGGCCGAGCATCCCGGCCGCGCCGGTAACGAGCCAGCGGGTCAACGAACCCCTTCCTTTTGCCAAGACCGCACGAATCCCAGAACCAAGTATGTCGAAAGAAAGGGGTTCGCTGCGTTACCCGGCGGCGGGCCGGACGGGAGGCGCCGGGCGGTGCAGCGGCTCCCACCAGTCACGGTTGGCCGCGTACCACTCGATGGTGGCCTTGAGGCCGTCGGAGAAGGGCGTCAGCGGCGCGTACCCCATGGAGCGGAGCAGCGAGTCGTCGAGGCAGTACCGCCGGTCGTGGCCCTTGCGGTCCGCGACGGGCACCACGTCGTCCCAGGACGCGCCGAGCTTGTCGAGGATGGCCTGGGTGAGCTCGCGGTTGGACAGCTCGACGTCACCGTTGACGTTGTAGACCTTGCCCGCCGTGCCCTTCTCGAGCACGAGCTGGATGCCGCGGCAGTGGTCGTCCACGTGGATCCAGCCGCGGACGTTGAGCCCGTCGCCGTACAACGGCACCGGCTTACCGTCGAGCAGGTTGGTGGCGAACAGCGGGATGACCTTCTCCGGGTACTGGTAGGGCCCGTAGTTGTTACAGCACCGGGTGACCGAGACGTTGACGTCGTGCGTGCGCGCGTAGGCCAGTGCGATGAGGTCACCGCCCGCCTTCGCCGCGGAGTAGGGGGAGTTCGGGTCGAGCGGTGACTGCTCGGTCCACGCGCCCGCGGCGATCGAGCCGTACACCTCGTCGGTGGACACGTGCACGATGCGCGGGATGGCCGCCAGCCGGCACGCGTCGAGCAGGATCTGCACGCCGGCCACGTTGGAGGTGATGAACTCGGCGGCGCCGGCGATGGACCGGTCCACGTGCGACTCGGCCGCGAAGTTGATGACCGCGTCGTGGCCTGGCAGCACCTCGGCCAGCCGGGCCGGGTCGCAGATGTCGCCCTGGATGAAGGTGTAGCGGGGGTTGTCCTTCACCGGGTCGAGGTTCGCCAGGTTGCCCGCGTAGGTGAGCTTGTCGTACACGGTGACCTGGGCGTCCTCGTAGCCAGGGTAGCCGCGGGAGAGCAGCGTGCGGACGTAGTGCGAGCCGATGAAGCCGGCCCCGCCGGTAACCAGGATTCTCATGAGCTGATCTGCACCTTACTGTGGTCGCCGAGTACGAGCCGGTGCGCCCGCGGCACCTGGGGCGCGGGGGTTACTTCCGCGTAATGACCGATGAGCGAGGCCTCGATGCGTCGCGCGCCGCTGATGGAGGCGTTCGACAGCACGATGGAGTACTCGATCTCGCTGTCGGTGACCGCGCAGTCCGTGTCGATGGCGGTGAACGGGCCGATGTACGAGCCGGTGATCGTGCTGCCGGCGCCGATGACCGCCGGGCCGACGATCCGTGACCCGGACACGGTCGCGCCGGCCTCCACGACCACCCGGCCGATGATCTCGCAGGCGTCGTCGACGGCGCCGTCGATCCGCGGCTCGACCCCCTCCAGGACCAGGCGGTTCACCTCGAGCATGTCGGCGACGTTGCCGGTGTCCTTCCAGTAGCCGGTGATCGTCGTCGACTGGACGGTGCGGCCATGGTCGAGCAGCCACTGGATCGCCTCGGTGATCTCAAGCTCGCCCCGCCAGGACGGCTTCAGGTTGGCGACCGCCTCATGAATGGCCGGGGTGAACAGGTAGACGCCGACCAGGGCCAGGTCGCTCTTAGGCTGCCTGGGCTTCTCTTCCAGGTTCTTCACCCGGCCGGTCTCCGGGTCGAGCTCGGCCACGCCGAACGACCGCGGGTCGCTCACCCGGGTCAGCAGGATCTGCGCCTCCGGCCGTGCCGCGGCGAACTCCTCGACCAGTCCGGTGATCCCGCCGACGATGAAGTTGTCGCCCAGGTACATCACGAAGTCCTCGTCGCCGAGGAAGTCCCTGGCGACGAGGACGGCGTGCGCCAGGCCGAGCGGCGCCTGCTGCCTGATGTAGGTCACCTTGATGCCGAACCTCGAGCCGTCGCCCACGGCCGCCTCGATGGCCGGCGCGGTATCGCCGACCACGATCCCGACGTCGGTGACCCCCGCCGCGGCGATGTCCTCGAGGCCGTAGAACAGCACGGGCTTGTTCGCCACGGGGACTAGCTGCTTGGCCGAGGTGTGCGTGATCGGGCGCAGGCGCGTGCCGGCGCCGCCGGATAGGACGAGCGCTTTCATGGCGGAAAAGTAACAAACCCTCTCGGAGGCGGCGGGACGTACCTGACCTGTTCTGTGCGTTTTCACTGTACGCGTTCGACGGGGCCGTCCCGCGCAGCATGCGCGAATGCCCAGCACGTGGCCTCGCCGTTTGCACTCTCCCTAGGAGAGTGCTAAACATGGCGTTGGCACTCTCCGCATGAGAGTGACAACCACAACGGCGGGATCGGGCGATGAGGTACCGCCAGGCGGCAGGAAAGGACTGCCGTGTGGCGCGTGCCGTCCGTCGCGGGCTTCGGCCGGTCCTAACGTACGCCACGGAGGACTGGAACCAATGGCAGCGAAGATGATCGCGTTTGACGAGGACGCCAGGCGCGGCCTCGAGCGCGGCATGAACCAGCTTGCCGACGCCGTGAAGGTAACCCTCGGCCCCAAGGGCCGGAACGTGGTTCTCGAGA
>DASWAE010000112.1:0-21770 GCA_036391275.1 Trebonia sp.
GTAGACGTCGGCCAGCGAGGCGAACTCGGTCCCGTTGAAGAACGCGGGCCCGGAACCGCCGCAGTAGTGCAGCGCGACGACGATCGCCGGATGCGGGTTGACGTGCTGTGGCACGTACAGGTACATCTCCAGGCCGGTGGGGTTGGTGCCGAAGCTGGTGATCTGCTGCAGGGTGGAGGTCGGCGGTTGCAGGGTGATGAACCCCGAACTCGAGGCTGTCAGCGGACGAGCGGCGCTGGCACTGGCCGGCGTGACCGCGAGCCCGGCGACGCACAGCGCGGCGACGGCGACGGCGGCGCCGACGGTGAGTACCGGCCGGCGCAGGCTGCTGAGGGCATGCTTGGCGAAACTGACCACGATGGACTCCCTTCCGCACACAGGGATGAGTTACGTTGCGGCGGCAGGGGGAACCACCGCGACGCTACGGCAGGTTGCCGAAAGGTTTCGAAATGCCTGGGAAGCCTTTTCGGAAGTGAGCGTAAATCGGCTGATAAATCCGGTCAACCCTCAACCGGATCGAACGTCGAATTCTGAGAATCCAGAGCAATAGAGCGACAGTTGTCCTACATTGCTGAGATTTGCGACGTGTGCCGGATCCTCGATATATTTCGGAACTGATCGAAAGATTTTTGCTAGAGCACCTTGGTTCCGCCGACTGACCGCGGATCCGGGGCTGCCGGTCTCCTAACCTGACTTCTATCACTGGAGCGGGATCGGCTGGTTCCTAGCGCTGTGACCTGGCGGTATGCCGTCTGTGAGCGTCAAGTTTGCGGACTAAGCAGAGCTGCGGACGACCTGGCCAGCGACCCGCCGTGACAGGGTGCTGTTGCGGGCCGCGGCGACCACCTCATGGCCCTGGCCACCTCGCGCTGCGCAGGACCGGCCGCCTTCGGCACGCTCCGCGACCGGCGTATCGTCATGGTGTGCGGGCTCGCCGGCTCACCTGGCAGGAGCTCGGTCAGCCGTCGCCGTCTTTCTTGCCGTTGCCGTGCCCGTTGCCGTGCCCGTTGCCGAGCCCGTTGTCGTTGCCTTGCCCGTCGCCTCCTGGGGGCGGCTGGGAGGCGGCGGTCCGGGCCGCGGATGGTGACGGCGGGGCGGCGGGCGGCCGTGACGGGGCGTTGCTGAGCGAGCTGGCCAGCGCGGCGCCACCGAGGGCAGCCGCGATGAGCCCGGCTGCGACCAGCGCCGCGGCCTTGCCGGGCCGCCGCCCGGCCCGGTGCCACGCCCGAGATCCCGCCGCCGGGCCAGGCGGGCGGCCCGGCCCGGACAGGTAGGGCGGGGTCACCAGCGGCAGCGTGGACCGGCTGGCCAGGGCATCGCGGAGCCTGCACGCCCGCTCGGCGACCACGCCGGCGTCCGGCGGCCGGGCCCGCGGGTCCTTGGCGGTTAGCTCCGCGACCAGCGCGGTCACGCCGGCCGGGACCGGTCCGGGCAGCGGCGGCAGCGGGCGGTCCCTGTGCGCGACGGCGACCTCGACCGGGGTCCCGGTGAACGGCGGCACGCCGGCCAGGCACTCCCAGGCGACCACGCCCAGGGAATACAGGTCGCTGGCCGCAGTGACCGCCTCGCCCGCCACCCGTTCGGGGGCCAGGTAAGCGGGCGTGCCGAGCAGCGTCCCGGTGCCGGTCAGCGACGCCGACCCGGCGGCGTGGCTGATCCCGAAGTCGGTGATCTTCACCTGGCCGCCCGGGCAGGCCAGCAGGTTTCCCGGCTTGATATCACGGTGCACCAGCCCGGCCCGGTGCGCGGCCTGCAAGCCGGCCGCCGCCTGCGCGACCACATCCATGACCCGGCCCGGGTCCAGCGGCCCGGACTCGAGCACCTGGGCCAGCGACGGCCCGTCGACCAGCTCCATCACCAGGTACGGGACCCCGGCTTCCCCGTAGTCGTAAACCTGCGCGATGCCCGGGTGCGACAGCGCGCTGGCATGGCGGGCCTCGGCCCGGAACCGCGCCACATCCTGCGGGTGCCGGGTATACTCGGCGCGCAGCAGCTTGACCGCCACCGGCCGGCCCAGCACGCCGTCAGTGCCTCTCCAGACCTCGCCCATGCCGCCAGCCGCGATCCGGCCCTCTAGCAGGTACCGGCCCGCGACCAGCGCCCCAGCCTCGGCCACCACAGCCACGCCTCCTACCCCCGCGATGCCAGCTTATCCGCGCCCGCCCTGCCAGCCCCGGTACCCGGCCCGCCCAGCTCGGACCCCGCCGCAGGTACCCGCCCTCCGGCGGCATACTCCGGACACAGAAGACCACCCCAGGCCGTGACGCTGGAATGGGCCGCGGCCTGGCCGCACCGCCCCTGGGCGGTCGAAGGGGCCGGGAGCCTGGGGCACCTGCTGGCCCTACGCATTACGAGGGGCCCGCTTCCGGGAAGCGTGCCTGCTAGCTGCAACGATGCCGCGAGCTATCGCACATATGGCCCGCGCCGCGCCGGGGTTTTACGCCGGCCCGGTCCACGGCGGAAGTCTCCGCACCCAACAGGAGGCCTGGTCTTGTTCGCCAACTCCGAGCGACGCGAGGTGGTGGGGACGGAGTCATGGGCGCAGGCAGAGGTGGGTCAGGTCCATGCCGTAGACGGGCTGGTAGAGCTGGCACCCGATACGGTCGGAGAAGTAGTCCCGCGCGAGGTCCACGGAGTAGACGATCATGGGCGCGGAGCGGCGGGCGATTTCGTCGGCAAGTCTTCCGTAGGTGGTGTACCGCGCGGGGCCGTCGATCGTCTCTGCGGCATGCAGTGCTGCGGTGGTCTTGGGGTCGTCGAACCGCGAGAATTCGAAGGCAGGCTGCGCAGGATCCAGCAGCGGCGCGAGGTAGTCGGACGGATCGGGAAAGTCCATGTTCCAACCGACGGTGGCAATGTCATAGGGCTCGCCGGGCGTGCTCAGCTTCTGGTACATGATGGCTTTGGGATACGCCAGCACGTCGACGCCGATACCGATCGCAGCGAGGTCGGTCTTGACGATCGCGGCCAACTCGAGACAGGGCGATTGATTGCAGGTGTATAGCCGCGCCTCGCCTCGGTTTCCGGCGGCGAGGCGCCGGGCATCGCTGAGATCCGGTCCGTCGAGGGGGTACGGGGACGTTTGCTCCGAGCCTGGGAAGCCCGGTGGCAGATAACCCGCGTAGGGTGCGCCGCCACCCATATTCCCGTACGCACCGAGCCGCTCTTGCTCGTCGGCGAGCGCACTCCGGTCGATCGCATAACTGACCGCGCGCCGCAGCGCCGCACCGGCAAACAGTGGACGGGACGTATTCAGTATCAGGTATCGCAGCTCCGTACTCGCGTCGATGAAGTAACGCTGCCGACCGCGGGCGGCCGCTGCGGAACCAGGCCCGTACTTTGCGGCGAGGGTTGGGTAGGCCGAGTCCGGCAACGCGTCGGGGACGTAGTCGGTGGCACCGGAGTTGAGTTCGTCGAGGCTTTCCTGGGGGCCCACCCCGAGGCGGTACACGATCTCGTCAAAATGGCGGGGGCGGCTGCCCTTGTAGTACGGGTTCGCGCGCAACACGATCTGCTGCCCCGGCGTGTAGGAGGCGATGGTGTAGGGCCCGGCGGACGGGATCGGGGCGGTCGTGTTCGGATCGCGCGGTGCGTTCGAAGGGACTGCGCAGAACGTCGGCATGGCGATGCGCTGCACGAAATTGGCCGCCGGCCGAACGAGGCGCACCGTCAACACATTGCCGTTCACGCTCAGCCCGCTAACGTGCCTCGCCTTCCCAGCGCCGAACTCGGCGGCGCCGACGATGTCAGACACGGACGCCGCGCCATCAGACGGATTCTGCTGCATCTGTGGTGACAGCACGCGCTCGATGGTGTCGGCAAATGTCTGCGCGGTTACGGCCTCGCCCGACGGCGGGGCAAAGCGGTACCCGGGACGTATCACGAAGCGATAGGTGGTGCCCCCGTCGGTCGGCACCGGGACCGATTCGGCTACCTCCGGTGCGACGACGAATCCCTGCGGGGCCGGCAGGTCCGGATAGTTGAGCAGCTTCGCGCAGGTCGCGTACTCGATCGGCATCGCCGACGGATACGTGGCGACGGCCGGGTCGACCGAGCCGGGGGCGGCGGCCAGCGCAAGGTGCAACACACCGCCGCCGCTGATGACCGGCGCGAGGCGGCTCGCCGTGACCCACAGGCTGCCACCGGATGCGACTAGCCCGCCTGGACTTACGCCGAGCGGAACCGTCGCCACGACGCGGTTGGCGTTGGGATCGACGCGCGAGATCGTCCCGGAGAGGGTATTGGCGACCCACACGCTGCCGAACGCTGACACGACCGGGCCCGGTCCGCCGCCGACCTGCACGGTCGCCAAGACCGCATTCGTGTCGGCGTCGATGTGCACCACCGTGCCGTCGAGGCTGTCGGTCACCCACACCCCGGATGGGGCGATGGCCACGCCCGAAGGTCCGTGCCCAACGGGAACAGTCGCGGCAATCGCGTTGGTGCGGTCGATGCGCGTTACGGTGCCGTCACTGGCGTTCGCGACCCATGCCGATTCGGCCCCGACGGCGATTGCATCGGCGCCCAACCCGGCGAGGTCGCTTGCCTGCAGGGCGCCGGTGGCGGGGTTCATGCGGTCGACCTCACCTGCGGGATCCACCAGCCACAGCGAGCCCAGCGCCACGCTCACAGCCCGGCCGCGGTCCTGCAGGTACAGATCGTCCGGGCGGTGCGCCGTGGTCGTGACCGCACCGAACGTCGCATCGACATGCTCCACCGCACCGTTGGCGGTGCTGACCCAGATGCCGTCAGGAGCCGCAGCCAAGTGCGACACGCTCTCCCCGACGAGCACCGTTCGTTGGAGCTCCCCGCTGTCGCCCCCGATCTGGGACACCGTTCCATCGCCGAGGTTGGCCACCCACAATGACCCGGCGGCTGAGACCACGTCCCCCGGTCGTGCACCCACGCCGACAGTTCGGACCACCTGGTCGTTGACGGGATTGATCGCCACGAGCGTGTTGGGGGGGACCGTGAGCTCACTGCCGGCGACGTGCATTTCGCGGACTGCAAGCGTCGTCGCTATCGCAAGCCCAACGGTGGCGACGACGACCGCCACCCGTAGCCGTGTCAGCCTCGCCGGTATCGCCGGTACAGCGGCAGGTGCCGGAGGCTGCACCGGCGCAACCGACGGCTCAGCCTGCCGATCTGCAGCGGCTGTCGGCGGCTCGGCTGACGCGGGCAGCCGCAGGATTTCGAGGTAGATCTGTTGGGTGGCTGGGTCGGGATCAACGCCTAGTTCGTCGGCCAGCAGGGTCCGGCACTCGTTGAATGCACGCAGTGCGCCAGCTCGATTGCCGGCCGCCGCGAAGGCGCGCATCAGTCCCTGGTAGCCGGTTTCGCGGAACGGGTCGAGTTCAACCGCCTCTTTCGCGGCGAGGATGGCGTCGGCGGTGTTACCCGTTGCCAGAGATGCGGCGGATAGGCAATCCAGCGCGTGGATCAGCCCGACCCGCAGCCGGGCCCGCAAGCCGTCGACCCAGGCGCCCTCTTCGCCGGGCAGCAGCGACGGCCGGGCCAGCTCGGCGGCCATGCGAGCCTTGTCGAGAGCATCGCCGGGGCGGCCGTCGGCCAGGGCCTCTTCGGCTTCGTCGACCAGGTCACCGACCGCATCCAGATCGACCCAGCTGCCATGGGGAAGCGTCAGTTGGTAGCAGCCGAACGCGTTGGTCAGCACACGCTGCCCGTCCGCGCCGGATTCGGTGAGCACAGCGCGCAACTTGCTGACCAGAACGGCGAGCGCGTTTTCCCAGCTCGGGGGCGGCTGGTTGCCCCACAGCGCATTGGCTAGTTCCTCGCGCGGAACTGGGCGGTCATGTTGTGCCACGAGATACGCGAGCAGCACGCGGCCCTGACGCCCCGGCAGCCGCTCGACGCCAATACTGCCCTGGCGACCCTGAACAGTAAGGCTGCCCGCCAGGCTCACCCGCACGCCCGTCCCCTATCCGCATGCACCGCGCTGCCCGCATGCTGACTGCGCGCAACAGTATCGCACTCGGCACCGCCGCTCACAACAGATCGCCCGGGCATGACCGCATTCGTCTCAGCCAGAGCGCGGCGCCAAGGAGCTGTTAACCGTCATCTAATCGGGCGCCAACCGCGGCGTTGAGCATTGCCATCATGAGTTCGGGCGAGGACGCGGCGGTCATGCACCTGCAATGCGAATGCGGTCATGACGTGCGCGCCGCGAACGAGCGCGAACTCATCGCCGCGGCTGAGGCGCATGCGGTCGACGTGCACGGCATGACCTTCACCGCCTCGCAGATCCTCGCCGCTTACGCGCGTGCCCGACTCGACGAGATCGAGCGGAGCACGGAAACCACTGCCGAGGACGACAGCGCTCCCACGTAGGAGCTGTCTCACGCGGCCGGAATCCCCGGCCACGTCACCCCAACCCAACCCAGGAGTGGGCATGAATCTCACCGCAGTCACATCCTTGGTGGCGCTTGGCTTCGCGCTGTTGCCGGCCACCGCCGTCGCCGCACCAGTGCCCAATGTCGCGTTCACCGGAACCATCACGGTCCCCGTCGAGCCTGGCGGGTCGCACTACATCACCAACACCGGAACGTGGACCGCCTCCGGCTTCGTCTCGGGCACCTTCGACGTCTCGGAGAAGACCTGGTTCGGCAGCGGGACGGTCCACGACGTCTCGACGCTGACCGCCGCCGGCGGGACGATCACCGTCGATGTTCAAGGCAGGTTCGTCAGCTTCACTGCAGTGTCCGCCCATGTCCAAGGCGTCTGGGCAATCACGGGCGGCACCGGCGCCTACGCCAACCTCAGCGGAAACGGCGACTACGACGCCACCATCGACCGATCCGTGCAGCCCCGCATCGTTACCGAATCACTGACCGGCGTCGCCGAGGGCGGCGCGAGCAATTAACGCCAAAGCCTGCGCCCAGGCCCTGGCTAGCGTGGGCGCTGAACGGACTCACCGTAATGGGTTTCTTCACGCGATGCTCAGCACTCGCTCTCACGACGCGCCCTTATCGCGGCACTGCTCCTGCCGAAGGGGGAGGGAAACACATGAAGCAAAGCAAGCTCGCCGGATTTCGCGGGCGGCTTCAGCGAATTGGGGAGGAAACTTGAAACGACAGGTGACAGCGGCGCTGCTGGCCGCGGGGATCGCGCTTGCGATCTGCCCGGCGATCACTGCTTCAGCGGGCACGACATCCACTGCGGCGGCCGCCCTGCCGCCCGGCAACACGGTCGCGCAATGGGACAAGATCGCCGAAGACACGGTGGTCGGCTCCGGCGCGTTTCAGAACGAGAGCCTGATCTACATGGCCTATGCGTCGGCGGCCGTCTACAACGCTGTCGTGGCGATCGAGGGCGGCTACAGGCCGCTGCTCGGCTCGACGCTGACGGCCCCAGCGGGCGCCTCGGTCGACTGCGCCGTCGTCGAGGCTGCCTACCAGACGCTTCACTACTATTTCACGACGTTCCCGGCGCTCGTGGCTACGCTCGACGCCGACCATGCCGAGGCGCTTGCGAACCTCGGCGGCTGCACCAGTGACGGCGGTGCGGGCACGAGCGTCGGCTCGGCGGCCGCAAGCGAGGTGATCTACGATCGCACCACGGGACCGAATCCGGACGGGAGGATGACGCCCATAGGGACAACGTCGTCCTTCCCCGCCCTCACGCCCGGACCCGGAGTCTGGAGGCGTACTCCGCCGTTCGCAGCTCCCCAGACACCGTGGGTGGGGAACGTCCGTCCGTTCATCCTCGGGAGCGCCGCGCAGTTCCTGCCCGCCCCGCCCCCGTCGCTGTCCAGTAGCACCTGGGTGGAGGCGTTCAACCAGATCAAGACGTACGGCGCTGCTGACAGCACCGCCCGGACGCAGGAGCAGACCGACATCGCCAAGTTCTGGTCGGCGAACAGCATCCGGCAGGAGAACCGGGTCGTCCGCGACATCGCAGCTGCCCGCGGGCTCGGCCCGCTTCAGACGGCACGGCTGGCCGCCATGGTCAACGTCGTCGGGGCTGACACGCAGATCGCGCTGATGTACGCCAAGTACCACTACCTGTTCTGGCGCCCCGTCACGGCCATCGACCCGGCCTCGGTCACGGCCGACGGCTACGGCCCCGTGCCAGGCTTCGACGATGGTAATTCAGCGACAGTTGAGCAGGCCGGCTGGCGACCGCTCCTGACCACCCCCAACCATCCCGAGTACCCGTGCGCTCACTGCTCGTTCTCGTCTGCGATGGCCGAGGTCTACGCCACGTTCCTGGGGACGAACACGATCAACCTCGACTTCCGCGGCTTCGACCCCGCGGGGCCGTCCGGCAACCTCAACGCGGTGCGCCACTTCGACACGGTGAGTGATCTCCGCAACGAGGTCATCTACGCCCGGCTGTGGGCGGGGTTGCACTACCACTTCTCGGGCGTGGCGGGCACCGTCCTGGGGCGGGACGTCGCGAAGTACGACCTCCGGCAAGCCTTCCAGCCGACCGGAACAGCCTGACCCCAGAGCCAGGGGAAGGGCGCAACGTCCTAGGCTCGAATCTAGCCCGGTCTCCCGCCGGATCGCCCGGCGAGAGGCCGGGTATCGGGCCAAGGCACACCCGGAACGCGGGCAGGCTCGCCCAGGTCCCCGCTACCGCTGATAAGGCAACCCTCATGCCAGCCGGATGCCCGGGCCGGCGGCCATTCCCAGACCCGAGACCCTTGCGGTCTCGCAGCGCGGCTTGGCCACCTTCCGCGCCGGGTTGGCGGCCTCGGCGATGAGCCCGTCATCGACGGCCCGCTGGTACAGGCAGCGCAGCGCCGCCACCAGGTGCTCCTGGGCGCTGCGCGCTTGCGGGACTGCGGGACGGCGGAAAGGTCCGCGGGGGACAGGCCCATCCGCTCCAGCAGCACCAGCGCCGTCTCCACAATCGCCTGGTGGGACGCGCTTAGGCAACGCACCTCGACCTGACCGCCTGGGCCGGATATGCGCCCGTCGAACTAGCCGGCGGACACCCCTTCCCCGCATCGGCAGACGCCGTTATCTCATTACTCTCGGCCCGTACGGGTTCTACTGGCTGCGGTTGACGCCCCAAGATCGCACCGGTCCCATCTGCGCGGGCAGCGGGCAAACATCGCGGGGGAATCTATGAGCACGTCCGACATGCGATTGGGAAACCCAGTTCTTCACCGCCGCCCGGACCAGCGGACATGCCAATGACCGGCCAGCCACCGCGGACCCTGCCGTCTGGCCTGCTGCGGTGGGCCATGAGGGGCTGCCGCCCGGGCATGGCCCGCGCCCGGCTTGTGGCTCTCGGCGCAGCCATGGATGCCCTGACGCCCAATGAGGTCTTGACCATCGATGAGGTGCACCAACGACGCAGATCGTTCTTGACAAGGTGGACAAGGTTTTACGCCGGCTGGGTGAAAGGAATCGACGGGCTGAGCCGGCCGCCAGGGACGACCCGCCTGCTGGCCGACGCGTGAGCAGCGGCGAAATGTAATGACGGTCGCCGGGCTGTTGCCGCGACTGAGGACCGCGGTGGTGCGGGAGATGTCACGCGAGCGCCAGTACCTCGCCCAGCCCGGCACGAAGGTCGTCGGCGAGCCCGCCTGGGTCGGTAACCGCAAGCGTGTCGGTATTGATCCCGATGCAGCAGTCGCCGCTATGGGAGATGAGGGTGATCATCGCAGCGCAGCCGGGCAGCGGGCCGAACGGGTACATGTGGGTGATGCGCGAGCCCGCGATGTACACCGGGAAAGGCACGCCGGGGATGCTGGAGACCTGGACGTCGTTAGTGCTTGTCAGCCTGCCCGAGATCGTGCTGACGACCGGAGCGGGCAGCCAGGCGATCGCCGGGGCCAGGGCGCCCGTCACGGTGTCGGCCGAGCGGGCGCTGGCCGCGCGAGCGGCCAGCGCGAACTGGCGTACCGCGGCGATCCTGGCTGCCGGGTCGGTCTCGGCCATGGGCGCAGCGAATTTGGCGCCGGTGAACCGGTTGCCGCCCTGCGGGTCGTCCTGAGCGCGCAGGCTGATCGGGAAGCCGACCGTGAGCCGGTCGACCGGGGCGCCGCACCGCTCGTGGTAGCGGCGGAACCCGCCGATCACCGCGGCCAGCAGCCCGTCGTTGAGGGATCCGCCTGCCGCCTTCGCCCCGGCCTTGAGGTCAGCCAGTGGCACGTCGACGACCTCGAAGTGCCAGTCACCGCCGCGCCGGGCAAGCAGCGGCGACCCGGACGGGGCGGCCGCGCCCTGGCCGGCGAAGCGGACCGCGGACAGCGCCTGGCCCGCCGCCCGCGAGGCCGCGTCCCACGGCCGGGTCACCGTGCCGAGCGCCCTGGTGCCCTGGCGCACCGCCGCCATGGGGGTGGCGCGGACCGCGTCGGCGACCTGCCCGGCGAATAGCCCGGTGCGCGACGCCTCGCCTGCCGCCGGGACCGGCGGCTCGGGCCGGTCCGGGTCATGCTCGGGCGTGCGGCTGTGCAGCCGCATCATCAGCTGGACCGCACCGAGGCCGTCGGTGACGCTGTGGTGGCTCTTGGCCACGTACCCGGCCCGGCCGTCGGCCAGGCCCTCCACCAGCAGCGCCGCCCACAGCGGGTGGTTACGGTCGAGGGGGGCGGCAGCGAAATCCTGCACCACGTCGAGCAGTTGCCGCAGCGTGCCGCGGCTGGGTAGCCGGACCCGGTGCACGTGCCGGGACAGGTCGAAGTCGCCGGCCGTCACCCAGGCCGGGGTGCCGAGCGCGAGCGCGGGCTCGAGCACGCGCTGCCGCATGCGCGGCACCATGCGGGAAGCCCACTCGTGCGCGGCGAGCAGCCGGTCCCAGTCCGGGGCGGGGTCGAGCAGTTCGAGCAGGCTGAGGGTGACGCGCAGCCGCGGGTCCGCGGATTCAGCGCGCCACATGGCCGTTTCCAGCGGGTTCATCCGGGGGGACGCGCCCCAGTCGAGCGGCAGCGCGGGCGGCGGGCCGAAGCTGGCCGTCGTCGTGGCTGTCACCTGCCCGGTGCCGTGCGCCGGCCAGTTGGCCAGCGTCGCCAGGTACTGCCCGCGAACCTCGCGTATGCGCTCGTCCAGGCCGGCCGTATCCCAGCCCTCGGTGGCGACCGGGGGGAGCACCGCGATCTGCACCGTTCCCGCGTGGATCGTGGTGGCGCCGCGCCACATCAGCTCGCCGGAGTTGCGGATCACGATCGGCACGATCGGCACGCCCGCCTGCACCGCGACGTGGAACGCGCCCTTCTTGAACGGCCCGAGTGCCGGGGTCGCGGACCGGGTGCCCTCGGGCGCGATCACCAGGGAGATGCCGTCGCGCAGCTTCCGCACCGCCGAGTCCAGGGTCTTACGTGCCTGGGCGGTGTCCTGGCGGTCCACGAACGCCACGTCGGCGAGCCGGAACATCAGCCCGAAACCGGGACTGTTCGCGAGTTCCTTCTTCGCGACACCGGTGAAGCCGCCGCGCAGCAGCTTGGCCAGGATGAGCACGTCAAGCTGGCTCTGATGGTTGAAAAGGAACACCGCGGGCCGGGCCGCGAGGTGTTCAGCGCCATGGACGTCCAGCCGTATCCCGGCCAGCGCGCTGCCCAGCTCACCGGCGAGCGTGGTGCCGAGGTCGACCGCGTCCCGGCGGGATCCCGTGGCCGCGCCCAGCACTATGCCCGTGGTGAAGCCGCCGAGCATGCCGGCCAGCCCCGCTGCCGTGTGGACGATATCCGTTACCCCGGTGCGGCGCGAGCGGAACCTGGCCACCGGCCATCCGTAGTGCCGCGCCGCCTCAGCCAGGTGACGGCCGGGATTGATGGCCCGTGGCCACCCGGCGGCCTGCAGGAACGGCACGTCTTCGTCGCCGTTGGAGTAGGCGTAGCTTTGCGGCAGGTCGATGCCGTGTTCTGCGGCGAACGCGCGCACCGCCGCCGCCTTGCCTGCCCGCCACAGCAGCGGGCCGCCCGGCCGGCCGGTGCAGATACCGTTCTCGATCTCCACCGGCGAAACGAGAATGTGCGATACGCCCATCGCCCTGGCCGCGGGTTCCACCTGGAAGCGGGTGGCGGAGGACGCGAGCACGACGGTGTGCCCGGCCCGCTGGTGCGCCTCGACCAGCCGCCATGCTTCCGGGTACAGCGACCCGGAGATGCCCTGCACGAACAGCCGCTCGCCAAGTTCGGCGAGTTCGTCCTCGCTGCGCCCGGCCCAGGTGCGCATGCTCAGCTCGGTGAACTGCTCGAAGTCTTCCTCGCTTGTCACGCCGCGGATGCCGGTGAGCAGCATCCGCCCAAGATCGGCCGGTGAGACCTGCAGCGACCTGAGGTGGTGGCGAGCGAACGCGGACAGCGAGTAGCCGTCGATCAGGGTGCCATCGAAGTCGAAGAACGCCCCGATGTCCGGGCCTTTCGGCCCGGCCTCGACGGCGGCGATCAGGTCCTGCTCTGACCACGGACCGGCGGCTGGCTGGCTAGGGTTCGACACCGATCGCCTCCCGTCGGCCCGCGGCATCGATCTCGTCGATCAGGATCAGCCGGGCCACGTCCTCATGCAGGCGCCCGGCGAACGCCCGCCTGCGCTGCGCCACGTCGTCGCCACCAGGGCCGAGCAGGTCCAGGTTCGCGGCGAGCTTCAGCGCGCTGGCGAACAGTTCCCGGGACAGCGACTCCGGCCCGTGCAGCCGCCCCTGCAGCAGCATCTGCTGCCCCACGCCGCGGCATTCGCCAAGGAACTCCCTTTCCGCGACTGGTTGGTGCGGAGAGCGCGCGGCGAGCCGTTCGGCCACCACGAGCTGAGCGTCGAGGAACGACCGCAGCACCCGGTTCGCCACCAGGAAGTCGGCGCGCTCGAGCACGACACGTCCGTCGGCCACCGTCTCCCAGCCGGGATCGAGCCGGTCAAGTTCGGCCTGGAGCACCGTGCGGTAGGCCGTCTTGTCCAGGAAGAAGAACTCGAACTTGAGCTGGTCCCGCAGCCGCATCGCCTCATCCCACCGGTCGGCGGGCGGGCTGAGCAATACCAGTTCCGCCACCGCCCGGTCGAGGAAATGGTGGATCGCGCTGTTCCGGTAGAACGCCGCAACCAGGTGCTGGCCCCGTTCGATGGCGTAGACCGGCTCCTCCCCGCCCGCGTAGACGGTGACCACATGCTGCTGAGACAAGGCGCCGAGCACCCGCTGCACCCCGGCGTCTGTGTCCAGGATCCCCCGCGAGTCCGGCCGGCTCCGCTCGGCCAGGTACCGCCGCAATGGCTCCAGGACTCGCCGGACCTGCCCCAAAGTCAGCGCCCGGTCGCGAACTCCCAGCAGGGCCAGCGTCACCAGTGCCGTCGCGGTCACCGGGGTAACCGTGTTGATCCGGACAGCTACCTCGAACGCCACTTTCTGCAGCGCTCGCCGCCAGGCGTCCTTGCCGCCGTCGGGGCCGTCAGGCGGCAGTGCCGCGCGCAGCGAAATCGGTTCGGCGAACCGGACGTAGACCGTGCCGATCCGGGCACGCTGGCCCCGCGCATAGGCCGCTAGCCAGCTGAGGCCTTCGGACTTCTTCGCGGCACCGGCCTGCTCGGCGGCCATGGCCGTTACCTCGCGGAGCTGGTCGTAGGTGATCGCCACCGGCACGAGACAGGCATCCTCGGCCTGCCCCCGGGCGACGGCCTCGGCCACGTAGGCCAGCAGGCCATAGCGCGGCGGGCGCAGCTTTCCGGTCCGGGACCGGCCGCCCTCCATGTACCACTCGAGGTTGAAGCGCTTGGCGAGCAGGAACCCAAGGTACTCGCGCAGGGCCAGCTTGTAGATCTCGTCGTCGCCGAAGCTGCGCCTGATGAACACGATGCCGGCACGCCGGGCCAGCGCGGCGATCGGCCAGAGCCGGAGATTATCGCCACTGAGCACATGGTTACGGGGGAAGTCATGCTCAGCAAGGACGTCGGCAAGCAGCAGCGGATCGGCGTACGAGCGGTGACTGGGCAGGAAGACCAGAGCGTGCTCGCGGTTCAGCGCCCGCAAGCGGTCCAGCCCGGTGGTGTCGACCTGCACGTCCCACGCGTAAGCGTGCAGCGGGCGCAGCGTGTTGGACAGCAGGTCGACCGCGATCGGGCTCATCGAGGCAACCAGATTGTCCAGGTCCGCCTGTGCGCGCGCCATCGCTTCCTGCTCGGTCAGGCTCAGCCGGGCCGCGAGCAAGGCGACCTCCGTGCGGAAGTGCGGACTGTCCTCGATGGCCTCGGTGACTTCCTTCGGCACCTTGTACCGGTACCCGAGCAACGCCCGCTCGGAACGATCCAGCGCAAGTCTGGCCTGCCGAGACACGAACTGAGCAAACGAGCCGGTGCCACCCCACCGGTCGCGCAGCGCTGCCACGGTGGCGGGCTCCGCGACCACAATCCGGGCCCGGTCCGGATCCCGCCGCATGATCTGGTTCTGCCAGAACGCCGGGGGCCGCCGCGGGTTGACCTGTGATAGGACATCCGACCAGCGGACCCGCCGTTCGCCGCCTCGCTCGCGCGGCAGCCATGCGACGCGGACGGCCGTGACCACGGTCTGGGGTACCGCCCGGCCCAGCGACCTCGCAAGATCCGGGCCGTCCAACGCCAGCACCGCGGACGGACGCAGGTCGCCCTCACGCAACCATCGCGTGACCAGCACGCGCTCTGCCGGGCTCACCGGCCCGGCCAGCAGGACCAGCACCTCGCTGCCAGCGGGCCTGTTGCCTGTCGCGGGCTGCCCTGACTGAGGACCGCCCATGCATGCCTCCCTCTGGCACATCCTCCCACATCGGCGGGCTCACAGTCACCAGCCGCGGCAGTCACCACGGATCCGTTCGGGATGAGGATTTCGGTCTTTCACTAGCGGCCTGGCACGGGAGAAATACTCCAGCTGACCGATGTCTCTCGGTGAAAGGTGCACGAGCGATGGCGATACAACTTTCATGGCTCTTCTCGCGGAGTCCGTATCAGGCCGCCTGAGTACGCGGCTTTCCCTATCGTGGTCTTCGCGGACGAGGTCGCCGGTCCCTACGCCTATCGCAGTCTCGCCGTGAAACTGCGGTGGGACGAAATTGAGAGCTGGACTCGCCATGCGCTGCTGCGAGCGGTGGCCTGGGGCCGGTTGCCGGCCGGGTACAGGTACCGTTCGTCGCTCCCGCCCGGACCGCCCCGGGTCCGGCGCCCGCGGCCACCCATGACCAGCCTCCCGGTGACCAGGCCCGGGCGATCGCCGCGGCGCTGCTGGAGTACGGGAGCCGCCACGATCCGTCGGAGAAGGGCGCCCTGCTGGAGTTCACGAGCCGCCCGGCGCGTCGTAGACCTTTCCGGCGGTGACGCGTCGACGATCTGGTCCGATAACCCCGCCGCCAACGATCTTCAGCATCGCTTAGACGACTCCGCGGGAATCGGGCAGAAGAGGGCAGCCATGGTGGTCGAGATCTTGGCGCGGGATCTCGGTGTGCAGGTGCGGCTGGCAGACCGAGACGATCGGGACCACATGATCGCGATAGCCCGGCAGCTCCACCCGACCCGGCCTGGTGCGCTGGACCTGCCGGCCTGGCTCATCGGTCGCGGCTGGTGCCATCCCGGCGTCCCGGATTGCGCTTCCTGCCCGCTTACCGAAGTTTTGCCCCAAGGAGATCGAGCGGGCGGCCCATGTCACCGCCACGTGAGCCGCGGCCCGAGCTGCTCGTCATCATGCCGTGCGGCACCGCGAAGATCTGGAGCAAGTATCCCGACGCGGGCCCCACCCCTGCGGCCGACGCGTACACCGGCGCACCCTTCGTGGTGAACCGCGCGTACGCGGAACGAGCAGGCGGTGACTGGGTCATCCTGTCCGCCAAGTACGGGTTCTTGCGTCCCGCAGACGTCATCCCCGGCCCGTACAACACGACGTTCAAGCGCAAGTCGTCCAACCCGATCGGGCTCGCGGCACTCCGGGAGCAGGTGCCACGGATGGGCTTGGACCCCTATGCCGAGGTTGTCGGGCTCGGCGGCAAGGAGTACAGAGCGGCCATTGCCGCAGCCTTCGAGGGCACGGCCCCGGCTCTCACGCTTCCCTTCGCGGGCCTGCCGATCGGCAAGGCAATGAAGGCCATCAAGCGCGCCACTACCCGATAGTTCCCCGATAAGCCGCCACACCTTCCGCGCTGCTCCCCGTCCGCACCAATGGCGGCGAAATCATCTAGCCAGAAAGAGCGGCAGGTGTACGCATGCGGAACGTTCGTCATTAGGCTGTGCCACGACTATCGTGCCGCGCCTGCGATAGGAGCATGACGGTTCCAGCCTGACGCCAAAGCGGCGGCTACCGAAAGTGACCACAGCCTTGCCCCTTCCTCGCGCAGAGGGTCCCTGCCGACTATGTCTCAACGAGCTGACCGGCCATTGCGCCGGTCAGCTCGAGCAGAACAATCATTACGGCGCAGTTCGCCACCTCCTGCGGGACCGGAAGATTATGAGTCTGGCATGCTAGCGCATACCCGCAGCAGACCTACCTGCCCAAACGCTTGACCGATCACCGTTGCCGGACGTGACTTGACCGCGTATTTGCCAGGACGATGTGACAGGCTGTCGATCGCACCGGCCGACTGAGTTGGTAAGCACCGCCAATCCTCCTGCCACGTTGCGCCGACGCCCAGCCGGCAAGGCTTTCAGACAAGGGAGAGGAAGAGGGCGGCCCTGGATCTCAGGTCAGCCGGGTAGCCGAAGGTAATCGGCCTCATGGGAGCCGCGGGCGCGCCGTTCCGGGCGGCGCCACCCAGTAGGCGCGCCCGCCCGTGCTCAGCTCCCGGCGGCTCGCCTTTGAGTCCCGGCTGGTGGCGACGACCCGTCCGTCGCGGACCACGACCCACTGCCCGGGGTGCCGTTGGGTCCGGGCGATGACGTCGGGCGGCAGCTCGCGGCGCCTGTCATCGGCGTCCCAGTGCCGGGCAAGCCAGGCGATCGCGCCCGTCGCCCACTCCCTCTGCTTGGCGCTCTTGTCCGAGGCGGCCACCCGGGCGACCAGGTCCACCGCCCACTGGTGGTGGAAGAAGTGCAGCGTGACCACGTGGATGACCATCGACCGCACCAGGACGCTGTCATCGCCGATGGCGTGCTCGAACAGCGGCCGCACGTCCACGGCGCTCCCGTTCGGCTTGCAGTTCTCGCAGCCCAGCGAGTGCACGGCCTTGCGTCGGACCTGCGGGTGCTCGTCATCGAGGGCGCGGGTCAGGGCCGCTATCGACTCGGGCGTGAGATCGATCGGGTCCAGCAGCCAGGCGCAGGTCCGGCGCACCCGCCAGTCCTGGTGCTGGAGTCCCTCGATCGCCGCGGCGCGGCGCTCTGGCTCCGGCAGCCGCGCGAGGTGGCAGCGGGCGGCCGCGGCGAGCCCGGTGTCCGCGAGCTGGCCGAGCAGGCTGCGGGCGCGGTCGCTGACGCCCGGCTCGCCCGGTTCCCGCTGGGCGACGAGCGCGGCCCGTGCGCTGGTATAGCGCTCCCCGGTGACGGCCATCCTGGCGCGCACCAGGCGCTTGAAATCGTGATCCTTGGGCACGACGGCTCCTACGGCATGACGCGCCCCCAGCAGCGCGACGCCGATGGCTCGCCGATGTCCCCGGCCCGGGAGTGCTCCTCCCTTCGCACCGCCTCCGGAGCTGGGGTCCGTTGGAGAGGTGCTCGGCGTCGGGCCGCGCCAGCACCCACGCTAACGCCACCCTGCGCGCCCTCGCACGTGGTTTTCCCGCCACCGGAGCCGAGCCGCTGGGCCGGCTGGGGATGAACCGCGCTGCTCACCGGGCCACCGGAAAATAGGTTCAGCGTTTGGGGCCTGCCGGGTGATGAGGCGGTGAGCGAAGGCCTGGCCGCTCCCGGGCCCGGCGATCCCGGTGCGACGGCGCTGCTGTACCTGTGCATGGAGGTCGCCGGCTGCCCGACGGTGTGCCGGCACTGCTGGGCGCAGGGCAGCGGGTACGGGGCGATGCCGCTGGCCGACATCGAGTGGGTGCTGGAGCAGGCCCATCGGTTCTGCGACGACCAGGGCGTGGGCTTTGACGCCTACCCGATGCACGAGGTGGCCGCGCACCCGGATGCGGCGCGGCTCTTCGGGCTGTTCAACTCGCACAGCGGCACCGTGCGCGGATGCGCGGACGGGCGCGCGGGGACCATGTTCGAGCCGCTGACCACCACCGGCGTGCCGCTGGTGGTCCGCGACGACTGGCGGGAGGTGCTGCGGGCCGCGGCCGACACCGGGACACTCAACCTCTGGACCGCGTTCCACGGCGCCGGTGACGTCCACGACCGCCAGGCAGGCCACCGCGGCGCGTTCGCCGAGACCTGCCGGGGCATCCAGCGCGCCCTCGCGGCCGGCGTCAGCGTCGGCTCCAACGTCTTCCTCACCACCGTCAGCCTGCCACAGCCGGATGAGCTGACCGCCATGCTGCCGCTGCTCGGGGTCCATGCCACGTCCATCGAGACCGCGAGCTTCCTGCCGACCCCAAGGTCCCGGCGCAACGAGCGGCTGCGTCCCGCCCTCCCGGACTTGCTGCCGGCCGCCGCGCGGATCACCCGCCTGACGGCACTTCCTGACCGGTGGGCCGACCTGGAGGCCCGGACCGAGGCCGCCTGGGTGTCCCGCGCAAAGGCCGGTGACTGGCCGGACGTCCCGGACCCGGCGCCCGGCGATCTCGCCCTGGTCTGCCGCCCGAACCTGGACGTCTACTCCGGCCTGGCGGGGCTGTACCGGACGCGGCACGGCAACCTGCGCACTGACGGCGTCGCCGTGGTCCTCGGCCGCGCCCTGGCGCACGGCCGCCAGCGCAATGACGAGCTGTGGTTCGGCCCCGGCCCGCTTCCCGCGCCCGATGAGCTGGCTGCCCGGCACGGCGACGCCGCACCGCAGGCCAGCTACGAGCCGCCCGGCTGGGCGCGTTACCCCCGGGTATGGGAGCGGGCGGCGGAGATCAGCCGCGGGCCGTCGCCCGAACTGCCGTCGGTGCTGGTGCACCGCGACTTTCACCCGGGCAACGTGCTGTGGCGGCGGGGCAAAGTCTCCGGCGTGGTCGACTGGCAGGCCGCCTGCACCGGTCCCGCGGCCGCCGACGTCGCGCACTGCCGGGTCAACCTGCTGACTCTCGGCACCGATGCCGCAGAGCGGTTCACCGCCTTGTGGCAGCACGCGTCCGGCACCGCCTTCCACCCCTGGGCGGACGTGGTCACCATCATCGGCTTCCTCGACGACCTGCGCGACGACTGGGGACCCGAAGGGCTCCTCGTCGAGGACATGCTCGCCCGCGCCGTCGCCCAACTCGGCGGGAGCAGCCGATGACCTGGCGATCAGGCAGGCCCGCGACGCAGGCGAGCAGGCCGCCGGCCACGGGCGCCGCTAGATCCTCGCCCAGGACCCGCCCGCCATGCCGGGCGGGTCCTGGGCGAGGATCTCGGTGCACAGCCCGACGCACTCGGCGCAGATGAACACGCCCGGCCCAGCGACCAGCCGCAGCCCGGTGCCGCCCGGCTTGCCGCAGAACGAGCACGCACCGGCCACGGCCTTGCCGCGCCCGCGGCGCCGCTGCCGGCCGGGGCTGATATAGCACTCAAGCTCCTTCTTGACCCCCGGGATACTGACTCCCAGGCGGCCCATGACCCGGCGGGCCCGCGACCCCGGATCCAGGGCCAGAGCCCCGAGCAGGTGCTCGGTCCCCACGTACCCGCAGCCGCCGCGACGGGCCAGGGCCTCGGCCCCGCGAACGGCATCGCGGGCCTCGGCCGACTCCGGCGGCGGCACCTCCCCCGGCTGGCCGGTAGTGGGAAACATCTCCCGCGCCGCGGCGCGTACCGCGTCAGCACGCGCGCCCAGCTTCTCCAGGATCGCAGCCGCGGCACCCACCTCGAACAGCCCCACCAGCAGGTGGTGCGCGCCGACCTCGGCCGCCCCGTCCGCCGCGGCCTCCCGCCCCGCCGCCCGCAGGCAGGCCAGCAGCCGTTCCTCCGGCTTCAACGTGCCCCTAGGTGCTAGCCCGGCCACGGCTGGCGGCATTGGCTGCTGCGTGAACCGCTGCCGCGCGGCCTGCTTCGAGACCCCCATCCGGTCCCCGATCTCGGTCCACGAGCACCCGGCCTCGCGCGCCTCCGCGACAAAACGGCCGATCAGCTCATCGCCGCCGGACGCCAGTTCCGCCCCCACCACTATTGCGGCCTCCACCCGGTCCAGGGGCGTGCCGGGCGCCCGTGCCCGGACCAGCGCATCGAGCGCACTGACAGCCAGGATCTCCATAACGACAATCTAAGATTGTCGTTGTCAGATCGTCAACCTTAAATTGTCGGTTACCTTACGAAGAACCAGAACTGGAAGGTAACGCGCAGCAGGCGCCCGGCGAGCTGCCCGTGCGCGGCATGTACGGGGTAGATCGTCCGGCTCCTGATCGGCGCTGGCGCTGACCCGAACGCCCTGACGAGCGACCGGGACTCCCCCGGGCCGGGTGATGAGACGCCGTTGCACTGCGCTGGTGCGACACATAACGTTGTCGCCGCTGAGGATCGCCCGGGCTGGCGAAGGAGTGGACCTGGTTGCAGAAAGCGGTGCGGATGGAAGTAGGGGCGTCGGGGGTGACGATCGAGACGGCGGCGGTGGCCGGCTCCACGCTGGTGACCCGGTAGGGCTCCACGGTCAGCCGCTCGGGCGCGGCCCGGGCCCAGCGCCGCGATGAACGAGTACGGCCAGCCCGGGATGAGCTGCTTGTTCCCCTTCCCGCGCGCGTAGCAGTGACAGAACAGCCGCTCCGGGCTGGCCTCCGCGTCCGGGCGCAGCCAGTTGCTCACGTCGCCCGCCAGCCGGATCCGGCCGTCGTCCCAGGCCGGCAGCGGCAGCGATGCCAGCGCCCGCCGCAGCCGCCCGACCCGGACCTCGCCGCAGTTCAGCGCGTCGCAGGCCGCGCCGTGCCCGCGCCGGCACTCCGGCTCCAGCGACAGCTCCGCCAGCACGTGCACCCGCTCCGGCCTGCACAGCACCGCATCGGCAAGCTCCCACAGCACGTCCGCCCGCCGTCCGAGGCACCCCAACAGCTCCCGGCGCAGCCCCGCCAGCCGGCCCAGCGCCTGGTCACGCCCCGCCGGGCCGGGGCCGGTCCCGGCTTCCGCCCTGCCCTCAGCCCACGCCATACTGAATGCCACGGCCACCGCCATCGTCTTCAAGTTCTGTGAGAGGAACCCGAAGACGATCCCGCGGTGGCCGCCTGCCATCCCCAGCGACACGCCGGACAAGTACGACAGAGCACGCCAGCCCGGACACCACAGGTCAAATAACAAGCTCAGGCGCGTTATGGGGGTTGGGTTACCCGTGGCTGAGGCAGACGCGGAGCAGCGTGCGGGCGGCGATGGTGGCGGCGGTGCGGGTGAGCAGGCCCCAGAAGGTGCGCGCGCCGTGCCTGGCCAGTTCCATCTGCACGGTGATCTCGCTGAAGGTGGTCTCGACCCGGTTGCGCCATCGGGCGATGACCTTCAGCGGGATGGACGGGGTGGCCGCGCGGTCTTTCTTCTCGGGCGGGACGAGGACGGCGGTGCCGCGGGCGGCCTGGGCGGCGGCGAAGCCGCGCCCGTTGAAGCCCTTGTCCGCCAGCAGGTCCCGCGGCGGGGGGCCGGCTTCCAGCAGGTCCGCGGCGGTCTCCCGCTCGTTCACGGCGGCCGGGACGATGGCCCAGGCGCGGACGGTGCGGCTGCCCAGGCCTGTTTTCACCGCGAGGCGGAAGCCGTAGAACCACTCGGCGTGCGCGGCGTCGCGGCCGAACCGGGCGGCCAGGTCGTTGCCCGGCCCGGTCTGCTGGTCCGGGCCGCGGACCCGGGACGGGTGCTTGACCGGCAGCGCGGACGCGCCGGCCTGCTGGCAGT
>DASWAE010000113.1:0-4490 GCA_036391275.1 Trebonia sp.
AGGCGAGCAGCACCTGCGCGGCCGAGCCCGCGGTCATCGGCAGCGCGGCGCCGATCGGCACGGTGTCGCGCAGCCCGCTGGCGCGCTCGGCGGCGGCCACGCACACGCGGACGTCCGCCTGCCTGCGGTAGAGCTGAGCGCTCTCGCCGGTGACGTCGCGCAGCTGGATCAGCACCGGCTGCGCGACGGCGAGCAGCCGGTCCTCGCCGGCCGCGGCGGCGAGCTCGGCGACCCGGGGACCGAGGATGAACCGGCCCTGCACGTCCCGCGCGAGCAGCCGGTGGTGCTCGAGCGCCACCGCGATCCGGTGCGTGGTGGGGCGCGCCAGCCCGGTCGCCGCGACGAGCTGGGCCAGGGTGGCGGGCCCGCTTTCCACCGCGGCGAGCACGGAAACGGCTTTATCCAGTACCCCGACGCCGCTAGAGTTGTCCATGTCTTGGTACCGCCGTCTCAGAATGTGAAATCGGATGCCAGCTGACCCGGCTGCTGACCAAGGCAAGCGGTAGTATTGACCATGTACTGATACTGCCGTCTCGAATCCTGAGATGCAAATTGAGACGGCCTCGTACTTCAGCGAACAAGCGACCTAAGGAGATGGACCGCATGAGCAGCGCGCCTCGCACGCTCGCGGAGAAGATCTGGGACGCCCATGTGGTGCGCAGCCAGCAGGGCGAGCCAGCCCTGCTCTTCATCGACCTGCACCTCGTGCACGAGGTCACCAGCGCCCAGGCCTTCGACGGCCTGCGCGCCGCCGGCCGCAAGGTAAGGCGGCCCGACCTCACGCTCGCGACCGAGGACCACAACGTCCCGACGACCCCCGGCATCGGCCCGGGAACGCCGATCGAGGGCCCGGGCACCCCGGTGTCCGATCCGGTCTCCCGCACGCAGCTCGAGACGCTGCGCAAGAACGCCGCCGAGTTCGGCGTCCGGCTGCACCCGATGGGCGACGCCAGCCAGGGCATCGTGCACGTAATCGGCCCGCAGCTTGGCCTCACCCAGCCGGGCATGACGATCGTCTGCGGTGACTCGCACACCTCGACGCACGGCGCGTTCGGCGCGATCGCCTTCGGCATCGGCACCAGCGAGGTGGAGCACGTCCTGGCCACCCAGACGCTGCCCCAGATCAAGCCCAAGACGATGGCGATCAACGTCGAGGGCGCGCTGCCCGACGGCGTGACGGCCAAGGACCTGATCCTGGCGATCATCGGCCAGATCGGCACCGGCGGCGGCCAGGGCTACATCGTGGAGTACCGCGGCGAGGCGATCAGGTCGCTGTCCATGGAAGGCCGCATGACCGTCTGCAACATGTCCATCGAGGCGGGCGCGCGGGCCGGGCTGGTCGCGCCGGACGAGACCACCTTCGAGTACCTCAAGGGCCGTCCGCACGCCCCGCAGGGCGCCGACTGGGACGCGGCCGTCGCGTACTGGAAGTCGCTGCCCACCGACGAGGGCGCGGTCTTCGACCACGAGGTTACCATCGACGCGACCACGCTGACCCCGTACGTCACCTGGGGCACCAACCCGGGCCAGGCGCTGCCGCTCAGCGCTGCCGTGCCGGCGCCAGGGGAAACCGAGGACCCGAACGGCACCGAGCGCGCGCTCACCTACATGGGCCTGACCGCGGGCACGCCGCTCAAGCAGATCAAGGTCGACACCGTCTTCGTCGGCTCCTGCACCAACGGCCGGATCGAGGACCTGCGCGCCGCCGCCGGCGTCATCAAGGGCCGTAAGGTCGCCGACGGGGTGCGCATGCTCGTCGTCCCCGGCTCGATGCAGGTCCGCGCGCAGGCCGAGGCCGAAGGGCTCAACGAGGTCTTCGCCGCGGCGGGCGCGGAGTGGCGCTCGGCGGGCTGCTCCATGTGCCTGGGCATGAACCCGGACACGCTCAAGCCGGGGGAGCGCTCCGCCTCCACCTCCAACCGCAACTTCGAGGGCCGTCAGGGCAAGGGCGGCCGCACCCACCTGGTGTCGCCGGCCGTCGCCGCCGCCACGGCCGTCACCGGCCGCCTGACCGCCCCCGCCGACCTGTAAGGAGACCCGGACCATGGAACCATTCGTTACGCACACGGGCCGGGCCGTGCCGCTGCGGCGCAGCAACGTCGACACCGACCAGATCATCCCCGCCGTGTACCTCAAGCGGGTGACCCGCGAGGGGTTCGGCGAAGGGCTGTTCGCCGCCTGGCGGGAGGACCCGTCGTTCGTGCTGAACCAGTCGCGCTATCAGGGCGCGTCGATCCTCGTGGCGGGCACGGACTTCGGCACCGGGTCCTCCCGGGAGCACGCGGTCTGGGCGCTGCTCGACTACGGCTTCCGCGCGGTGATCGCGCCCCGGTTCGGTGACATCTTCCGCAACAACGCCACCAAGGCGGGCCTGCTCCCCGTGGTGCTGCCGGAGAAGGTCGTCGGGCTCATCCAGGACGCGGCCGAGGCCGAGCCCCCGGCCCAGGTCACGGTCGACCTCGACCGCCGCGAGGTGCGCGTCGTCGGCGGCGGCCTCGCCGAGGACCTGGTGGAGTCGTTCCAGATCGACGACTACACCCGCTGGCGCCTGATGGAGGGCCTGGACGACATCGGGCTGACCCTCCGCCACTCCGGCGCCATCGCCGCCTTCGAGTCCGCCCGCCCCTCGTTCCTCCCGGCGACGTTGTAGCCCGGGGCACCCGGCAGCCGGACCCCGGCAGCCGGACCCCGGCAGCCCGGGCACCCGGCAGCCCGGGCACATCCGCGAACGGCCCGCCCGCCGCCTTGCGGCGCGGCGGGCCGCCGCGCGGCCGCCGGAAGCTCGCCGGAAATTTCCTGACATGTCTGGCGCGCCTCGGAAAAACAGCTCGGAAAAGGCCCGACACGCGGGCAATATTCGGCAAGGTTATTGTGCAGCGCGGCTCGATCGCCTAATTTCGGGCTGGTCAGGGGTCGCGGCCCAGGTATGGAGCCACAAGCGCGGCCTCCCGTGGGGGAACGAGGAGTGAATATGAACAAGCGTGATCTGATCGACGCGCTCTCGGGTCGCCTGGGGGACAAGAAGTCCGCGACCGAGGCGCTGAACGCGGTCCTCGAGACCATTCAGTCGGCCGTGGCGGGCGGTGACAAGGTCGCCATCACCGGCTTCGGTGTCTTCGAGAAGAGCGATCGCCCGGCCCGCACCGCGCGGAACCCCGCGACCGGCGCCGAGATTCACGTCGCGGCCCAGTCAGTGCCCAAGTTCCGCCCCGGCGCCGACTTCAAGGCGCTGGTGAACGCAGGCAAGCCCACCACCGCGAAGGCCCCGGCCAAGGCGGCGAGCAAGAACAAGAAGAAGTAGCGGTAACGCGGCCTGCGGCTCCGGCTGAGCCCAGCCGGAGCGCCGCGGCCGGGAACGCACGGCGGCACGGGGTACCTTCCCCGGTGCCGCCGTGCGTTGTTTACCGGCCGGCGAAGCGCTGACGGCTACCGCTTCGCGAGCGCGCTGGTGATGATCCGGTCGATCAGCTGCGGCAGCGGCAGCCCGGAGGCCGCCCACATCATCGGGAACCCGGACGTCGGCGTCATCCCCGGCATGGTGTTGATCTCGTTGACGACCACCTCGCCGGCCGGCGTGTAGAAGAAGTCCACCCGGGCGAGCCCCTCGCAGCCGATCGCGTCAAACGCCGCGCAGGCCAGCGCGCGCACCCGCTCGGCGCCCGCGGCGGGGATGGGCGCGGGAATCTCCATCCGCGACTCCGCCGCCAGGTACTTGGCCTCGAAGTCGTACCAGGTGCTATGCGGGTCGACCACGATCATGCCGGGCACCGACGCCTCCGGCGCCCCGCCGTCGGGTCCCTGGAGCACGGCGCACTCCACCTCGGCGCCCTCGATCGCCGCCTCGACGAGCACCTTCCTGTCGTACCGCCTGGCCTCCTCGATGGCGCCCTCGAGCGAGTCCACTCCGGTCACCCGCGTCGTGCCGATCGACGACCCGCCCCTGGCCGGCTTGACGAACACCGGCCAGCCGAGCTCGGCGATCTCGTCGAGCACCCGCTTGCGCTCGGCGTCGGGAGCGGACGGCCCCCAGTCCCTGTCCCGCACCACCACGTACCGCCCGATGGGCAGCCCGCGCGCCGCGAACAGCAGCTTCATGTACTCCTTGTCCATGCCCGCCGCGCTGGCGAGCACCCCCGCCCCGGCGTACCTGATCCCGGCCATCTCGAGCAGCCCCTGGATCGTGCCGTCCTCACCGAAGAGGCCGTGCAGCAACGGCAGCACGACGTCCACCTCGCCGAGCTCTGGCGGCACCGCGGTCGGCCCGCTGAACACGAGCCCGCCGCCCCGCGGCCCGGCGGCCGGCGTCACGGACACCCCAGGCGTGGCCACGGCATCCACCGACGGCAGGGCACCCGACGTCAGCGCCAGCCGGGCGGGGTCACCCGAGGTCAGCATCCACCGCCCGTCGCGGGCGATCCCGATCGGCACGACCTCGTACTTATCCTGGTCGAGCGCCCCGAGGATGAGCCCCGCGCTGGCACACGACACCG
>DASWAE010000114.1:0-1651 GCA_036391275.1 Trebonia sp.
GTCTCGCCGGGGTTCGCCTCGCAGTTGTTCGTGGCGTGGTTGATGAAGATGTTCAGGCTCGCCCCGGTCGGCGTCTGCTGCGCGTCGGTGAGCTGGTCGCGGGTGGCGGTGAACCACCAGTCGTAGCCGGCCGCCTTGGCGTCGGCGGTGGTCATCCCGGCCGGCGCCGGGCCGCGGCAGGTCTTCCGAGTGACGCCCGCGTCGTTGGTGATGCGCAGCACCACGATGTCGGCGCTCGCCGGCTGCGACGGGAGCAGCAGGCCGGTGGGCGGCTTCACGATGTCGGCGATGCGGTCGAGGATGGTGCCGAAGCTGGGGTCGCACATCGACCCGTCCACCACGTCGGAGCCCGCGCTCTTGAACTCGTGCGACGCCTCGAGGAGCCGGATGCCCGCCCCCTGGCCGCCGCACACGGCCGTGGTGCACACGCTGGTGCTGCCGGTGCAGGCGTAGTCGCAGCACTGGCCCGGCGTGCAGGCGTCGTCCTGGCAGGAGGTCTGCGCGGTGGAGACCATGAAGGCCGCGCCCAGGGGCCGGCCGAGGCCCGTGAAGTAGCCGACCATGTCGCTGACCGGGAACCGCTTCTGCTGAGCGAGCGGCAGGCTCGCGTCGGCGACGCAGGAGTCCGCGCCGGCGGCGCCGGTGAGGATGATGCCGGCGCTGGCGTCCTGCGGGTTGGAGCAGTCGTCCTCGTCGCCCAGGTAGACCACCACCAGCTTCGAGTTGGCGTGGGGCCAGTCCGCCTTGGACGCCGCCACCTGGCCGGTGGCGCTGCGCGTGTCGGTCTGCTGCCCGGCCAGCGCCTTCTCCACCGCGAGGCGGCTCGCCTGCAGCGCCTGCTCCTCGCCCGAGCCGCAGGTGCCGGCGATCGCGTTGCCCGACCACTTCCCGGTCGTGTCCTGGGAGGCGAACCACGCCTTGAGCTGCGCCGCCGTGTAGCCCTGCCGGTTGCAGACGTTGCTGCCGTCGCTGCAGGGGGGGAGCGACGGGTCACGCGTGGTCACGTACGCCCCGGCCGTGGAGCTCCAGAGGTACATCTCCTTGTCGAAGTGGAGGACCCGCGGGTTGTCCCCGAGGCCCACGAACGCGCCGTGCGGGTAGTAGCCGCCGTTCACGGCGTTGCCCGGGGTGCAGAGCCCGTCGAACTGGTAGTGCGTGGCGAGGTTGCCGCACTCGATGCCCGCGGTCGCGCAGGCGACCGTCTCGGTGAGCGGTGCCGCCTTGGTGGTCGCGTTGCAGCAGACGTTCTCGCCGAGCAGGCCGGCGCAGTCGGTCCGGCACTCGAGGCCGGTGCCGCACTGGCTGGCGGCCGGATCGCAGCGCTTCGCGACCAGCATGGGCCCGACCGGCGCGCCGGTGCTGGTGGAGGTGTCGCAGCAGACCAGGCCGCCGGCGGCCCCGGGGCAGTCGTTCCGGCAGGTCGTGTTGCCGGTGGGCGCGTTCTGGAAGATCGACGTCGTGGTGACCGCGACGTGGAAATCGATCGGCTCGAGCTTGTTGGCGCGCCGGTCGAGGTTGGTCTGGTCGAGGTTCGCGATGAACGCGGCGAAGTTCGCGGCCAGCTTCTCCTGCTCGCCGCCCATCGATCCCGAGTCGTCCACCACGAACAGCACGTCGGCGGTGGAGAGGTTCGAGAGCTTGACGCGCTCGG
>DASWAE010000115.1:0-30165 GCA_036391275.1 Trebonia sp.
GGGGGCCGTCCGGGCCGTGGCTGATGTAGGGCAGGTTGATCTGCGACTCCATCGACTGCGACAGCTCGATCTTGGCCTTCTCCGCCGCCTCGCGCAGCCGCTGCAGCGCCATCTTGTCCTTGGACAGGTCGAGGCCGTAGCCGGACTTGAAGTCCTGCACCAGCCAGTCGACGATCCGCTGGTCCCAGTCGTCGCCACCGAGGTGGTTATCGCCGCTTGTCGCCTCAACCTCGACAACGCCGTCGCCGACGTCGAGGAGCGAGACGTCGAAGGTGCCGCCGCCCAGGTCGAAGACCAGGATCTTGGCCGACCCTTCCTTCTCCAGGTGGTAAGCGAGAGCCGCCGAAGTCGGCTCGTTGATGATGCGCAGGACGTTGAGGCCCGCGATCGTGCCGGCCTCCTTGGTCGCCTGCCGCTGCGCGTCGCTGAAGTAAGCAGGAACGGTGATCACCGCGTCGGTGATCTTCTCGCCCAGGTACGCCTCAGCGTCCCTCTTCAGCTTCTGCAGGATGAACGCGCTGATTTGCTGGGGGGTGAACTTCTTGCCGTCGATGGTGACGGACCAGTTGGTCCCCATGTGCCGCTTGACCGAACGGATCGTCCGGTCCACGTTGGTGACGGCCTGCCGCTTCGCGACCTCGCCGACGAGCACCTCAGCGTTCTTTGCGAACGCGACGACGGACGGCGTAGTCCGTGAGCCCTCCGCGTTTGCGATGACCGTCGGCTCCCCGCCTTCGAGGACGGCGACAACGGAGTTGGTCGTCCCGAGGTCAATACCTACCGCACGTGCCATGAGCAGTCCGTGGAGTGTGTGAAGTTGAGTCTTCCAGGCTCAAGCCTGCCCGAGGCTTGCCCGGCTGTCAAATGACTTGAGTCACTTAGGCTCAACTTTCCTGATCGGCAGATCATTCCCGGTTCTGGCACTCGATCTTGGGCATCGCAAACCACGCGGCTAGGCTTGACCCTCAGGCATACAAGGAGGTTGCGCGTGGTCCTGCGGATGATCATTGGCCTGGGGCTAACTGTTATCGCTTTCGCGGTGGCCGGCCAGCGGCTGTGGTGGCTCAAGCGGCTTGCGTTTTCTGGCCAGCCGGCTCCCGAGCGGCTTGAGTACGCGCGGACGCATGCCGCGACTGACCTGAAGACCCAGCTGACCGAGGTGATCGGGCAGCGGAAGCTGCTCAAGTGGAGCGTTCCCGGCGCGGCGCACGCCGCCACGTTCTGGGGCTTCCTCGTGCTGGTGCTGACGATCATCGAGACCTACGGGGCGCTGTTCTCGCGGACCTTCGCGCTCCCCTGGATCGGGCACTGGGCGGTCGTCGGGTTCATCGAGGACCTGTTCGCGACCGGCGTGCTGTGCGGCATCGTCACGTTCACGATCATCCGGCTGCGCAGCAACCCGCATAAGGAAGGCCGGAGGTCGCGGTTCTTCGGCTCGCACACCAGCGCGGCGTGGCTGGTGCTGTGGATGATTGGCGCGGTCGTCATCACGCTGCTGCTCTACCGGGGCGCGCAGCAGAACACCGGCGTCTTCCCCTACCCGGACGCGTGGGCGTTCGCCTCCTGGGTCGTCGCGCAGATCCTGAACCCGCTCGGCTACGGGGTCAACAGCGTCCTTGAGGCGGTCTTCATCCTGCTGCAGCTCGCCGTGGTGCTGGTGTTCCTGGTCATCGTGACCTACTCCAAGCACCTGCACATCGGTCTCGCGCCCTTGAACGTGCTGTTCTCCCGCCGCCCGAACGCGCTGGGGCCGCTTGAGCCGATGCGGTCCGGCGGTAAGGTGCTGGACTTCGAGGAGGCCGACCCGGACACCGACACCTTCGGCATCGGCAAGGTCGAGGACCTGACCTGGAAGGGCATGCTCGACCTGGGCACCTGTACCGAGTGCGGCCGGTGCCAGTCGCAGTGCCCGGCCTGGGCGACCGGCAAGCCGCTTTCGCCCAAGCAGGTGATCCTCGACCTGCGGGACCACGCGTTCGCCAAGGGGCCCTGGCTGCTTGCGGCCTCTGACGAGGAGCGGGAGAAGCTGCCCGACGCGGTGAAGGCCGAGGCGGAGCGGCCGTTGGTCGGCACCGCCGACGTGAACGGCGTCATCGACCCTGAGGTGATCTGGTCGTGCACCAACTGCGGCGCCTGCGTCGAGGAATGCCCGGTCGACATCGAGCACATCGACCACATCGACGGCATGCGCCGCCACCAGGTGCTTGTCGAGTCCGCCTTCCCGGCCGAGGCGACCACGATGCTGAATAACCTAGAGCGGCGCGGCAACCCGTGGGGCATGGCCGAGGACAAGCGCCTTGAATGGATCACCGAGCTCGACTTCGAGGTCCCCGTCCTGGAGGGCAAGATCCCGGCTGATGTCGAGTACCTGTACTGGGTCGGCTGCGCCGGGGCGCTTGAGGACCGGGCGCGCAAGGCCACCAAGGCGATCGCGGAGCTGCTCCACGCCGCCGGGGTGAAGTTCGCGGTGCTCGGGCCGATGGAGGCGTGCACCGGCGACCCGGCCCGCCGGCTTGGCAACGAGTTCGTGTTCAACGTGCTCGCCCAGCAGAACATCGAGACGCTGAACGAGGCCGGCGTGGCCGCGGGGACGGGTAAGAAGGTCATCGCGTCCTGCCCGCACTGCTTCAACACCATCTCCCGCGAGTACCCGCAGCTCGGCGGCAACTACGAGGTGCTACACCACACCCAGCTGCTCGCCCGCCTGGTGGAAGACGGCAAGCTGACCCCGGTCAACCCGGTCGAGGAGAAGGTCACCTACCACGACCCGTGCTTCCTCGGCCGGCACAACAAGGTCTTCACCCCGCCCAGGGAGATCATCGAGGCGGTCCCCGGCACCCGGGCCGAGGAGATGCCCCGGTGCAAGAACCGGGGATTCTGCTGCGGCGCCGGCGGCGCCCGGATGTGGCTCGAGGAAAGAACCGGCAAGCGGATCAACGAGGAACGCATCGACGAGGCCCTCGCCCTCGACCCCGACACCATCTCCACCGCCTGCCCCTACTGCATGGTCATGCTCGGCGACGCGGTCAACGCCAAGAAGGCCGCCGGCCAGGCCAAGCAGACCCTCGAGGTCATCGACGTCGCCCAGCTCCTCGTCCGCGCCGTCAAGCTCCGCGAGGGAGCCGCACAGGGAGACGGGACGCAAGCGTAAGGGAAGGTAAGGAGCATCCAGAACGGGGGCGTGGCTTCGCGCATCACCGGCCGCCTGCGCACGGGCAGCCGGGCGGCGCGCCGTCCGGGCTGGGCAGCTCGGACAGGGGCTCGTCGCGGCGGATAGTGGCGTCGGAGGCAAGCACCGCGAATCGTGAGTCCCTGTACTGGTGTACGAGCCCGCCGCTCCGTTCGGTGACGTGCCAGTACCACCAGCGGGCTTCGGCGTCGGTCATCGCGTAGAGCCATGCGCCTGCGCGGCGCGGTAGCCCTATCACCCAGGCCGCGCAGATTCCGCAGATGAGGCGGACCCGCTGGCCGGCGCGGGCGGCCAGCCCGCTGCCTCCGGTTGCCTGGGTCGCGCAGGAGTGGTCCCATATGCAGGTAGCGGCGGCGAGCAGTCCCAGGCGGGCCGCTGGGACTTCCGGTGTTTCCATTGCGTTACCGATGGACCAACGGGGGTTGTATTTTCTGTACGGATTGCTACCGTAGAACACGTCACTAGCCCTTCTCGGTGGTTCCTGAGGACGGGTGGTGCTTTGCTGGGTCGGTGTGGCAGCACCGGCCCAGCGGTATTTCCGGGGTTCGGGAGCCCCTCGGCTGGCGCCGCAGTGCGGAGATTGCCGGGATCCTGGAATGCGCCGTCTCAGCCGGGGCTGGTTGTTCAGAGCGCGTGCGCTCGTGCACAAGGGGAGATAGTGCGGTGATGCCGTGGCCTCCTTCTCAAAATCGCTGGCTCGCGCGACGCCCTGGTGGCTAGCGATCTTGGATCGGTAACCCTTTGGGTCACCGCTCGACCCCTTTGTCGGCGGGTCGCTTGAGGATGCCTGCTGCACTAATTTCATGGTGCATCGCGTACTTGCCGTTGGCAAGTGCCAAACGCAAGTGACATACTCATGTGCCATCAACTTGTGTTATCACCCGTCTTCACCAGGGGTGTCCTGCTGCATGCGGGCGCCCGGCCAGCGAACACGGAAGGAAGCGGTCCTCCTGTGGCGGAAGTGCGCAGCCCTACAGTTCGTCGGCGCGAACTCGGCGCCTTGCTCCGCTCTCTCCGGCAGGAGAAAGGACTGACCGTAGAGCAGGCGGCTGGGCTGTTGCTGTGCTCCCCGTCCAAGGTGAGCCGCATGGAGACAGGTCACCGGGGCGCCACTGCCCGTGATATCAGGGATCTGTGTGACCTTTACGGCGTTAACGACAAGGCTCTCAGGGACCGGATGACCCAGCTGGCCGTCGAGGGCAAGCAGCCAGGCTGGTGGCAGTCCTATGAACTGGACTTCGCTACGTACGTGGGACTCGAAACAGCCGCGGTCTCGCTCAGCTATTACATGTCATCCATCGTTCCCGGCATCCTGCAGACCCCAGATTATGCGCGGGCGATGCACCTGGCCGGCTTCCAGGACTACACCGACGAGCGGATCAACGAGCACGTCGAGGTCCGCATGCGCCGCCAGGCGCGGCTCACCGAGGAGCCGCCCTTGCGGCTCTCGGTGGTGCTCGACGAGGCGGTGCTGCACCGGGTGGTGGGCGGCCCCGCGGTAATGGCCGCGCAATTGAACCGCCTCGTCAAGGTTTCGGAACTGCCTCATATTGAGATACAAGTCATAACGTATGAGGTCGGCGCCCATCCGGCGATGGAAAGTAACTTTAACATTCTCCAATTTGATTCGCCGGCCTCGAGCGTCGTCTACGTCGAAGGCTTGGTAGGCTGGATCTACCTGGACAGGCCACAAGACCTCAACAGGTACTGGCAGGTATTCGAACGCCTGCGCACGATAGCGTTGAAACCAAAAGACTCTATCGGGCTAATCTCCGAAATCGCCAGACATCATGAGGCCTCGGCGAGCGGTGGCTCGGACGGCGCGGGCCGTTGACAAGTGCGTGCGCGCCACGTGATAGACATGTCTAATTTTATGAACGTTAACCGAGAGTAAGTGACGATATGCCCATGCCTGATGACGTTCCGCCCGGCCTGAACTGGCGGAAGGCAGTGCGCAGTATTAGTAACGGAGCCTGCGTGGAGGTCGCTAACGCTGGATCGCGCGTCCTGGTCCGCGATTCGGTGAACCCGTCGGGCGTTAAGATCGCGTATGCTTCCGCGGCCTGGCAAGGCTTCCTCGCCTCTGCCAAGGCGGGCAGCTTCGACTCGGCGCGGCGGGGCTGACCGGATTCCAGGCCGTTCGGCGCCAGGTACCTGACCCGTCTGAGGACCGCTCGGCTGTTTCCATCATTTCAGGGGATTTACGATGGTGGCGGCCGAGTGGCCCGCCGGAGTTGGCAAACGATCATTGTGCTCGCGCGCCCGCGACACTTCGCATGCACGTAAACTTCGCTTTCCGGATGATACCCTGTGTCTTCGATCATCTTCGATACGGAGTGCGCGAATGTCGAAGACGGAAGACCAGGAAGGCGTCCTGGCCTGGCGGAAGTCTGAATGCAGCGTCGCCAATGGTGCCTGCGCGGAAGTGGCGGCCACCCCCGGGAGCGTCATGGTCCGGGACTCGCTCGGACCGCCCGGCGTGCAACTCCGGTTCGACTCCGAGGCATGGCGAGAGTTCACGGCCCGCGTCAAGAGCACATGAGCCAGGTAACGATCGGCGGAGAGCGCCCGAGCTAGCTACCTGGTCCTGTACCATGTGGGAACGAGGATGGCGCACGTGCTCACGGCAGCGGGCGACGGGCGCAACCTGCGGATGTAGTTCAATGGCAGAACATCAGCTTCCCAAGCTGACAGTGCGGGTTCGATTCCCGTCATCCGCTCCATTAGCCCAGATCAGATGGCCTCTGCACCTCTCCAATCGCCGCTCATCCTGGGCCGTGCCATTAGCCGGCCGTCCGTCTGCTGCCGGTTGGCCTGCTTGGCGAGCGCACGCTTGCGTCAGCCCGGCACTGTGTTGGTTGATCCTGATGCTGTGCTGCCCTTCCCGGTCGCCTCGCAGCTCCTCAAGCCGGTTGCCGGGCGGTACTCGAAGGTCCGCCAGGATCTCTGCCGCGTCTAGGATGGCCAGCCGCTCCGCACTTGGGGTGCCCGCGCGGCAGGGCGCGCCAACGAAGCTACCGGGTGCCCCCAAGCGATCCCGCGTCGAGTCGCGCCCATGATTACCTGACTGCACGCGCGAATCTTGTTCGGCGGAGCGCGATGGCCCTTGTAACCGGCAGTGTGATCTAACTTGTTACATCTGTCCGTAGCGCTGGGCGAAGCGCCGACTCAGACCGGGCGGGTAGGACATGATGGGCCCGTGTTTCGTTCGTCAGATTCCGGTGCAGACGATCTCGAACTGTCAGCGGCGGTTCGTGCGGCACAAGAGGGCGATGAGGACGCGTTCCGGTTGCTGTACCGGGCGATCCATCCTGGGCTGATTCGCTACCTGTGGTCTCAGGTAGGCGATGCGGCCGAAGATCTCGCCGCCGAGACGTGGTTGCATGTCGCCCGGGATCTCGCGCGGTTCCGCGGTGACGCAGCCGGGTTCCGCGGCTGGGTGACCACGATCGGCCGTCATCGGGTGCTTGACTACCTCCGGTATCAGGGCAGGCATCCGACGGGCGGAGCTCCGGTCGAACTGCTCGCCTATCTTCCCGCCGACGAGAACACCGAGCGCGCTGTCATGGAGGCGCTCGCCACGGCGGATGCCCTGGAGATGATCGCCGGGCTACCGGCCGTGCAAGCCGAAGCGGTGCTCCTTACGGTCGTGATGGAGCTGGACGCGAAGACCGCCGGGAAGGTCATGGGCAAGCGGTCCGGGGCCGTGCGGGTCGCCGTGCACCGCGGGCTGCGCCGGCTCGCTGAGCAGCTCGTCGCGACGGAAACACCCGTGGCAGACGCCGGCGCCACCAGGCAGCAGCCGGAACGCGAAAAAATCCCACGGCGTCGAGTAACAACCCGGCAGGACATGGCGGTTAAGGATCTGAGATGAGCACCACCCGGCACTCCCACCCCCGCCGTCACCGCGGTAACTGGCCGAACCGGCCGCCCGCGACGGACGACATCCTGGACCGCCTGCTCGCGGCTGCGGCCCCGCCGCACGATTACCTTTATGACAACCAGGGCGAGTTCCGCGGTGAGGCAACGGCAGTCAGTGCTTTCAGGGAGGCACGTCTCAATCCCGCCTACAGTCCACGGAGAAAAGCCATGAGCGCAGGAAAACTACTCGCCATCAAGGTGGCCGTCGCCGCTGTCGCCCTGGGTGGTAGCGGGAGCGTCGCCCTCGCCGCCACCGGCCACCTCACGGCCCAGTCATCGGGACACGCGGCACCCTCCGCCTCCTCGTCGGCGCGCACCACCGCGTCGGCCGCCAAAGTCGGGTCCCATTCGTCAGCGACTCCGTCCCCGTCGCTGCAAGGCCTGTGTCACGCCTACAGCGCAGGCGTCCGCAGCAACCCGGGTAAGGCCCTAGAGAACCCCGCCTTCACGGCACTGATCACCGCGGCGGGAGGCAAGGATAAAGTTTCGTCGTACTGCACCACCCTGCTGGCATCCTCGCCGTCCGGCAACTCCGGGAACTCCGCCGCCCACTCCGGCAAGTCGGCATCCCATTCAACAGGCAAGCCGACCGCTGTCCCCACGTCGCACCCAACGGGCAAGCCGACCGCTGTCCCCACATCGCACCCAACGGGCAAGCCATCCGTGCGCCCTTAGTCGCTTTAACCTGAAGACGAGCCCGGTGGGCGCCCCCCCAACCGCCGGGCTTATGGCCCGTGACTTCCTCCCACCCGAGGACACGGGCTGCGGCGGGGCCGCGGCGCAGCTAGGCAAATCGCCGCGGCCTCGCCCGCTCTGGTGTCGCAGAGCGGTCAAGCTTCAGTCGTTACCGGACTCGCGAGCCTCCTGAGCTGCTCCATAGCAAGGAGAAGGGCTAAGGGACGTGGCGGGCCCTGTAGCTTGCCGAGCAGGTTCTTGCGCCAGACCATGATCGTGTACGACTCAAAGTGATACACGCGCGCTGGCTTGCCGAACATCTTCAGGGCGATGGCCATCTTGTCTGACGCCGATGGCTCCGTCTGCTGGACGATGTAGAAATTCGCGGTATGCGTGGCAGCTTTGGCCAGACTCACGTTCTGCTCCCACGAGTCGGGTGCCAGCAGGTGGCGATCGCCGTGTATCGAGACTGAGACCATGGTGGTCTGAGCGTCGTTCTCCACCACCGTGCTGGCTGCCATCCAGTAACTGGACATCCCGTGGATCAGCTGGTGGTCCCTCAGCCAGGCGGCGAGCCGGACGTTCTGCGGTGCCGCCTGCGGGGAGGCGTTGAAGGCGCCGCCGAGCAGCACGGCGCAGCCGGCGAGGCCAGCGGCCAGGACCGGGACCAGGACCGGTTTGCCGCGCGGGCGGAAGCGCAGCAGCGGGCCGCCGAGCACCCGGCCCGCCAGGGCCGCACCGAGCGGCAGTACCGGCGCGATCTCGTGCACGCTCCACAAGTTGGTGATGTGGACCAGGAGGAGGTAGGCCGCGATGTTCCCGATGATGGCGAGCACGAGCACGTCAGCGACCCGGTCGCCGAGCGGGGCGGCGCGTGCGGGGCGGGCCAGCAGCCAGACGGCGAGGGCGACGCCGGCGATCGCGACCGCCACCACCACGAGGTGCAGCAGTGCGGCGGTGACGTTCCACGTGCCTTTCGCGCCGGGGTAGTTAGCGCTGAACAGCGACAGCACGCTCCGCCAGGCCCACGGCGCGTTCTGCCTGGCCGTGTGCAATGACACCTTGCCGTACAACGCCGGGCCAAGCCGGTAACCGCCGAAATGCCTGATCACGCGGTACCCGAAAGAGGCGGCAGGGATGGCGAGGGCCGCCGCCGCGGCGATCGACGCCTCGTAGCAGACCGCACGCCATGTCCCCGGTTCGCGCTGGCGCGCCGCGATGACCCGTCCTGCCCGCAGCAGGCAGGCGAGCACCAGCGGGAAGACCCCGATGACTTCCACCAGCGGGTCACCGATGATGGACCACGCCAGCAGGACACCCGTGCCGACCGGGACGTACCAGCGGGGCTCTGGCCGGTCCAGCAGGACCAGGAGCAGCAGCACCGGCACCGCGGTGCCGATGTGGTCGGGACTGCCCAGCAGCACCAGGGTCTCGGGCGGCGAGCCCGCCTGCGGGGCGAGCATGATTCCGGCCGCCAGCAGGGCGCGGACCACGCCTTCCGCACCGCGGGCCCGGCCACGGGCGACCAGTGCGGCGAGCACGACAAGCAGCGTGTAGGTCAGCGCCGCACAGATGTGCACCACCTCGGGGCGGACGCCGGCAACCGCCGTCACGGCTATGTACTCGGGCAGTTCGGTAGTGAAGAACGAGACGTCGGTGTCTACCCAGCCGTGCAACAGCAGGTTACCGTGCAGCACGTCGGAAGCCTGCAAAATGATCCCGGCGGCATCGGAGTTCAGCGCGGTTACTCCGGCGACGCGCAGGTAGCAGAACATCAGGACGGCACCCATGAGAGCCGTGGCGCCTGCCCAAGACAGCCGGTCCCGGCGCCGCGCCACCAGTGGCGGTCGCTCCTGCGTGCTCTCGCTGATGACCTGCATCGTGGAGAAACTAGCAGGTGGGAGGGACTCGTGGCGGCTCATCACAAAATAGGGGATTTTGTGAGGAACTTTTCTTTTCCTTGTGAGTTGCCGGGCCTCTCGCGTCCCGCGGAAGCAGGTCCGCTAGCCCGACGTCGGTGATGAGGGTGGCGGAACCACGACGTTTTCCCGGAGTACGGCGCCCCACATCTGCGTCATGTCGAACACGTTCTGGGCGTCATCGACCGCGACCGCCCATGTATCCGACTCGACGGCGTTGCGGAACTGCGCCTCGTCGCGGAACCAGCACTCGGAGAAACCGTCGAAGCCGATCTCGGCGTCGCCGGTTTCGCCTTCTTCCCCGATCGGACCGACGACGTGGTTCTGGATGTAGCGATCGATGTCCAGCTTCTTGAAGATCGGACCGTGGACGCGGCGCCAGTGCTCCCGGCCCTCGGTCCGCGCCAGGCCTTCTTTGAACCGAACGACCCAGACGACCTTGTACGGGCTCGCGGGTCCCTCGATCATGGGGACCTCTTCGATGTGGGCGCTCATGTTCCAGAGCCAGTCCATGTCGAACACGTTGGGGCCGTCCTCGACGACTCGCTGCCAGGCCGGCGTGGTCATCGCCTGCTGGAAGTCCGCGCGGTCGTTCCACCACGCACACGAGTACCCGTCAAACAGCGTTTCCTCCGCCGCGACTCCGGACACAGCCGGGAGGGGCCCCTGAACGTGGCTCTGCACGTACCCTGCCAGCGGCGAGACCTTTTTCATCGTCGGCCCGTGGTGGCCGGCCCAGTAGTCGCTGGCCTCCTGCCTGGGCATGCCGGCGGGGTAACGCGCGATCCAGGCCACCTTGTACATGTCACACCTTTCCTTCGGTTCACGAGTCGTGACATACGCGGGTCCTCGTTGATCGTCGGGCATCCGCCGCCGCCCGTCTAGTGGCGCCGCCGTCCAAAGCCTCTGGCGCGACCACCATGGCTCAGTCATCGTTCCCGTCCTTCGTGCCTGGGTACGCTCCGACGTGGCGAAGGCGCGGGAGGTGGCGCCTGCCCGGTGCTCGCGAGGTGGCCGGCACCTGCGGACAGCGGGGCTCGGGTACCCTGGCCGGTGCTCACGAGGAGGCTCGTCCGCGTCGGCAGCGGGCGACGACGCGATGAGTGGTGCTCTGGTGATGAGTGGTGCCATTTGGGTGCCGGGTGAGGCCTTCGGGTAGGCTTGGCGGCTGGACAGGCCAGATTCCCGGGCCTTGCGAGTGGGCTTGACCGCTGGCCGCCCGCTCCGGTCGGTCATGGTGCTGGGCACGGGACCACGCACCGTTCGGAAGAGATCTTGACTTTCCCCTGTTGGGAATCTGGGACGTCGCCCTGAGTTAGGAGTGCTGCCGCGGTGTCGGTGACGGATGTTGAGAAGCGGCCCGGAATCCACGGGGTCGTGCGGAACGAGGGCGTGCTTGACGAGGCCAGGAGGCGCCGGACGTTCGCGGTGATCAGCCACCCGGACGCGGGCAAGTCCACGCTGACCGAGGCGCTGGCGCTGCACGCGGCCGCGATCAACACCGCGGGGGCCGTGCACGGCAAGGCCGGGCGGCGCGGGGTCACCTCCGACTGGATGGCGATGGAGAAGGACCGCGGCATCTCCATCACCTCGGCCGTGCTCAAGTTCGACTACGACGGGCACGTGCTCAACCTGCTCGACACGCCGGGCCACGCGGACTTCTCCGAGGACACTTACCGGGTGCTCGAGGCGGTCGACTGCGCGATCATGCTGCTCGACTCGGCGAAGGGCCTGGAACCGCAGACCCTCAAGCTGTTCGACGTGTGCCGGTCGCGGCACGTGCCCGTCGTGACGTTCGTGAACAAGTGGGACCGGCCGGGCCGGGAGCCGCTTGAGCTGCTCGACGAGATCGAGCAGCGGATCGGGCTGCGGCCGACGCCGGTGAACTGGCCGGTGGGGATCGCCGGGGACTTCCGCGGGCTGATCGAGCGGGCCAGCGGTGAGTACACCGCCTACACGCGGATGCCCGGCGGCGCCGAGAAGGCAAAAGAAGAGCACTTCAAGGACCCCGACGCGGCCCGCGCGCGCGAGGGAGCCGCCTACGACGCCGCCGAGGAGGAACTCGCGCTCCTGGACGAGATCGGCGCCGACATCGACATGCCGTCCTTCCTCGCCGGTCAGTCGTCACCGGTCCTCTTCGGCGCGGCGCTGCCCAACTTCGGCGTGCGCCGGCTGCTCGACGCCATGTGCGACCTGGCGCCCGCGCCCAAGGCGCGCGCGGACGTCGACGGTGACGAGCGGCCGGTAGAGGCGCCGTTCTCCGGGCTGGTGTTCAAGGTGCAGGCCAACATGGACCCGGCCCACCGTGACCGGGTGGCGTTCGTGCGGGTGTGCTCGGGACGGTTCGAGCGTGGCATGGTGCTGACGCACGCGGCGACGGGGCGGCCGTTCGCCACCAAGTACGCGCAGGCGATGTTCGGACAGGAGCGCGAGACGGTGGAGACCGCCTTCCCCGGCGACGTGATCGGGCTGGTGAACGCGACCGCGCTGCGGCCGGGGGACACGCTTTACGCGGACGCGCCGGTGCAGTACCCGCCGATCCCGTCGTTCGCGCCCGAGCACTTCGGCGTGGTGCGGTGCAAGGACGCCGGCAAGTACAAGCAGTTCCGCCGGGGCATCGACCAGCTCGATACCGAAGGCGTGGTGCAGGTGCTCGCCTCGGACCTGCGCGGCGACCAGGCGCCGGTGCTCGCCGCGGTCGGCCCGCTGCAGTTCGACGTGGTGCTGCACCGGCTTGAGCACGAGTTCGGCGCGAAGTCAGAGCTATCCCGCCTGGACTACCAGCTCGCCCGGCTGACCGACGAGGCCGGCATAGACGCGCTCAAGGGCGCCCGCGGCGCCGAGGTGCTGACCCGGCGGCTCGACGGGGCGCTCCTCGCGCTGTTCGCCGACAAGTGGCGGCTCAATGCCATTCAGCGTGACAACCCGTCGCTGCGCCTCGACCCGCTGCTCGCCGGTACCACCGAGTAGCCCGAACGGGAGCCGGTTACTTCATCCGCGCCAGGTCGATCTGGTCGAAGTCGCCGACGCCGTTGGTGACTCCGCCGCCGCCCGACCACTGCCACATCAGGGCGTACTTGCTCGACGAGGTCATCCCGCCGAAGAACTTGGCGCACGTGGACGTGCCGTGCAGGCACCAGCCGGCCGGCCAGGACGTCAGGCGCGAGGTCTCGGGCCAGTACGTCCACTCGTACAGGTTCGTCACCGCGGCGTACTGGCCGGTGCCGAAGATCTGCGGCCAGATCGTCGGGGCCGAGTAGACGCCGACCTTGTACGTGGAGTGCGACGTGACGAAGGAAGCGAACCCGGCGAGCACCGACCGGTCGACGACCGCCGCGATGTGGCGCTGCCGCACCACGCCGCTGCACGGCGAGGTGTAGACGGTGTTCCACCCGTTGTCAGGGGCGGGAGCGATCTCCGGCATCTCGATGTCGGCCCAGAGCACCGGGTAAGGGATCTTCTTGCCCTCGACCCACGCGAGGGCCCACGACGCCTGCAGCTTGCCCCAGTAGAAGGCCTCCGTGGTGGTGCCGTTCCAGTGCGGGTCGACGCCAGGGCCGCCCATGTACCAGTAGACCCCGGTCCCGGTGCCGATGCCGTACCGGCCCTTGTTGGCGTTCGCCTGGCCGGCGTTGACCGGCGACCACGCGAAGAAGTTGCCGGTCCTGCATCCCTCGGTGCGCGCCCAGTTCCCCGCCATGCCCATATAGCCGCTGTAGTTGCCCCCGATGACGGGCTCGTGGTACGGGCCTGTGCCGGTGACGGGCACTGGCCAGCTGTCAGACCCGTAGCCGAACCCGGTCCCCGGAACCGCCGCGGCAAGGGCCGCGGCAGCCGCGGCGGCGCCAGCCGCCGGTGCCGCCGCCGCGCCCGTCGCGGGCGCGGCCGCCAGGCCGACGGCGGCTGCCAGGCCGAGCAGGCCAGCCCTCAGCGCCTTGGGCACGGTACGCATGATGCCCCCAGGAGTCGTCCTATGTGGTCTTCCTGCCCCTTATGACGCGCACAAAGCTAGGCCGGTTGCCGGGAATGACGACGAATGCCCTGTTACCGCGGTAGTGAGCCGAGTGCTACTCGTGCGCTCCGTGCACTTCCTGGCCGCCCGGGTGGGGAAGGTCTAGCTGGCTGATCGCCTGCCCGTAGGTCAGCGCGGCGAGCTTGGCGATGTTGCTGTGCGCGCCGATGGGCTTGGCGCAGTCCGCGCCAAGGGCGATCAGCGTGTCCAGGTCGCGCCGCGTGGCCTCCGGTCCGATGAAGCACGGGGCGACGGCCAGGCGGTTGACCCCCATCTCCTTGAGCCGCATCGCGCCGTCGCGGACGGACGGCGCGGAGTCAATGGAGGCGGTGATAACCGGAAGGGCGAGCCGCGCCGCGAGCAGCACCGAGGTGACGTTGGCCATCGCGGCCGCGTCCGGGCCGCCGACCGTCGCGATGAGGACGCCGTCGGCGGCGGTGACGATGCTGAACAGCCGCACCCGGTCGGCGCGAGCGAGGCCCGCCTCGGCGAGCCGGATGTGCAGCACCTCGGCGATCATCGCGTTGGAGTTGACGAAGCCGCCGACGATGGCGTTGGTCCCGCTCGCGGCCACCGCCTCGCGGAGCCTGCGGATCACCGGCGGGTTGACCGTCGCGATCAGCGGGATCACCACGGCGCACGGGCCGCCGTCGGGCCGCCGCGCGGCCGCGTCGGTGAGGACGGCCCGCAGGTCGGACGGGTCGTCAAGGCCGCCGCCGTCGATGCGCGCGGCGCGGACCTCAACCGCGGGGTTGTCCACCCGGAGCACCGCGGCGAGCTCGCCGACCGGGCCCGCGGACAGGTCGGTGTCCCGGCCGGGAACGCCGAGCACGAGCGCCGGGGCGCTCTGCGGCAGGCTGGCGGGTACCGGGCGGCGGTGACGACCGCCGCCCGGCCGCGGCGGGCGCATGGCCGGCTGGCGCACGGGGAAAGCCTCGCCGCCGCGGTCAATCCCGCGCGGCGGCAGGTCAACGGTGCGAGGAGGCACGTCAACGCCCCGGGGAGGCGCGTCAACGCCGCGAGGAGGCACGTCAACGCCGCGGGGAGGCAGGTCAAGCCCGCGCGGCGGCAGGTCTCTGCCGCCGCGCGGCGGCAGGGCGGGCCCGCGTCCACCTTGCTCGGGCGCGCGAGAAGGCAGGCCGTCGCTAAATTGCCGCACGGGGTGGCCTGGCGAGGGGTCGCGAGCATCCGTCACGAATGGGAAGCCTAGCTCCAAGCTGGTCATTGAGGTCCCAAAAAGCGCTGAAACAGGTGAAGAAGGGGGTGCTTCCGTTACCAGGTCCTGGCGTGGGGTGGCGGGTGTAGCTTACTTGCACCTGGCGTGACGCCTGTGGCTGTTGGTCATAGAACGCCGTCAAAATTGACGCCGTCCACGTGCCGAGTTTGCTACTAGCGAGTAACATGTGCGGGAGACAGCGATCACGCGGAGCGTACATGAGCCACTACAAGAGCAATCTCCGGGACATCGAGTTCAACCTCTTCGAACTGTTCGGCCGCCAGGAAGTCCTCGGCACGGCGCCGTTCGACGAGATCGACGAGGAAACGGCACGGGAAATGCTCGCCGAGGTCAACAAGCTCGCGCTTGGGCCGGTTGCCGAGTCGTTCGCCGATGGTGACCGCAACCCGCCGGTATTCGATCCGGCCACGGCAACGGTGACCCTTCCGGAGTCCTTCAAGAAGTCGTACCGCGCGCTGATGGACGGCGAGTGGTGGCGGCTGTCGGTGTCGCCCGAGCTTGGCGGCACCCCCGCGCCGCGCTCGCTCCAGTGGGGGATCGCCAGCTTCGTCCTCGGCGCCCACCCGGCGCTGTGGATGTACTACAACGGGCCGACGTTCGCCAATATCCTGTGGAACCTCGGCACCCCCGCGCAGAAGCGCTTTGCCGAGCTCGCCGTCGAGCGCGGATGGGGCGCCACGATGGTGCTCACCGAGCCGGACGCCGGCTCCGACGTGGGCGCCGGCCGGGCTAAGGCGATCGAGCAGCCGGACGGCACCTGGCACATCGAGGGCGTCAAGCGGTTCATCACCACCGGCGAGCACGACCTGACGGAGAACATCTTCCACCTGGTGCTCGCCAGGCCCGAGGGCGCCGCCCCGGGCACCAAGGGCCTGTCCATGTTCCTCGTGCCCAAGTTTCACGTGCACCCGGACGGCACGCTCGGCGAGCGCAACGGCGTCAAGGCCACCAATGTCGAGCACAAGATGGGCCTCAAGGTCTCGACCACGTGCGAGCTGACCTTCGGCGGCGACCCGGGCCGGCCGGCGGTCGGCACCCTGGTCGGCGGCGTGCACGAGGGCATCAGGCAGATGTTCATGGTCATCGAGCACGCGCGGATGATGGTCGGCTTCAAGGCGATCGAGACGCTGTCCACCGGGTACCTCAACGCGCTCGACTACGCCAAGAACCGGGTGCAAGGCCCCGACCTCACGAAGCAGGCCGACAAGGCGTCGCCCCGCGTGACGATCATCAATCATCCCGACGTGCGCCGGATGCTCATGCTGCAGAAGTCGTACGCGGAGGGCATGCGCGCCCTCGTGCTCTACACGGCCACGCTGCAGGACGCCGTGCAGGTCGCCGCGCACCACGGCACGCAGGACCAGGCCGCGGCGGCGCGCAACGACCTCTTGCTCCCCGTCGTGAAGGCGCTCGGTGCCGAGCGCGCGTACGAGATGCTCGCGCTGTCGCTGCAGACGCTCGGCGGCTCTGGCTTCCTGCAGGACTACCCGCTGGAGCAGTACATCAGGGACGCGAAGATCGACTCCCTGTACGAGGGCACGACCGCCATCCAGTCGCTCGACTTCTTCTTCCGCAAGATGGTCCGCGACCAGGGATCCGCGGTAAGGGCGCTGCTCGCCGAGGTCGCCGCCTTCGCAGCCGCCGAGGACGCCGAGGACGGTCAGCTCAAGACCGAGCGGGCGGCCATCGCCGAGGGCGTCACCCAGGTCGAGGCGATGCTCAACGCGATGACCGGCTTCCTCATCGGCTCGTTCGAGCATCCGGAAGAGGTCTACAAGATCGGCCAGCAGTCCGTGCGCCTGCTGCTCGCCTTCGGTGACCTGATCGTCGCCTGGCTGCTAGGCAGGCAGGCCGAGGTCGCCGGGCGCGCGCTCGGCAACACCGCACCCTACATAACCAGCGCGCTCACCGATGCCGACCGCGACTTCTACACGGGCAAGCTCGCCGCGGCCCGGTTCTTTACCACCACGGTGCTGCCCCGGCTGGAGAGCGACCGCAAGATCATCGAGGCGACCACCAACGACCTGATGGAGATCCCCGAGGACGCGTTCTAGGCGATCAAGAGAAGAGCAGTAACAGCCAGAACGGGTGCGGGTGAACCCGGCCCCGCCAGCGATGGCGCACGTGGCGGGGTAACGCCGCACCCGTTCTCCGCAATGCCGTTCAGCCGTGCCTCCCTCGGAGCGCGTCGCGGGGCGCGAAAGGCCTCGCGTTTCCGCTGACTTGCGTGCCCGAGAAGCCTCCGCGGCCGGGTCGGCCGCCCAGCGCGGCACGGCCGTACCACGCGCCCCAGCACCACCCCACTTGTCGGTAAATTTTTCTTAACGAGTAAACTTTTCATCCCAAGTAAAGAAAGAGCGTTCTATCCGCCTTTTGTTTACCGGTTGTGAGATATTTACCCGCAGACCCGGCGGACCCCCTTCGCGCCGCCAGGCTGACACGGCGTTTTGCCCGATATGACTGTTTCGCCGGACGGCAGGCAGTCGGGACGGCCCGTACCAGGGTCATTCTCCGTGCTCCGTCAGTAGTTGAACTGCACCGCAACCCCCTGAGCAGTGACCGGCGCGATGACGCGGGCGATCACCTCGCGGTGCGCGGGGTCGTCGCGGTAGGCGAAGAAGCCGGCCTCGTCGTCGAAGTCGGCGGTCACGGCGAAATCGAAGTTGCCCAGGGCCAGGCCCGCGTCGGCGCCGAGGACGAATCCCTTGATGGACGGGACACGGGCGGGAGCGCGGTCAGCTCAGCCGGAACCGCCGCCTTCTGCTCGGCGGTCGCTGCTGCGGTCCATTTGAACAGCCCGGTGTGACGGATCATGAGCCGAGCCCATTAGGACCCTTGCTCCTTCTGCTCCTTCAGTTCCCGCAGCAGGTCGTCGACCGACTTGGCGGCCGGGTGCGCGGCCGGCACGCGCCGCCGCGCCCGCGGCGCCCGCAGCGCCCAGGCGGCGGCCACGCCGCCGACCAGGCCGCCAAGGTGGCCGATCCAGCTCACCCCGGGCGTGCCGGGGATGGCCACCTGGAGGATCGTCCAGTACAGCGCGCCGGCGACCAGGCCGACGACGATGTCGGCGAGGTTACGGTCGAAGAAGCCGCGGACCAGCACGTACCCGAAGTACCCGAAGATCAGGCCCGACGCCCCGACTGTCGGCTCGTTGCTCGACTGGAAGAGCCAGATCGCCAGCCCGCTGATCACCGCGATGATGAGCGAGGCGATCAGGAACCGCACGATGGAGCGGTAGGCGGCGAGCACCCCGAGCACGAACAGCGGCACCGAGTTGCCCTCGATGTGCTGCCAGTTGGCATGCAGGAACGGCGCGGTGAAGATCTCCGGCAGCCTGCTCACGTGGTCGGGCACGATGGCGAACTGCATGTCCAGCCGGTAACCGTCCGCCCAGTTGACCACCTGGAGAACCCAGATCACCGCGAGGAACGCGCCCATTACTATCAGCGCGTCGCGGAACGTGCGCAGCGACATCCGTGACCCCAATCGCGACCGTGCTAAGACCAGGCGATCATCCGCACCGGGTCCTCCAGCATCGAGCCTACGTCCCGAAGCACCGCGGAGCCCAGTTCTCCGTCGACGATCCGGTGGTCGAAGGAGAGCGCGAGCGTAGTCACCTTGCGCACCGCCAGCTCGCCCGCCACCACCCAGGGCATGTCGCGCACCATCCCGAAGGCCAGGATGGCGGCCTCGCCTGGCATCAGGATCGGCGTCCCGGTGTCGACGCCGAACACGCCCACGTTGGTGATGGTGATCGTCCCGCCGGCCAGGTCGGCCGGCGTCGCCTTGCCGGCCCGCGCCGTCGCCGCCAGCTCGTCGATCGCCCGGGCCAGCCCGGCGAGCGGCAGAGTGTCGGCGCCCTTCACGTTCGGCACGATAAGCCCGCGCTCGGCCGCGACGGCGATGCCGAGGTTGACCGGCCGCTTGACCACGATCTCCTGCGCGGCCTCGTCCCACGAGGAGTTGATCACGGGATGCCTGCCGGCCGCGATGAGCAGCGCCTTCGCCACGAACAGCAGCGGCGACACCTTGAGGCCCGCGAACTCGGGCAGCTCGCGCGCCCGGCGCACCGCGGACATCGTCTCGGTGACGTCCACCTGGAGGAACTCGGTCACGTGGGGCGCGGTGAAGGCGCTTGCCACCATCGCAGCGGCGGTGTGCTTGCGTACCCCGCGCACCGGGATCCGCTCCTCGGCCGCAGCCGGCGGAACGGTGGCCCGCGGCCCAGTGGTTCGCGGCACGGGGGCTTCGCCCGCGGTCCCGGCCGCCTCCGCGGCCCCGGTCCGGCTGGCGTCGGCTGCGCGCTCCACGTCCTCCCTGGTGACCAGGCCTTCCGGCCCGCTGCCCGCTAGCCCGCCGAGGTCGATGCCGAGGTCCCTGGCCAGGCGCCGCACGGGCGGCTTGGCCAGGGCGCGCGGCCGTCCCTGCCCGGCGGACGGCGCCTGCGGCGGCACGGGGACGCCGGGGGGAAGCTGCACGCCAGGCGGGAACGCGGGACCTGCCGCCGGGCCGCCGCCGGGGGACGGCATCGACGGCGTGGCCGGGTAGGAACCGGGCCGCGTGGGCGCCTTCTTCCGCGGCCGGCGGCTCGTCGACCCTGGCTTGACGCCGTACCCGACGAGCACCGGCTGGCGGGCCGGCGGGGATTCCTGCGGCGTGTCCGGCGCCTCCTTCGCCGCTTCCGGCGCCTCCTTCGCCGCTTCCGGCGCGTCCTTGGCTGGTTCCGGTGCTGCCGCGTCGTCCGCGCTCGGCACCTCGACCGCGATGATCGGGGTCCCCACGTCAACCGTCTGGCCAACGTCCACCAGCAGGGCACTGATGGTGCCCGCGTACGGGCTCGGCAGCTCGACGACCGCCTTCGCCGTCTCGATGTCCACGATGATCTGGTTGACGGTCACGGTGTCGCCCGGCTTGACGTGCCAGGACACGATATCGGCCTCGGTAAGGCCCTCCCCGACGTCGGGGAGCCTGAACTCCTTGCGCACGCTGGTCCCCCAGGTCAGTAGGTGAACGTCTGGTCGACCGCGTCGAGGATGCGGTCCAGGTCGGGCAGGTAATGGTCTTCCGTCCGGGCCGGCGGGTACGGCACGGCGAACCCGCCGACCCGCAGTACCGGGGCCTCCAGCTGGTAGAAGCACCGCTCGGTCACCCGGGCGGCGATCTCGCCGCCGAGCCCAGCGTAGACGGGCGCCTCGTGGGCGACGACGCAACGGCCGGTGCGGGTGACCGACGCGATGATCGTCTCCATGTCAAGCGGTGACAGCGACCGCAGGTCGATCACCTCGACGGACCGGCCGTCCTCGCGGGCCGCGAGCGCGGCCTCCAGGCAGGTGCGGACCAGCGGCCCGTAGCTGAGCAGGGTGACGTCGGCTCCCGGTTGCACGACCCGCGCCTTGTCGAGGGCGAGCGCGTCGCTCAGCGGCGCCGCCATATCGACCTCGGCCTTGTCCCAGTACCGCCGCTTGGGCTCGAAGAAGATCACCGGGTCCTCGGCGGCGATGGCCAGCTGGATCATGGCGAACGCGTCCGCCGGATCGGCGCAGGCGACCACGCGCAGGCCGGCGGTGTGCGCGAAGAAGACCTCGGGCGACTCGCTGTGATGCTCGACCGCCCCGATGCCGCCGCCGAACGGGATGCGGATCACGACGGGCAGCGCCACCTGCCCGCGCGACCGGGACCGCATCTTGGCGAGCTGGCTGACGATCTGGTCGGTCGCCGGGTAGACGAAGCCGTCGAACTGGATCTCGCAGACCGGCCGGTAGCCGCGCAGCGCCAGGCCGATCGCGGTGCCGACGATCCCCGACTCCGCCAGCGGGGTGTCCACCACCCGGTGCTCGCCGAAGTCCTTCTGCAGCCCGTCCGTCACCCGGAAGACGCCGCCGAGCCTGCCGACGTCCTCCCCCATGATCATTACCTTCTCGTCGGCCTCGAGGGCCCGCCGCAGCCCCTCGTTCAGGGCGCGGGAGAGCGTGATCCGCGTCACCGCCCGTCTCCCCTCTCCTCGAACCCCGCCAGGTAGGCCGCGTACTGGGCACGCTCGGCCTCGAGGACCGCGCTGCGCTCCGCGTACACGTGGTCGAACAGCGCGAGCGGCGGCGGGTCGGGCAGCGCGAGGCAGGCGGCGCGCAGCTTGCCTGCCAGCTCGTCCGCCTCGTCCGCGACCTGCTCGAAGAAGGCGCCGTCGGCCTCGCCGCTGCGGGCGAGGTACGCCCGCACGCGCTCGATCGGGTCCCGCAGCCGCCAGGCCTCTAGCTCGCTGGCGAGCCGGTACCTGGTCGGGTCGTCGGTGGTCGTGTGCGCGCCCATGCGGTAGGTATAGGCCTCGATGAGCCTCGGACCCTCGCCGTCGCGGGCGGCGCGCAGCGCGTGCCGGGTCACCGCGTAGCAGGCGAGCACGTCGTTGCCGTCGACCCGCATCCCGGGGAAGCCGAAGCCGCTCGCCCGCTGGTAGATCGGGGCGCGGCTCTGCCGCTCCGGCGGTGCGGAGATGGCGAACTGGTTGTTCTGGCAGAAGAAGACCAGCGGGGCGTTGAACACCGACGCCCAGGCGAACGCCTCGCTGACGTCGCCCTGGCTGGTCGCGCCGTCCCCGAAGTAGGTGATGACCGCCTCATCCTCGGACCCGTCGCGCTGTATGCCCATCGCGTACCCGGTGGCGTGCAGCGTCTGGTCCCCGATGACGACCGTGTAGAGGTGGAACTTGTGCTCCTCCGGGTCCCAGGCGCCGTGCGTGACGCCGCGGAACATCTCGAGCAGCCGCAACGGGTCGAGGCCCCGGCACCAGGCCACGCCGTGCTCGCGGTATGAGGGAAACGCCATGTCCTTGGGTGACAGGGCGCGGGCGGAACCGACCTGCGCGGCCTCCTGGCCGAGCAGCGACGCCCACAGGCCGAGCTCGCCCTGGCGCTGCAGCGCGATCGCCTCGCTGTCGATCCGCCGCACGAGCACCATGTCGCGGTACATGCCGCGGATATCCGCGCCGTCGACCGGGTACTCAGGGTGATCGACGCGCTCGCCTTCGGGTGTGAGGAGTTGAATGGTCTCGGCAGTCACGTGCCACTCCTTCTCGTGGTGACCGCGCGACGGGATCGCCATCGCCGGCCTGACCAGGTTGGACGCCCCGTAGTTGTACGCTTCATGGGCGTTACCCGCGAGGCTGGGTGCACAATACGTTCACGCACCAGACGATATATGCCCCATCTTGCGCACCCGATTCCAAGATGCGTTACGGGTCGTTCCCCGGAGAGGACAGCTCACGTGGCCAAGGTGATCGTCGATGTCATGCTCAAGCCGGAGATCCACGATCCACAGGGAGAGGCGGTGCTCAGCGCGTCGCGCCGGCTCGGGTTCGGCGCGGTGACGGGCGTCCGCCAGGGAAAGCGTTTCGAGCTCGAGCTTGACGGGCCGGCCGACGCAGAGGCGCTCGCCGCCGTCGAGGAGCTGGCCAGGGAACTGCTCGCCAATACGGTGATCGAGGAATTCGCGGTGCATACCACGGACTGAGCCGCCAGGCACGTATCGACGAGTTTGATTACACCGGCGTGTCGTGGGAAACCTCGCTCATGTGAGAACGGAGCGAATGACTCGGCCTAAGGTCCGATTCTGCCTGGTGTTCGAACGGGAACTGGTGAGCGTTCCCGTCATGCGCCGCGTTCTCGGTGACACGCTGCGGGAGATCGGCGTCAATGAGGAATCGGTCGACGACATCCTGCTCGCCGCCACCGAGGCGTGCACCAACGTCGTGCTGCACGCGGGGCAGTCCGCGCTGGCGTACGAGGTGGCGGCCACCGTGGACAGGGCCGGCTGCCGGGTCGAGGTGACGGATGCCGGCCAGGGATGCCGGCCCCGGTTCGCGCGCGCCCGCCTGCGCGCGGCCCGGAACGGGGACTACGCCGACCTCGCGGAGTCGGGGCGCGGGCTCGCGATCATGCGGGCCTGCGTCGACGGGGTGACGCTGCGCAGCGCGCCCGGACGGGGGACCCAGGTTGTCCTCGACAAGCGCCTGGAATGGGAGGGCCCGCTGCGCCGCAGCGCGTGAGCGGTGGACCGTAGTCAGCTGATCAGGGCAGGTCAGGTAAGCTCTCCAGCGTGCGGATAGGCGTTGTCACGTTCCCCGGATCACTCGACGACACCGATGCGGCCCGTGCCGTGCGGTACGCGGGAGCCCGGCCGGTCCCGCTCTGGCACGCCGACCGCGACCTGCGCGGCGTGGACGCGGTGATCTTGCCGGGCGGTTTCTCCTACGGCGACTACCTGCGCTGCGGCGCGATCGCCAGGTTCTCGCCGGTGATGGCCGAGCTGATCCCCGCGGCGCGGGCGGGATTGCCGGTGCTCGGCATCTGCAACGGCTTCCAGATCCTCTGCGAGGCGCACCTGCTGCCCGGCGCGCTGACGCGGAACGCGGGGCTGCGGTTCCTGCACGTCAACGTCCGGCTGACGGTGAGTAACGGGCGGACCCCCTGGACGGCGGGCTTGCCCGTCGGCGACCTGCTCACCGTGCCGGTCAAGAACGGCGAGGGCGCCTTCGTCGCCGACGAGGCGACCCTGGACGAGCTCGAGCGCGCGGGCCAGGTGGTCGTCAGGTACGCCGACGGCGCGCCGAACGGCTCCGCCCGCGACATCGCGGGCATCTGCAACACCGACGGCAACGTGGTCGGCCTGATGCCGCACCCGGAGCACGCCATCGACCCGCTGACCGGGCCGTCGTCCGACGGGCTCGGCTTCTTCACAGCTATCGTCCGGGGGAGCGACCCCCCGTACCCCCCGGCGCGCGATCCCGCGCGCCCGATCGCAGAAACCGCGATTGTATCGGGCGCGCGTGACCGCGCGAATAGGCAGCGTGCCTCAGGGGAGGCCCTATGAGCGGCGAGGACACCGTCGAGGTCGCCGCCGCGACCCCTGAGGTCCAGCAGCCCTTCAAGGAGCTCGGTCTCACCACTGATGAGTACCAGAAGGTCCGCGACATCCTCGGCCGCCGCCCCACCGCCGCCGAGCTGGCGCTCTACTCGGTCATGTGGAGCGAGCACTGCTCCTACAAGTCATCGAAGGTGCACCTGCGCAACCTGGCGCCCAACGCCGACCAGGCTCGGTACCTGCTCGCGGGCATCGGCGCGAACGCCGGCGTGGTGGACATCGGGCAGGGCTACGCGGTCACCTTCAAGATCGAGAGCCACAACCACCCGTCGTTCGTCGAGCCGCACCAGGGCGCGGCGACCGGCATCGGCGGCATCGTGCGCGACATCCTGGCGATGGGCGCCCGGCCGGTCGCGGTGATGGACGCGCTGCGGTTCGGCCCTGCCGACGCGCACGACACGGCCCGGGTGCTGCCCGGCGTCGTCTCCGGCATCTCCTTCTACGGCAACTGCCTCGGCCTGCCCAACATCGGCGGCGAGCTCGCCTTCGATCCGAGCTACGCCGGAAACCCGTTGGTCAACGCGCTGTGCGTCGGGGTCATGCGGCACGACGACCTCAAGGCCGCGGTCGCGACTGGGACTGGTAACAAGGTCATCTTGTTCGGCTCGCGGACCGGTCCCGATGGCGTCGGCGGCGCGTCGGTGCTGGCCAGCGCGACTTTTGGCGGAGCCGAACAGGACAGCACTGCCGGTGATGGCGGGGGCAGGGCCGCGAAGCGGCCCTCGGTGCAGGTGGGCGACCCGTTCATGGAGAAGCTGCTCGTCGAGTGCTGCCTAGAGCTTTTCGCGGCGGATCTCGTCGAGGGGATCCAGGACCTGGGCGCGGCCGGCGTCGCCTGCGCCACGACGGAGCTGTCCGCGGGCGGTGACGGTGGCATGTTCGTGGACATGGACGCGATTCCGCTCCGCGACCCCAGCCTCACGCCGGCCGAGATCCTGATGAGTGAGTCCCAGGAACGCATGATGGCCGTGGTCAAGCCGGAGCGCGTCGCGGCGTTCATGGACATCTGCCGCCGGTGGGACGTCGAGGCCACGGTGATCGGCGAGGTCACCGGGGACGGCATGCTCACCATGACCTGGCGCGGCGGCACGGTCGTCAAGATCCCGCCGCGGACCGCCGCCGACGGCCCGGTCTACCAGCGGCCGTTCGCCCGGCCGGACAGCCTGGACGCCCTGCTGACCGCAGGCCCAGAGGGCCTCGTACGGCCCGCCGGCGGGCAAGCGCTGCGGGAGACCGTGCTGACGCTGCTCGGCTCGCCCGGCCTGGCCGACAAGCGCTGGGTCACCCAGCAGTACGACAGCCTGGTGCGCGGCAACACCGTGCTCGCGATGCCGGAAGACAGCGGCCTGGTCCGGGTAGCCGAGGAGACCGGCCTCGGCATCGCGCTGGCCACCGACGGCAACGGCCGCTACTGCACGCTCGACCCCTGCCAGGGCACCCAGCTCGCGCTCGCCGAGGCGTACCGGAACGTCGCGATGACCGGCGCCGTTCCCGTCGCGGTGACAAACTGCCTCAACTTCGGTTCACCGGAGGACCCGGGCGTCATGTGGCAGCTCGCCGAGGCCGTCCGCGGTCTCGCCGAAGGGTGCCAGGCCCTCGGCATCCCGGTCACCGGCGGCAACGTCAGCCTGTACAACCAGACCGGCGCGACCGCGATCCACCCGACGCCGGTCATCGGCGTGCTCGGCGTGCACGACGACGTTCGCCGCCGCCTGCGCGCCGGCTTCACCGCCGACGGCGCCGAGGTGGTGCTGCTCGGCACCACCCGCGATGAGTTCGGCGGGTCCGCGTGGGCTGAGGTTGCCCACCAGCACCTGGGCGGCCGCCCGCCGGCCGTTGACCTTGACGCCGAACGGAGGCTGGCCGCGCTCATCGTCGCCGCGGCTTCCGGCAGCGTGCTGGCCAGCGCGCATGACCTGTCCGACGGCGGCCTGGCGATCGCACTCGCCGAAGCGTGCCTGCACGGCGGCCACGGCTGCGCGGTAGCGCTGCCCGGCGACGCGTTCACCGCCCTGTTCAGCGAGTCCGCCGGCCGGGCGCTCGTCTCCGTCGCGGTCGGCCGGGAGAAGGAGTTCGCCGCGCTTTGCGCCGAGCACGACGTCCCCGCCACGGTCCTCGGGATAACGGCCGGCGACGCCCTGACGGTCGAGAACGCCTTCCAGATCCCGCTAACCGAACTTGAGAGCACCTGGTCCGGCACCCTCCCGGCCATCTTCGGATGACCAGGTTGGCTCCCGGGGCGGATGGTTGTGACAACCAGCCGCCTATAGCCGGAGCGTTGCCACAACCAGCCGGTTGGATTTCCCGGGCAAGCCGTGTCGCCGCGTAAGCCGGACCCCGACGGTGAGGCGAATGTGGCGGTTGTTGCCGATGCGCTCGACTCGGGGACCGAACCGGAGCGGGCCGCGCTGCGGTCGGCCGCGCGCTTCCTGTTGCACGAGCTTGAACGAGTAAGCCCCGGCCGTTCGGTGGAAATCAGAGTGGTACCGGTGGCGGCGGTGCAGGCGGTGGCCGGCCCGCGCCACACGCGCGGGACCCCGCCCAACGTGGTGGAGACAGACCCGCTGACCTGGTTCAAGCTGGCGACCGGGCGGCTCGGCTGGGACGAGGCGCTGCGCGCCGGAGCGGTCCGGGCGAGCGGAGCGCGGTCTGATCTATCGGCGTATCTTCCGCTGACCTGACCAAATAGACTGGTGTGGTGGCTAAGCCAGACGGGCGTCTTACGCACGATCTCGATCCCGATGACCGCCCGCCAAGGGACGCCTGCGGCGTCTTTGGTGTCTGGTCTCCCGGTGAAGATGTCGCCAGGCTCGCCTACTTCGGACTGCACGCGCTGCAGCACCGGGGCCAGGAGTCGGCCGGCATCGCGGTGAGCGACGGCAGGCGGATCGTGGTCCACAAGGAGATGGGCCTGGTCGCCCAGGTCTTCGACGAGCCGTCCCTCACCGCCCTGCGCGGGGACATCGCCGTCGCGCACTGCCGTTACTCGACAACCGGCGCCCCGGTGTGGGCGAACGCGCAGCCGACGTTTCGCTCGACGCGAGCGGTGTCGATCGCGCTCGGGCACAACGGCAACCTGACCAACACCCGGGAGCTCGCCGCGATGCTGCCGTTGCCCCCCGGGGGAGCGACCCCCCGTACCCCCCGGGGCATGGCCGATGGGAAAGCGAGTGTATCGGCCATGCTGACGGACAGCGGCTTCGCGGGACTCCAGGCGACCTCCGACACCGACGTGCTGACCGAGCTGATCGCCGGCGGCGCCGCGGACGGCGGGGTCGAGGAGGCCTCGGCCCGCATCCTGCCGCTGGTGCGCGGCGCCTACTCCCTTGTCTTCATGGACGAGAACACCCTGTACGCGGCGCGCGACCCGCAGGGGTTCCGGCCGCTCGTCATCGGGCGGCTGGCCGGCGGCTGGGTGGTCGCGAGCGAGACCGCGGCGCTCGATATCGTGGGCGCCTCCTTCGTCCGCGAGGTCGAGCCCGGCGAGCTCATCTCCCTCGATGAGCGGGGGATGCGGTCGCGCCGGTTCGCGGCGCCGGCGCCGAAGGTTTGCCTGTTCGAGTACGTCTACCTGGCCAGGCCGGATACCACGATCGGCGGCCGCGGGCTGCACGCGACCCGGGTGGAAATCGGGCGGACGCTGGCGGGCGAGCACCCCGCGTCGGCAGACCTGGTCATCCCTGTCCCCGAGTCGGGGACTCCGGCCGCCATCGGCTACGCCGAGGCGAGCGGCATCCCCTACGGGCAGGGCCTGGTGAAGAACTCCTACGTGGGGCGGACCTTCATCCAGCCGAGCCAGACCATCAGGCAGCTAGGCATCCGGCTCAAGCTCAACCCGTTGCGCGACGTGATCGCGGGGCGCAGGATCGTGGTCGTGGACGACTCGATCGTGCGGGGGAACACCCAGCAGGCCATCGTGGCGATGCTCCGCGAGGCGGGCGCGCTCGAGGTGCACGTGCGGATCGCGTCGCCGCCCGTGAAGTGGCCGTGCTTCTACGGCATCGACTTCGCCACGCGCGACGAGCTGCTCGCCGGCCACTGTTCCGTGGCCGAGATCCAGGCGGCGATCGGCGCGGACACCCTCGGCTACGTGTCACTCGACGGGCTCATCGCGGCTACCGAGCAGTCTCCCGGGTCGCTGTGCCGCGCCTGCTTCGACGGGCATTACCCGGTGCCGGTGCCAGAGAGTGACCGCGGCAAGAGCGTACTCGAGCCCGTGACAAGCGTTTAGCCCCCGCTACGGTCATGCGGCACCGGCTACGGGCCATCGCGCCAGATAACACGGCAGCAGAAAACGCCGCGAGCGCTAGGCGCAGCTGGTCAGCACGGCAACACGCGCTAACGCGACGGCGACCAGTCGTCCTCGTCCTCGTCCTCGCCAGAGTCGTCGTCGTCGAGAGAGCCCTCGTCGTCGTCGTACTCGTCGGCGTACGGGTCGTCGTGGTCGGCGCTCCGCGCTTCCGTTCCGACGCCCAGCTCTCGCCGCAGCCGGTCAGGGTCGAAGCCGCCGCCGTTGTACTTGAGCTCGCGAGCAACCTTAACCTGCTTGGCCTTAGCTCGGCCGCGCCCCATTGGCTCGACCCCCTCGAACGTCCGGAGCCGTGCGGCCCCACGATGCCTCTGTCGCTGGCCCGTGTGGGGCACATCCGTGACACACACAGAACCGCCGTAGATCCCCCTCGGGGACCTCGGCGCTCGCCAGCTTCCGTACAGGTCTAACCGTACCTGGTTTGCGGCCCTGATGACTACGCCGATTGGCGGTCGCTGTGCACTCACGCGTCGCAGCGCCCACAGATCGGTCACGTTTCGCCGGCGCCGTGGGCGCTGCGAGCCGGCCGCTGACGCTGCGCATAGCGATCCGAGAGGTTCGTCCGCAGGGTTGACGGGGGGTTTTTGTCGCACGATCGTGGTCAAGAAGAGAAGTGTGCTGGTATATCACGATTCAGCCATGATAGATTACAGTCAGTGTCGAGGGGGCTACAGCAGCCGCTGCGACGCATCCCACCTGGGGGGTGGTGCTGAGCTGCAAAGAAGCGCGACGCGCGGGGCAGTTTTTCCGGATCTGACCCGATGCGACGATAAGTATCGCTCGAATCACTGACAGTGACAGTCCCCAACAGGGGCAACGGGGTGCAGGCAGAAACTATGCAGATTGTTTTCGACTAGTCACCCTTGGTGATGACAAGATGGACCCCGTAGGCGATATGGGGATATCAACGACAAGCTCCCTACGGGGCACCAAGGCCACACAACAACAACACGAGGATCGCTACACCGATCCAGGAGGAGAGGCCGCACCAATGTCTGCACGTACTCCAGAGGCCGAGCCGCTACTGACCCCTGCCGAGGTCGCCACGATGTTCCGTGTCGACCCGAAGACGGTCACGCGGTGGGCCAAGGCCGGGAAGCTAACGTCTATTCGCACGCTCGGGGGGCACCGGCGTTACCGGGAGACCGAGGTCCGTGCACTGCTCGCGGGTATCCCGCAGCAGCGTTCCGAGTAGCATCGCGCTCGGGGAGCACGGCAAGGAGGACGGCACGGTAGTGCCGGTGCCTGTGCTCAGGGCGGAGCTCGTCCGGCGGGTTTGGGGGACAGTCCCAGCGGGCGAGGGCGGTTCGCGCAAGTGATCTTGACGGGGTGGTCTTGACGCTGCGCAGGCGGCACTCGCCGCGCTGGGACAAGTCCGAGCGTAAAGGCCTGCAGATAACTTCTTGAGGGGTCGCACGAGGCGTGATCCAGAGATGGTCGCACGTGCACAGCGCGCGGCTGCGCGCCTGGAATCGGCCTGGGAGCGCTGGAAAGCGCTTCAGGGCCTCGGGGAGACGCCGGCTCAGCCGGTCGTCGGGTATGTGGGTTACCCGCTCAAGGAACCATGGGGCCAGCCGCGGGCGGTCATCGGGTTCAGCGCCGATGAGGCGGAGCGGCTCGCGGAGTTCCTTGAGCGCGACAGCGACGACTGCGGCGCCATCAACCGGACCACGCTAGACAGGGAGACCGCCCCGCGGCAGGTCCCAGAGCAGCCGACGGCACCGGCCCGGGCGGCCACGCCGGCCACGACGTCCGGCACCCTGGCCGTTACGAGCCAGTTATCGGGTTTACAGCTTGGCCACAGCTTCCTACCAGGAAGCGGTGCCAGACTGGATACCACAAGGGCCGATCAGTCGGACGGCCTTGTCATAGTCGTCTGGGCTCGGGACGGCCAGGCCCCGGCCCGAGCCCAGACTCGTGAGCTCCATGGGTAGCAACCCCCGTTACCCCCTGCGGACAGAAGGCAGCTGCGAGAGGCAACCTCCCGCA
>DASWAE010000116.1:0-2248 GCA_036391275.1 Trebonia sp.
GCCTGAAGGCCGGCCATAACGGCCGCCGCCGGAGCCGCCGTCGCGCTGGCCGCCGCCATCGGACGGACGACTCGGACGGTCACCATAGGACGGACGGCTCGGACGGTCACCATAGGACGGGCGGCTCGGACGGTCACCGGAGCCGCCCTCCCGGCGCGGCCCGCGGTCCCCGCCGCCGTAGCCGCCGCGGCCCGCATCGCGGTCCGCGTCCCCGCGGTCCGCGCGCGGCCGACGGTCGTCGTGGTCATTCGGGTAGCGAGCAGGACCCCGGTCATAGCCGCCGCGGCTGCCGCCTCGGTCGCCGCCGTCGCGCGCTCCACCGTACCGGCGGTCACCGCCGCTGCTGCGAGGAGCGCCGCTGCGGGGACCCCCGCTAAACCCGCGACCGCCACCGGAGCCCCCGGGCCGGCCGTATCCCCCTGAGCGCCCAGCTCCGCCGGAGCCACGGCCGGCGCCGCCACTCGCGCGCCCGCGCCCGTCTCCGGCGCCGCCACGCTGCGACGCATTGCCGTCTTCGGCCACTGTCCCGACCTCCTGCACACTTAATCCTTCAACCCTATGCGCTGACCCACGTGTCCCGGCACCGGCCCAGCCAATCGGCCCCAGCTAACCGCAGTGTCCACACTCGTCCCGGCAGCGCCACAGCTCTCAGTAGAGGCGCTGGAGCGCGCCCGTCAGCCCAGTTAACCGGCGAGCGGCCTGAAGCTCCCGGCGAGCCGCTCCGGGATTCCCAGGACGAACACGACAGGCGGCTCAGCCCACTCGATTGGGCGGCGCGGTCTCCGTCGCGAAGGCGCCACACTACAGGGCTCCGGCCGCCGGGTAAGCGGCTATCGCCCGGGATGTCACCAACGCCCGGACCCGGCCTAGCATTCCTGGCATTGCTCACCGCGAAACAGACGGCCGTGCGGACCCTTCGGCTGTCAAGCGGGCGCGAGCGACGCGGTTGCGGTGGAAATCTACCACGTGGCGCGGCGCAGTCTTGCCGACCGTACCGGGCTGCCGTCACCCGCGCCCTACGACGCGCAACGGCAGGGTCTCATGGGGCATGCGTTACCAGGTGTGCGAGAACTTGTAACCTGACCGCCCCATGATCAGGAAGGGTTGTGGTGTTATGAAGCCTTTTAGGCGCTATGACCCCTATAACCCTTCCTGATCATGACCCGTGGCCGCTGGAGGAGCCTGTCGGCGTCCCGTCCGTCACAGGGGCCCCGAGGGGATCAGGGGGATGCGGTCCGGGCTGTGACTGCCTCGGGGTGAGTCCCCCGGGACTCCCCGATGACCGGGAGAAAACCGGGAGGGGTGGCTGAGCTGGGCGGCTGGCCGGGGTGAGCGGCTGAGGTCGCGTCGGAGCTGCTGGTCACCGGTGGCTGGCCGGCGACGGTACTGCGGTCGCCGGGAAGAGATGCGGCAGGGGCGGTTAGCGAGAAAGGTGAGGCTCGCCGGACAGAGTGAGATGGGCTGGTCGTAGCTGGGGCAGAGTGAGATGGGCTGGCCTGGCTGGGCGGAGTGAGAAGGACTGGCTTGGCTGGGCGGAGTGAGATGGGCTGGGCTGGGCTGGGTGTGCGGAGCGAGAAGGGGAGCCTGGCTGGACGGGGGAATGCTCTCGGTTTTCGGCGTGGAGGGAGCGGGGGCGCTGGCGGTCGGAACCGCGGGCGTCCGGAGCCGCGGGCGTCCGGGGCCCGGTCTGCGGGCGACGACTGCCCGCGGGCGGACCGCCCGCCCGATCCCGCCCCCGGCAAGCAAGCCAGGCAAAAGACGGGCCTGAGGTGCCCCCCGATCCCGCCCCCGGCAAGCAAGCCGTGTCGCCCAAGGAGAAGGGCCGCCCGGCAACAGACACGCAAAACAAGGAAGAGGCCCGCCCCTAGATGGGGCGGGCCTCTTAACGAGTGTTCCGGCGGTGTCCTGCTCTCCCGCGAGGCCTCCCTCGCAGTACCATCGGCGCTGAAGAGCTTAACTTCCGGGTTCGGAATGGGACCGGGTGTTTCCCCTTCGCTATGGCCGCCGGGAACCTTATCGAGTTGTACGGCCTCCGGCCGTAACTCGGGAGCTACACAGTGGACGCGAAACTCCCAATTACTTGGGATACATGTAGTGCTTGTAGTGTCAAGCCCTCGGCCTGTTAGTACCGGTCAGCTGAGCACGTTGCCGTGCTTGCACTTCCGGCCTATCAACCCAGTCGTCTGGCTGGGGGCCTTACCCACTCGTGGTGGTGGGAGACCTCATCTTGAAGCGTGCTTCCCGCTTA
>DASWAE010000117.1:0-35580 GCA_036391275.1 Trebonia sp.
GCCACCGTGTCGCATCACGCCCCCAGCCCGCCTGCCCCGGTTCAGCGCCGCGTCAGCACCCTGCAGCAGCTGGCCGTCGCGGCAAGACAGCCACGGCCGATGCCAGCGTGCCCTTGACGGTGGCGCCCCGCTGATCCCGTCCGGGGCACCGTCCACTGGACGACGGCACGTCCCTGGGGCACGGGCCCGTAGTGCCTAGGCTAGGTGCTCGTCGCCCTGGTCCTCGCCGTCTTCACCTCTCGGCTGCCAGACGGAGCGAAACTCAGGCACATCGCGGGCAACGAGCGTGTCTCCCTGCACTTCAACTGCACGCCTGGCGGCGGGGACGTGGTGGTGATCTCCGGTCGCGCCGAGGTGATCAGCGCCGCGCCGCCGCCGTCCGAGGTTCCCGGGATGCTGGATAAGTACCGCGACACGATCGCGTCGATGGGCTACTCACAGGAGTGGTACGACAGCTACAACACGGCTATCCGCGTCACCCCGGAACGTGCCTGGACCATTCCCGCCTGACCTGCCGCCTGCCCGCTGATCACCGGGTACAGGCCCAGGTCAGCCGCCGCTATGCGGTGATGACCGCCAGTTTCCGGCCGGCGCCGTCCGCCAGTGCCCGCAGATGGCCCGCGTTCCCGGTGACGACGGCATCGCACCGGCGCAGGGCTCCCTCCGCGACAGACGCATCGACCGCGCCCGGGTCGACCGCGCAGCGGGCGAGCAGGACACCGGTTGCCCGAGCGGACCGCTCGTCCAATTGGTCGACCTGGCACCCGCGCAGCAGCCTGTTCAGGTTCACCTGGCGGGACGAGCGGAATACCTCGGCAAGCACGCCGGCCGGCACGACGGGCCGAACGCCGCGCATGAGGGCACGCTGGTGAAGCAGCCACACACGGCGCTCGTTCCGGCCGGCGGCGATCAGCGCGCCGGAATCGTAAGTCAGGCCGCTCACCGGTTCCTCCCAACCCCGTGCTCGTCGAGGAGCGCGTCCGCCTCCGCGAGCTCCCCCGGCGTGAACTCGCCGTGCTCACGCTCCCATTCACGGACGGCTCGCAGGCCGTCCCTGATAGCCAGCAGGTTCTCCAGCGCCTCAGCCGCGCTGAGCTCGCTGGCGCTTGAGCTCGGCGCGGGCCAGCGCGTTCTTGTGCACCTCGTCCGGGCCGTCGGCGAAACGGAGCGTGCGGATCCCGGAGAACAAGCCCGCCAGCGGGAAGTCCTGGCTCAGCCCGCCCGCGCCGTGCACCTGGATCGCCTTGTCGATGATCCACTCCACGGTCGCCGGGGTGGCGATCTTGATGGCCTGGATCTCGGTGTGCGCGGCCTTGTTGCCGGCGGTGTCCATCAGCCAGGCGGCCTTGAGCACCAGCAACCGCAACTGCTCGACCCGGACGCGTGACTCGGCGATCCAGTCCCTGATCACGCCCTGCTCGGCGAGCGGCTTGCCGAAGGCGACGCGGGCATCCGCTCGCGCGCACATCAACTTGATCGCCCGCTCCGCGACGCCGATCGAGCGCATGCAGTGATGGATCCGGCCGGGACCGAGCCGGGCCTGCGCGATCGCGAAGCCGTCACCCTCGCCGGCGATCAGGTTGGCCGCCGGCACCCGGACGTCGCTGAACAAGATCTCCGCGTGGCCGCCGTGGTCGTGGTCGTCGTAACCGAAGACCTCCATGCCGCGCAGCACGGATACCCCCGGAGTGTCCCGGGGAACGAGGATCATCGACTGCTGGCGGTGGCGTTCCGCGGACGGGTCGGTCTTGCCCATCACGATGAAGATCTCCGCCTGCGGGTTCAGCGCACCGGTGATCCACCACTTGCGGCCGTTGATCACGTACTCGTCGCCGTCACGCTCGATGCGGGTGGCGATGTTCGTCGCGTCGGAGGACGCCACCTCCGGCTCGGTCATCGCGAACGACGAGCGGATCTCACCGTCGAGCAGCGGCTGCAGCCAGCGCTTGCGCTGCTCGGTGCTGCCGAACGTGGCGAGCACCTCCATGTTGCCGGTGTCCGGCGCGGAGCAGTTGAGCGCCGCTGGACCCAGGTGGCTCTGCCCGGTGATCTCCGCGAGCGGGGCGTACTGGAGGTTGGTCAGGCCGGCGCCGTGCTCGCCGGGCAGGAACAGGTTCCACAGCCCGTGCGACCTGGCCTGCTCGCGCAACTCCGCGAGCACGGGGACGGTGGACCACGCCCAGCGGTTCTCCAGCGCGGCGAGCTGCTGGTGGAACACCGGCTCGGCCGGGTAAACGTAGGCGTCCATGAACTCGAGCAGCTTGGCCCGCAGTTCCTCGGTCCGCGCGTCGAAGGCGAATTCCATCAGCTGTCCTCCTTGATTGCGGCGATCCCGGAAGCGACGAGGGGCTCGACCAGCGTGCCGATCGCCTCGAACCCGTCGCCCACCGTCTGGCCGTGGACGTACCGGTAGTGGATGCCCTCGAGGACCACCGCGATCTTGAACGAGGCGAGGGCGATGTAGAAGCCGAGATCGGGCAGGTCGCGCCCGCTGTACCGGGCATAGAGGCCGAGTATCTCCGCCTCGGTGGGATAGCCGGGCGCGTCGCTCGCCATCGGCCCTTCGCCGAGCCGGTCCATCCGCTGGTACACGACGAGCAGCCCGACGTCGGTCAGCGGGTCGCCCAGGGTCGCCATCTCCCAGTCGACCACCGCGGCCACCTTGTCATCCGGTCCGACGAGCACGTTGTCCAGCCGGTAGTCACCGTGCACGATTGTCGGCGCGGTCCCGTCGGGCGTGCTGGCGGCCAGCAGGTCGTGCAGTTCGTCGATGCCCGTGACCGGGCGGCTGCGCGACGCGTCAAGCTGCTTCTTCCAGCGGCGCACCTGCCGGGACAGGAAGCCCTCCGGCCGGCCGAAGTCAGCCAGGCCGACCTCGGCGGGAACCACTGAGTGCAGCAGCGCGAGCGTCCCGACCATCCGCTCCGCGATGACCCGCGCGCGGGCCGGCCCCACCGCGGCCAGCTGCTCAGCGGTCCGGTATGCGACCCCGTTGACCGTTGACATCACGTAGAACGGCGCACCGAGGACGTCGGGATCGGTGCACAGCGCGTAGCTAAGCGGTACCGGCACGCTGGTGTCACGCAGGGCGGTGATCACCCGGTACTCGCGTGCCATGTCGTGCGCGGTGGCGAGCACGTGGCCCAGCGGCGGGCGGCGCACCACCCAGCTCCTGGTCCCGTCGCTGACCTCGTAGGTCAGGTTGGACCGGCCCCCGGCGATAAGCCGTCCGCGCAGCGGGCCGCCGATCTCCCCGGGGCATGCCCCGTCGAACCAGGCGGCGAACCGCTCCAGGTCCAGGCCTGGGAGGTCGGTCATCGCGGAACCTCCTCGTCGCGGAACCGGACCGATCCTTGCGTTTGTACCCTTCCGGCGCACGTCGCCGCAACCCCCGCCCCGCCAGCCCCCAGCCGACCGGGCGGCGCTCTGCGCGGTGACCGGCCGCGATCCGGTCTTCTAGGCGGCCGCTTGACGCTCGAGCCCGGCGGCCACCGGTGCCAGGTCCGGTCGCGGCGCGTACTCGCGCCGTGGCAGCAGCAGCGGGGTGGCCAGCAGCAGCACGCCCGCGACGGCGATCGCGACGCGCGGGCTGGTAAGGCTGGCGAGCACGCCCCACGTCGCCGTCAGCGCGGCGGTGGCGAGGGAGGTCGACACCGACCATGCCGCGAGTACCCGCGCGACGAGGTGCTTCTCCGTGTGCTCGAGCCGGTAGGTGGCGGACACCGGGTTGAACACGCCCATGCACAGGACCAGCCCGAACTGGAGGCCGATGATGAGCAGCAGGCCGCCCGCACCCGGCCCGATGAAGGCGAGGCCGATCGGCCAGCAGGCCGACAACGCCCCGAAGGTCAGCATGATGCGGTGCCGGCCGAACCGGGCGGCCAGCCGGCGGGACAGCCGCGATCCGATGAGGCCGCCGATACAAGGGGCACCGAACGCGAGCGTGTACTCCCATGGCGCGAACTTGAGCTGTCCGAGCACGAGGACGACGACCACCGGCTCCGCCGCCAGGATCAGGCCGCCGACGAGGAGGCGGTTGACGAACACCGGCCGCAGTGCCGCGCTGCGCAGGATGTGCCGCCACCCGTCGAGCAGCTCGCCCGGCGATCGCTCCGCTGACGAGGGCCGTGCCGGACGCGGCTCGTGCCCGCCGATCGCGGCGATGCCGCAGGCCGACAGCAGGTAGCTGACCGCGTCGGCGATCACGGTGGTCACCGGGCCGAGCAGCCCGACGGCGGCGCCGCCGAGCGGCGGGCCGACTACCAGGGTGGTCCAGGTCGTCGACTCGAACCGGCTGTTGGCAACCAGCAGGTCCTCCGGTTTCACCAGCGCCTTGAGGTTCGCGCCGCTCGCCGCGTTGAACGCGATCTTCGCCGCGGCCACCACGACCGAGACGACAAGCAGCTGCGCGAAGCTGAGCCAGCCGAACGCGTAAGCGACCGGGATGGTCACCAGCGCGGCGAACCTGGCCAGGTCCATCGTCATCATCACCGGCCGCTTGCGCCGGAATTCCACCCACGGGCCGAGCGGCACCGCCACCACGGCCCCCACGGCGAGCCCAGCGGAAGACAGCGCGGAGACCTCAACCGGCCCGGAGTGCAGCACCCGGACCGCGATCAGCGGGAACGCGCCGAACCCGATCCCTGACCCGTACGCGCTGATCGCGTACGCTGCCCACAGCCAGCCGAACTGCCGCCCGAGCGACCGCCTGCCCAACCCCCGGATGCGCACCTGCTAATTACAACCATGGATTTCCGCTGGATCAAACAGGCAGTGCTGACAGGTTCAGTTTCCGGCGGTGACGGCCTTCAGTTCGGCCAGCGACTGCCGCACGAGCTGGGCCAGGGTCTGCCCGCTGGCGTCGCCGGAGTCGCCCGGCTGGCCGACCCAGCGCTGGAAGGCGACACGGAAGACGGCGACGCCGGCCTCGGCGGCGAGGCTCGCGCCCGGTTCGGTGACGCCGCGGCGGCGCAGCGCGCCGGCCACGGCCGCCGAGAGCGTGGCCATCTTGATCAGCTCGCGCTCCTGAAGTTCCGGTGTCGCGGCGACGATGGCCTGGCGCTGCCGCGCCCGGTCGCGGCGCTCCTCGAAGAGCGAGTCCGCGACCGCCTCAAGGGACGCGCCCACGGCGTCGATCGGCGGCAGCCCGGCCGGAGCGTCCTCGATGCCCTTGACGAGCCCGTCCTGGAGCATGCCGGAGCCGTAGAACAGCACCTCGCGCTTGTCGGCGAAGTAGCGGAAGAAGGTCCGCTCGGTGAGGCCCGCCCGCCGGGCGATCTCCGCGACCGTGGTCTGGTCGTAGCCGCGCTCGCCGTAGAGCTCAAGGGCGGCGAGTTCCAGCCGGCCGCGCGCGTTGGGCTCCCATCGGGTCATGCACACGATTCTAGCCTGATGTCAGTTACTGCCATCGCGATGCTATGCTAGTGATGTCAGCAACTGACATCACTCTCATAGGAAGTCAACCAATGCGTGTATTCGTCACCGGCGCATCCGGTCACATCGGCTCCGCCCTCGTCTCCGAACTGCTCGGCAACGGGCATCAGGTGGCCGGCCTGGCCCGCTCTGACCGCTCGGCCGCCGCCCTCGAAGCGGCGGGCGCCGCGGCCTGGCGCGGCGACCTGGACGACCTCGACGGCCTGCGCGCCGCCGCGGCGGCCGCCGACGGCGTCGTTCACCTGGCCTTCAAGCACGAGGCGATGGCGTCCGGCGATTACCTCGGCGCGATCGCCGACGACCTCAAGGCGATCGAGGCCATGGGTGCCGCAATCGAAGGGACGGGCAAGCCCTTCGTCGGCACCGGTGGCACGCTGATGCTGGCACTCGGCGGCGGGATCAAGGACCGGGCGGGCACCGAACGGGACGTGCTCACGGGCGGTCCGCGGGTCGACGCGGAGAACACCGTCGCCGGGTTCGCCGAGCGCGGCATCCGCTCGTCCATCGTCCGCCTTTCGCCGCTTGTGCACAGCACGCTCGACCACCATGGCTTCGCCCATCAGCTGATCGCCATCGCCCGCGCCAAGGGGGTGTCAGGCTACGTGGGCGACGGTGCCAACCGCTGGCCCGCGGTGCACACCCTGGACGCCGTGCGGCTGTACCTGCTCGCGCTCGAGTCGGCCCCGGCGGGCTCGCGGCTGCACGGCGTCGGCGACGAGGGCGTGCCGTTCAGGGACATCGCCGAGGTGATCGGCCGCCGGCTGAACCTGCCCACCGTCAGCGTCGACCCGCAGGACGCGGACGAGCACTTCGGCTTCCTCGGCGCCCTCGTCGGGCGGGACAACCCGACGTCGAACGCGTTCACCAGGAAGCTACTCGGCTGGGAGCCGTCGCACGCGGGACTGCTCGACGATCTCACCCACGGCCACTACTTCGACGGCGTGAGCGGCTAACGGGCAAGGCGCGACCGGCCCCTGAGATGCCGATCTGGCTATGCGGCCGACGCCTTGTCGAGGATCTCCATCTCGTCCCCGCTCAGGTCAAGCGCGGCCGAGGCGAGCAGGGCGGGCAACTGGTCCACCGTGCGGGCGGAAGCGAGCGGCGCGGCGACCTGGGGCTTGGCGCGCAGCCAGGCGAGCGCCACGGTGGCCGGCGCGACGCCGCGGTCGGCGGCGACCGAGTCGAGTGCCGCGAGCACCGCGAGCCCGGTCGGCGTCAGGTACCGCGACGCGCCCGGCTGCCGCGCCGCCCCCGCGTGATCGGCGGCGCTCCGGTACTTCCCGGCGAGGAAGCCGCTGGCGAGCGCGTAGTAGGGCAGCACCCCCAGGTTGAACTCGGCCGCGACGGGCGCGAGCGAGGCCTCGTACCCGGCGCGCTCGACCAGGTTGTAATGCGGCTGGAGCGCCACCGGCGGCGCGAACCCTTCGGCCGCGGCCACCGCGAGCCATTCCCGCAGCCGGGGCGCCGTGTAGTTGGAGAGGCCGACGTGCCGGATCTTCCCGGCCCGCTGCAGTTCGCTGAACGTCCCCGCGGCCTCGGCGACCGGCACGTCGGGGTCGTCGTAGTGCACGTAGTAAAGGTCGATGTAGCCGGTCCGCAGCCGGGCAAGCGACGCGTCCGCGGCGGCGAGCACGTTGGCCCGCGACAGGCCGCGGAACTTCGGGTGCCTGCTCACCTTGGTCGCGATGACCACCGACTCCCGGTTGCCGCGCGCCGCGGTCCATTCGCCGATGATCGCCTCCGACTCACCGCCGGCGTGCCCGGGCACCCACGCGGAGTACGAGTCGGCCGTGTCGATGAAGTTGCCGCCGCCCGCCACGTAAGCGTCGAGCACCGCGAACGACGTGTCCTTGTCCGACGTCCAGCCGAAGGTGTTGCCGCCGAGCCCGAGCGGGAACACGTCGAGGTCAGAACCCCCGATTACGGTCATCGTTGAAATCCCTTCACGCCTATTGATCCGTACAGCAGGCCACGCTTCACCCTACGGCGGACTGAGCGGAAACATCGGGGACGGTGGCGGGTCCAGCGGTCAGCGCCTGCCAGCCAGCGCCTGCCATCGCGGCAAGCGCCATGGCAGGCAGCGCGAAGCCCACCCGCGGCCCGGCCACCTCGGTCACCCAGCCGGCGAATGGCCCGGTGCCCACCTGGGCACCCGGAAGGGCCATGGTCCACAGCCCCATCATCCGGCCGCGCATCCCGTCGCCGGAGGCGAGCTGGACCAGTGTGTTGGCTGCGGCGATGAACCAGATCGACAGCAGGCCTACCGCCAGAAGCCCGATAACGGCAAGCCAAAGGGCCGGCGCGATCGCGGTGCCGCCGATCGCGGCGGCGGTCGCCAGGGCGAGGACGCCAACCCGCCGTCCAGTCGGCCGGGCATCCCCGGACGAAGCCAGCAGCGCTCCAGGCAGCGCACCGATCCCGAACACCGACATCAGCAGCCCGTAGCCGCCGCCGCCCAGGTGAAAGGCGTGAGTGGCGAGTACCGGCAGCGCGACACCCATGTTGAACAGCAGCCCGGAGGCTGCCGCGAGCCCGACACAGACCCGGACCGGCCCGTGCCGCCACGCATACCGGATTCCGTCCCGCAGTGAAACCGGTGGCCCCGCCTGACCGCCGGTGCTCCCCGGCTGTACCGTCGTCGCGTGTCCGGGCTTGTGCCGGAGCAGCACGAAAAGCGGTATCAGGTAGGAAGCCGCGTTCACCGCGCAGCAGGCGGCCACCCCGGCGGTGGCGAGCAGTGCCCCGCCGAGCGCGGGCCCGGCGACCCGGGAGACGTTGAGGATGATCTCGTAGAGGCCGACCGCCGAAGCCAGCCGCTCGGCGCCCACCAGGTCGACCACGTACACCTGACGCGCGGTGCTGTCCGGCGCGAACACGATCCCGTTCAGCAGCGTGATCAGGAAGATCATCCATGCCCTGGCGGCACCGGTGGCGATGATGGCGGCGGCGGCCGCGGCGAGGAGCCCGAAGGCTATCTGGGTCACCATCAGCAGCCTGCGCCGGTCAACCCGGTCGACCAGTGCCCCGGCGTGCGGGCTGAGCAGCAGCACAGGCAGGAACGTGAACGTGGCCATCAGCCCGAGGTCGACGCTGTTGCCGGTCAGCCGCAGCAGGAACCAGGACATCGCCACGACCTGCGTCATCGTCCCCGACGCGGAAAACACCTGGCTGAGAAACCAGGCCCGGTAAGCGGGCGACTCAAGCGACAGAAAGGACCTGCGTAGCATCGGCCGCCGCCGCTCAGGTCCTGGATATCGCCCCGCCTGAACGTCGGCGTCCGAAACAGTCATATACGGTCACTCTAGCGGGCCGTCCGGGCCGCGGGCTGGGCTGGCTGCCTGGACGGCCGCCGTGCGCGGTGGCTAGGCGTGCTTCTTGCGCATCACGAACTGGTCGCGCTGGGTGTAGTCGGGGGAGCCGACCTCGGCGCCATAGTGGGTGACGGTGATCGAGGTGGTACCGCCCGGCTCGTGCGGCACGAAGTCGAATGAGGCGAACCCGTACGGCGTGACCAGGTCCCGGTAGGCCGACCACGGCGCGGGCTCGGTGGTGGTGATCGAGGGGTGCCCGGCCCGCGGGCTGCCCGCCCCGACCGAGGTGATCAGGACCCCGTCGTGCGGCGAGTCGAAGTCGGCCACGGGCGTGGGCACCGAGTGCCCGCCGCCACCGATGATCATGTGGACGGTGCCGAGCGAGGTGTCCATGACCGACGGGTCGCTGGACTGCGGCGCCGGCGTGAGCAGCGTGGACCCGGGCAGGGTGCCGCGCACCGGGAAGGTTCGCTCGAAGTGGTGCTCGTGCCCTGCCACCACCAGGTCGACGCCGTACTTGTCGAACAGCGGCAGCCAGTTCTGCCTGATTCCCAGGTCGGCGCCATTGAAGTGCGCCGAGGACATCGCGACCTGGTGCATGCAGACGATGATCCAGTCGATGTCACCCGACCGCGACGCGGCGGCGAGCTCCTGCTCCAGCCATGCCCGCTGCGCGCCGCCCGAGTAGCCGGTGATGTAGGGGTTGTAGCCATTCGCCGTGTAGTTCGGTACGTGGTCCCGGCGGTAGGCGCTGAACGCGCCGTCCTGCAGGCAGACGTCATCGTTGTTGAGCGAGATGACCCGGATCGGCCCGACCGTGAACGCGTACCAGTTGCCCTTGAAGCTGGCCGAGCCGTTGTCGGGCAGCGCGAACCGGGTCTGGTACGACAGGTAGCCTTGCGGGCCGTTGCCGACCTCGTTCTCATGGTTACCCGCGCTCGGCATCCAGGCACGGTTCGCCCACGAGGCCTGGTCGTTGGCATGGAAGGCCGACCATGTCGCGATCGGGTCGTCGCTCAGGTTGGCATAGCAGAGGTCGCCGTTGAACAGATGGAACAGCGGGTCGAGCTTCTCGACGGCGGGCACGATGTAGCCGGCGTTCACGGTCCACGGGCCCAGGCCCTGGCCGATTTTCAGCGGGACCGCCTGGTCGCCGAAGCTCGTGAAACGGAAGCCGCGGGACCGGCCGCTCGGGCCGGTGCGGAACATCCCGTTCGCGGGAGCGGCACCGTCGTTGAGCACCTGGTAGACGTACCGGGTGTCGGGGTTGAGGTGATCGAGGCGGGCGTGATATGTGAACACGGTCTGACCAGTGAGCGCCTCGGTGTAGACGCGCTCCTCCGCCTGCACCTCGGTGCCGTAACCGGTATCGACCTTCCCGAGCCGGAGCCGGGGCCTGGACACCCGGGCAGGCGAGATCCACGACACCGCCGCCTGCTTCGCCGCGTCCGCCCCGAACTGCACGTGCAGACCCCGCGGGGCGGGTGCCCCGGCCACATCGGCCTGGCGGACGAGGGGCGCGGCCATCGCGGGCCCGGACGCCGCGAGCGGGACCGCGGCGGCGGCTGCCCCCGCGGCCGCCAGCACCTGCCGTCGCGAGATCGCCGGCCTGTTACCGTCAGCGTTCATGCCTGTCTCCTGTATCGGCTCGGAGTAGGGACCGCGGCAATACTCGCCGGATGCGCTGCATTCCGGGTACATGCACGATGAACGCGAAGTGGCTTTTGCGGGTTTTCCCTGTTACGGGCTGCTATGCGTTCCTGCTCTCCCTGATGGCCTGGCGGAAGCTGATGCGCGGCCCGGTCCGCAAGATGGAGTTGGCGTAGATCTTGGCCGCCAGCCTGGCCATCCACACGGTGCCGGCTGCGCACACTACCGCGGACACGACGACCTGCCAGGCCGGTACGTCGCCCGCGGCGTAGAGCACGGGCATCGCGATGGGGGACGTCGGCGGCAGGAAACCGAGCACGTGGTAGAACGTGTTGGCCCCGTTGGCGTAGATCACTGTAAATGACAGCGCGTAGGCCACGATCAGCGGGAGCTGCACCGGCAAGACCGTGGAGTTGACGTCCGACTGCCGCGACACCAGCGATCCCGCCGCGGCGTACGCCGTGCAGTAGAAGGCGTAGCCGAGCACGACGAACCCCCCGCCGGCGAGGACCGCCCCGAGGGTGGCGCCGTGCACCAGGCTTGACCCGGTCGCGAACCCGGCGACGACGAACACGACGACCATGGCCACCGCCTGGGCGAGCGCGAGCAGTCCGATGCCGAGCACCTTGCCGATCAGCAGCTGCACCGGGCGGACCGACGACAGCAGTACCTCGACCACACGGCTTGACTTCTCCTCGCCGATGCCGAGCGCGATCTGCGATCCGTACACGGTGATCAGGATGAAGCCGATGATCACGGTGAACAGCCCGGTCAGCCGGGACGACAGTGAGGCGGAGGGCGCCTGCAGGCCGCTCACCGGCAGCGACACCCCGTGCGCCACCGCGGTCGCCGCACCGGGCACCGTCTCGATCAGCCTGGACAGCCCGGCGAGCTGCGCCAGGGTCCCGACGGTGCCGGACACGCCGCCGAGCGGCACCTGCTTGACGAAGATCTCAGAGTTGGGCACCAGTACCGCGCTGAGGTCACCGCTGCGCAGTGCGGTCTTGGCCGCCGCCAGGCTCGGCTCGGCTACCACGACCGCCCGGCCGCCAGACAGCCGGCCGGCCTCGGTGACGATGGCGCTGACGGTGGGGGTGACGCCGCCGACGACGCCGATGCGCTCCTGCTTGCTCTTCCCCGACAAGATGGCGGGTAGCGCGACCGCGAGGGCGACCGCGATCACCATGATGGCGGTGGTGATCACGAACACCCGGGTCTTGGCCCGCAGCCGGAGCTCGCGCCGCGCCACCAGCCAGGTCACCCGCAGCGAGCTGCTGTCCCGCCGGGTGCCCGGCTGGCCGCTTTCCTCCTGGTCGGTGGTGGTGCTCACCGCCCCGCTCCCGTCTTGAGCGCCGCGGCACTCGCCGCCGCGGCGTGCTCGGCCTCGGCCTGGCCCACCGACGCGCCGGTGGCCTGGCGGAACACCTCGGACAACCGCCGGTCCTCGTAGGCGAAGTGCTCGACCGGGCCGGCCGCCCGGGCGAGATCCAGGATGACCTGTGACTCTGCCGCACTCGTGACGGATATCTCGGCGGTGCCATCCGGCCGTACCGCGTCCACCGTGCCCGTCGCCGAGCCGAGGCTCACCGTCCAGGCGGCGGCCCTGTCGCCCGTGACCCGGACCGCGAGCCTGGGGCGGTCACCCCGGCGCAGCTCCGCGACCGGCCCGGACACCACCAGCCGGCCGTGGTGAATGATCGCGACCGCCTCGCAGATGTCCTCCACCAGGTCGAGCTGGTGACTGGAGAACAGCACGGTGACGCCGGCCGCGGCGCGCTCGGCGAGGATCGAGCTCAAGTCGTCGATGCCGCCCGGGTCGAGTCCGGAGAACGGCTCGTCGAGCACGAGCAGCTCGGGATCATGCACGAGCGCGACAGCGAGCTGAGCGCGCTGCTGGTTGCCGTGGGAGAGCGCGTCGACGCGCGTCTTCTCCCGGCCGGACAGGCCGAGGCGGTCGATCCAGTGCTTAGCGGCCCGCGCGGCGGCCGGGCCGTTCATGCCATGCAGCCGCGCGAAGTACTCCACCTGGTCGGCCAGTTCCATCGCCGGGTAGAGGCCTCGCTCTTCCGGCATGTAGCCGAAGGTGCGGCGGGCGGCCTCTTCGACCGGGCGGCCGCGCCAGCGGATCTCGCCCACTTCGAGGGCTGTCACGCCGAAGATGGCGCGCATTGCGGTGGTCTTGCCGGCGCCGTTCGGGCCAAGGAAACCGAACACCTGCCCGGCGGGGACGCCGAATGTTAGCCCGTCGAGCGCGGTGACCGTTCCGTACGTGCGGCGCAGCCCGTCGACCTCTAGTTCCAGAGAAGCCACGACTGAGTTCTATCGCAATTGCGTGCGGTCCACATCCGCCAAAAGTAGGTACCCGAACGCGGGCCGCCCTGGCTCAGGGCGGCCCGCGCCGGGACCTGGTCTGCTACTGACGGTAGACGAGGTAGCGGTTGGGCGTGTCGTGCCGCCACTGCGGTACGGACGGCGGGACGAACAGGAAGCCGGGGTCGTCGTCCACGTCGAAGAAGTTCGTCGCGAAGGCAGCGTACGGCTGACCCGGGTCCGTGATGTCAAACGTCACGTTGGCCTCGTACACGGCGGCGTCCAGCCCGGGGTCGGGCGTGGGCAGGGTGAAGATGGCGAAGCTGAGGGAAGGCGCGGGCGCGCCGTAGGTCCCCGTCTGCACCAGCTTCGTGCTGGTCATCGTGGTGATGTTGGCCAGGTCGAGCGTCAGCCGCCAGCTCCGGCCGCCAAGCTGGACGGTCGGCGGGGGGAACGGGGTCGGCATGGGGTTGATGAACATGTACACGACAAGGAACGCGAGCTCGCCGGCCGCGATGACCTTGCTCGGCTGGTAGGGCGGGAAGCCCGTGATCTGGATCGGTGAGGTCGCCGCGACGTCGAACCCCACGTAGGGCCCGACCGTCGGTTCGCCGATCGCCGGCTTGAAGTGGCCGTTTGAACTTGCCGCGGGCTTCGCGGCGGCGAGCTCCGCGAGCCGTGCGTGGGTCTTCTCGGTGAGCGTGGCAAGGTAGGCGTTCGCCCACTGCGTGACCTTCTCCAGGGCGGCATCTTCCAGCGCGGGCGCGGCGCCGGCGTCTGGGATGCCAGGGGTCTCTGTGACGGCAGTCATCTGCTTCTCCTCTGAGCTGTCCGTAGCGGCATGATCTGGACTGGCCGCACGTTGCAGTCACCTTGACGGAGCAGCGGTAACGAGCTCAGATACGAGCAACGCCGGTGAAAAGAATTCTGCCGATGGATGTATCGGACGCCCCGGTCGCCGCTCCGGGATGTCAAAGGGATATCCCGCGAAGCCTGCCCGCCGAGGAGCCGACATGGACGACGGCGATTACTCCGTCACCTGGCTGGTCGAGGCGGCCGCCCGGGGGGATGAGCGAGCATGGCATGAGATTGTCGATCGCTACACTCCTCTCCTCGCGAGCGTGATCCGCCGTTACCGGCTAACCACCGCGGAGGCCCAGGATGTCGCGCAGACCGTATGGCTGCGCCTGGTCGAGCACCTTGGCTCCCTGCGCGAGCCGCGAGCGCTGCCCATGTGGATCATCACGACCGCCAAGCGAGAGTGCATGCGCTGCGTGTCCGATCAGCGGCGGGTCGTGCCGCTCGATCCGCAAGACCCGTCCTGGCTGGCGACCCCCGACGATGCCGACCCGGAGGAGGGGCTGGTGCGCGCCGAGCGGCACGAGGCACTGCTCGCCGGGCTGGCCGAGCTGCCCGCCCGGCAGCGCGAGCTCATGCTCCTGTTCATGGTGGACCCGCCGCTGTCGTACGAGGCCATCAGCAAGCGCACCGGGATCGCCCCGGGCGGCATCGGGCCGACCAAGATCCGGGCACTGGAACGGCTGCGGCAGACCGCCGCGGTCGCCCATTACCTGGCCGACATCGCTGCGAAGCCGACGGCGCCCGGTGGCATCGCCGGCCGCGAGCCTGACCGAGCGACGGAGAGGTGACGACCATGACGCAGCACAACTGGGACGACGACCAGCGGCTGCTGGCCGACCTGTCTGAGGCCGTTCGCGAAACGGCGGCGCTGGCCGACGTCATCGCGGACTACGGCAAGGGCGCTTATGCCTGGCGTACGGTCGACCGGGACCTGCTGCGGGCATCGCTGAGCTTCGACTCGTCGCTGGAGCGAGCCACCGAGCGACGCTCCGGTCCCGATGATCCGCGTGTCCTGACGTTCTCCGCGGCGCCGCTCTCGGTGGAGCTTGAGGTACTGCCCGACCAGGTCGTCGGGCAGCTCATCCCGCCGGGCGCGGGAGAGGTCCGGGTGGAAACGGCCGACGGGGTGACATTCCACGTGCAAGCCGATGACATGGGCTTCTTCATCCTCCCGAACGTGCCGCGCGGCACCATCCGGCTGCGCTGTGACACCGCGGTGGCCCGGCTAGTCACGGACTGGATACGCCTGTGACTACTGGCAGCGTGGGTTCACGCTCACGCGCCGAGCGCGATGAAGGAGTGCGCCGTCGACCGGGCGGCCGCGTCGGGCCCGGCCGCGCGCCTGGCCAGCGTGAGGGCCTCGGCAAGACCGGAACCAGTCCGCAGGTGACGGTGCAGGGCGAGCATCAACGGCACGGTGGCCGGGTCATCGACCGGGACGACGCTGGCGACCACGCCCGCGGAGCCCAGCGAGATCAGGGCACTGACCAGCCCGAGGAGTTCATCGGCGCCGACCGGTACGCCAAGCGCCAGGCTGCAGCTGGACAGGACGATCTGACGGGGGGCCCGCCGCAGTCGCTCCAGGTCGTAGACGGTCAACGGGCCGTCAGCGAGCTCGATCGCGGAGAACAGCGGGCTGTCGGCCCGGAAGGTGCCGTGCGCGGCGACGTGGACAAGCCAGGCGCCGTCCATGGCGGCCATGACGCGGTCCGTCATTGCGTCGTCGCCGGTGAGGACGATCGCATCCGGGTACTGCGCGGCAAGGCGAAGGACCTCGGCGTCGCCGGTGGACAGCCTCGGGCCGCCGACCAGCACGATCTTCGACCCAGGGGGCGGGGCAGACCGGCGAGCCCGCAGCCATGCGGCAGCCGAGGGCGCGACCATGGTCTCTCGTTCCCGGAGGGAGGGCAGCAGCCCCCAGGGGACCGCGTGCAGCTTCCCTGGCGGGACCATGACCACCGGCCCGCCGCGCAGCAGCCCTACCGACTCGCCGAGCAACTTCGACTCGAGCCGCCTGCCGAGTTCGTCCGTGTCGAGCCGCTCGGTCCCGCGGCGAGATCCCTCGCGCCTGAGCGCGAACAGCGCGTAGGACAGCGCGCGGGCGGCCTCAGCGGTCGCTCCGACGCGTACCAGCCGCAGCCGTCGCCCGGCGACCACGACCGCGTGCAGCTGTCCGTCGAGGTCGGTCAGCTGGATGAGGTCGCTGTCGCCCAGCTCCCCAAGCAGGTCAGCCAGGGCGAAAGGGCGGGCGGCGGCGGTCGCCGCCGGCGCGTGCAGCGCTCGCTGGCGCACGGCGGCCTCGAGCCGGTGCCGTTCCCGCAGCAGCGCGGGGGACGTGCCGCGGCTGCCGGGCGAGAACTCGAGGCGGGCGACGACGTTCCGCAGGGCCGCCAGGTCGGCCGCGAGCGCGTTGTCGCCAAGCGGGCGCACCGGGGTGATCCGGCCGGCCGTGGCCCGCAGCCGCTCGCTCCAGCGCAGGAACAACCTGGGATCGTCGCGCGCTTCCGCGTAGCGCAATGCCATTCCCGCCAGCTCAGCGCCCTGCGCGGTGGCCAGGGTGCGCAGCTCGGTGGCGCCCAGCGTGCGCAGGTGCAGGTCGAGCTGCGCCAGGCCGCGGTCACAGGCCGCCAGCATTCCCTGCCAGCGCCCGTCCGCGGCGCACCACATCGCCTGCGCGAGCCAGCCCGCGCACCGGGTGCGCGGCACGCCGCGGTTCCTGGCGGCAGCGGCGGTCTGGAGATGGCGGCCGGCCTCCTCGCGGCGGCCCTGCGCGATCGCCAGGCGGCCGGCGAGCAGGTGGGCGTCCACCGCCCGGGAGGTATCAAGTTCATCAAGTCGCGCGGCCACCTTCCTGGCCGCTCGCAGCAGGGCGGGCGACTCGTCGCCGCTCGCGGACCGGCACAGCAGCAGGACCAGCTCGGCTTGTACCGCCCACCACGGGCGCTGCTGTCGGCGGAAGAGGCGCAGGGCCTCGGCGCTGCGGCGCTGTGCCAGGTCGAGGTCTCCCGCCGCGGTCGCCGCGAGGGCGCAGGAGTACAGCAGCTCGGCCCGGCGGGCGGCCGAGCCGTGGTCGTGCTCGATCGTGGCGACCGCCGTCTCGACCTCGCGCAGCGCGTCCCCGGCCAGCCCGGCGGCAAGCAGCACCGTGCACTTGTTGACAGCCACCTCGGGCTCGAAGACGCCAAGCTGCTCGAACAACTGCTTCGCATGATCAAGGTGCGCGAGCGCCGCGGGCAGGTCGCCGCTGGCGTGCGCCGCCGCGGCACGCTCCTCGCGCGCGTTGGCATACTCCAGGTCCTGGCCGCAGAGCGCATAGAGGGCTTCGGCCTTCGCGTAGTCCAGGTCGGCCCGGTCGGTCCGGCCGAGTGCGGCGTAGGCCGTTGCCCGGTGGTGCAGCGCGCGCGCTTCCCACACCAGGTCGTCGACACCGTAGAGCAGGTCGACGGCGGCCTGGGCGTCCCGCAGCGCCTCGGCATGACGGCCAAGGACCCAGTACGCGTAGCACCGGCGAATCAGCAGCCGTCCCGCGGGGACGCCGCGGCTGGTGCGCAGCACCTCATTGAGTATGACCAGGCTGCGTTTAGTCTGGCCCGCCAGGAGCAGCGCCACGCTCAGGCTCGCGAGAATGTCCGCCTCCCGGGCGGTATCCCCCGCGTTGCCCGCCAGGCGGCGCGCCTTGCGCAACTCGTCAATGGCTTCGTGAATATCACCGAAGTGCCTGAGCACCACGCCGATCACCTGGTGGGCAACCGCGGCCTCGGCCGCCGTCGGACGCCGCGCCAGCACGTCATGGGCAGCGGTAAGCGCCTCGGATGGCTTGGACAGCGCCTGGGCAAGCAGTTCGTCAGCATTCCACGTCACCTCGGCACCCCCGTGCGTGGCGAATTAACCAATCGTAAATACCGAGAAGGCGGTCAGTCGACCTAATTACCTGGTTAAAAGGAGGGGTTATGGCAGTGGACTCGCGTCTGCAAGCGCAGATACAACTGATTCTGAATGCCCATGAGGATGCGGCGGTTTTCCCTGATGATTGGGAGACAACCGGTGACGTCGACTATCTCTACCGGAAGGACGCGATCCTCAGTTTCCCGCAGGACGTGCAGCGCGTGACCGATACGCTCGACAGGAACTACCCGGTCAGCACGGGGGACGCCAGGCAGGGGCGATACGTGCTCCAGCCCGTATCGGACGGGGTCACCCTCATCCGGTTGCAGGGCCTGCCGCCGGTGCCGGAAGTCCTCGACGTGCTCGACGCCGAGTTGGGCGAGGGCGCGGCCACGATCGATTCCTTCCTCTACCCGTGCCCGTACCCCTGCCCCGCCACCGAGCCCATGGAGGTGCCGCCGGGCACGACGACACCGTACCCGCCTCCAGCCGGGGAGGTGCTCCCCGGCCAGTGCGACGGGGAGGGCGTGTCCGTCAGCATCGTGGACACCGGACTGCTCCCGGGTACCGCCACCACCGCCCATTCCTGGCTCGCCGGGGTGACAGGAACGCTGGAGGACCCGTACTACCCAGGCACTCGCCAGATCCTTCCCTATGCCGGGCACGGCACCTTCGTCGCCGGGTGCCTGCGCTGCATGGCGCCGAAGGCAGAGGTACTCGTGGTGCAGGGATTCGACAGCGGGACGGGGAAGTTCGAGTCGGACCTGGAGCCGGTCCTGGAAGCCGCCCTCGACCCGGCCCCGGACATCTTCGTGTTCACCTTCGTCAGCGCCACCCGCAAGGACCTGTCGCTCAAGACCTTCGACGACCTCTACGACAGGCGCATACGCCACATCCTGGGCCTCGTCGTGATCGTCCCCGCGGGGAACGACGGGACGTCGCGCCAGATGTGGCCGGCCGCCTACCCGTGGACCGTCTCGGTCGGGGCGCTGTCGGCCAGCTGGCGGCACCGGGCGCACTTCAGCAATTACGGCGCCTGGGTGGATGTCTACACGCCCGGCGAGGACCTGATCAACGCCTTCGCCGTGGGAGATTACGTCTGCACGGAACCGCCGATCGGCGCGCAGCGTTTCTTCGACGGGATGGCGATGTGGAGCGGGACCTCGTTCTCGACTCCCGTCTTCGCCGGGCTCGTCGCCGCCCGGATGTCGGGCTCAGGAGAGGACGGGCGGCAGGCCGCGGCCGCGCTGCTCCAGCTGGCCCGTAGCCAGGAGGTTCCCGGCATCGGCCCGGTGCTCTACCCGGGGCAGGGTTGTCTCCACCCGGAGGAGGACCGCCAGCCGGCCGCTACATGAGGACGACGGTGCGGTTGCCGTTAAGCAGGACCCGGTGCTCGGCGTGCCAGGTGACGGCACGGGCGAGCACCTGGGCCTCCACGTCGCGCCCGGCCTCGACCAGCCGTTCCGGTGAGTAGGAGTGGTCCACGCGCATCAGCCCCTGCTCGATGATCGGGCCCTCGTCCAGGTCGGGCGTCACGTAGTGCGCCGTCGCACCGATCAGCTTGACGCCCTTGGCGTGCGCCTGGTGGTACGGCTTGGCGCCCTTGAAGGACGGCAGGAAGGAGTGGTGGATGTTGATCATCCGTCCCTCGACCCGCTTGCATACCTCGGATGACAGGATCTGCATGTACCGGGCGAGCACGATCAGCTCGGTGCTCGTCTCGTCGACGATCGACAGGAGCTTGGCCTCGGCGGCCGGCTTGGTCTCCGGTGTCACCGGGATGTAGTGGAACGGCAGCTTGTAGGACTCGGTCAGGTCGCGGAAGACCTCGTGGTTGGAGACGACGCCGGTGATGTCGACCGGCAGCAAGCCTGACGACCAGCGGAAAAGCAGGTCGTTCAGGCAGTGCCCGAGCTGCGACACCATGAGCAGGGTCCTGACCCGCTCATGCTTGTCGTGCAGCCGCCAGGTCATGTGGAAGGCCTCGGCCACCCAGGTGAAGTCCCGCTCAAGCTCGGCGACCGGGCGGCCTGGCTGCGGGACGGAGAACTGCACGCGCATGAAGAACAGGCCGCCGTCGGGCTCGCCGTACTGCTGGCTGGCGATGATGTTCGCGGAGTGCTGCACGAGGAAACTCGACACCGCGTAGACGATGCCGGGCTTGTCGGGGCAGGACAGCGTCAGGACGAACTGGAGACCGTTGGTTGGCGGCGTGCTCATAGCAATCACCATACATCCGGCGCTGAGCACGGGTTTAGTACAACAAAGCGTGCACCGGCCGTCTTTGTGACATCCCCCAAAGGGAATTGGGCCTGATCAGTCACCTAGCTCAACGCGGCGCCGCGCCACGTAGTCGTCAAGTTCCGCGCGGATGGCGTCGTCAAGAGGCGGCGGCTGGTAGGCGTCCAGGGTGGCCCGCCAGATCTCGCCGGCCCGCTCGGTAGCGTCCTTACCGCCGTAGCGCAGCCAGCGCTCGAAGTTGGCGGTGGACGACAGCAGCGGACGGTAGAAGCAGTCCCTGAACCGTTCCATGGTGTGGGCCGCGCCGAGGAAGTGGCCGCCGTGGCCGACCTCTACGTGCGCGCCGTAGGCGAGCGATTCCTCGGTGATCTCCAGCGGGGTGAACTCCACCCGGAGCTCGCGCAGCAGCTCGATGTCGATGATGAACTTCTCGTAGCAGCTGACCAGCCCGCCCTCCAGCCAGCCGGCCGCGTGCATGACGAAGTTGGTGCCGGCCAGGAAGGTGGGCAGCAGGGTCATCAGCGACTCGTACGCTGCCTGGGCATCGGCCGTCTGCGAGGAGTTCAGCCCGCCGCCGGTGCGAAACGGCAGCCCGTAATGCCGGGCGAGCTGGCCGGTGCACAGCAGGCCGATCGCCGACTCGGGGGTGCCGAACGACGGCGAGCCGGACTGCATGTCGATGTTGGACAGGAACGATCCGAAGATCACCGGGCAGCCGGGCCTGATCAGCTGGGCGAGCGCGATGCCCGCGAACGCCTCCGCGAGCTGCTGGGCGAGCGCCGCCGGGATGGTGACCGGGGACATCGCGCCCATCAGCAGGAACGGGGTCAGCACCACCGGCTGGTTGGCGGCGCAGTACTCGAACTGCGCGTCGAGCATCCGGTCGTCCCAGCGCAGCGGGGAGTTGCAGTTGATGAGCGAGACGACGGCCGGGGTGCGCTCGATCGACGCGCGGCCCGCGTCACGCCCTGACCCGCCGCCGAACAGGATCTCGGTCATCGCGATGGTGTCGGCCGCGTTCGGCCCGGAGACCACGTTGCCCATGTAGATCTTGTCGGTCAGCGTGCCGAGCGCGCGCACCATGTCCAGGTGCCGGGAGTCGAGCGGCGCGTCGTTCGGCTCGCAGATCACCCCGCCGGCGGTGTCGAGCTGCGGGAAAGCCTGCGACAGCTTGCACAGGTTGTGGAAATCCGCCAAGGTCGCGTCGCGCCTGACGTCTGCCTGTCGCACGAACGGCGAACCGTAGACGGCGCCGAACACCATGTGGTCGCCGCCGATGTGGACGCTGTTGGCCGGGTTGCGCGCCTGCAGGTCGAACTCCCGCGGCACCCTGGCGACCTGCTCGAGCACGAACTCGGGATCCAGGTAGACGACCTCGCCGTCCACCCGCTGCCCGGCCTTGGCGAAGAGCGCGGTCGCCTCGGGCTTGGCGAACTGCACGCCCACTTCGGAGACGATGCGCCGCCAGCCCTTGTCGAGCACCCCGATCGCGTCCTGCGACAGGATCTCGTAGCGCGGCATTCTATTGACAAACACCCCCATATCGTAGAACTTAGTCTCATAAAGTGGAAGTAGCCGATTGAGGACGGCGGAAGTACCGATGAGCAACCCCAACGGCACGCAGGCCGTGGACCGGGCCGCGCGCCTGCTCTCGGAGGTGGTCCACGCCGCCGACCCGGTGACGTTCACCGAGCTGACCGCGGTCACCGGGCTCGCCAAGTCCACGACCTCGCGGCTGCTGCTCGCCCTTGAGCGCAATCACCTGGTGCGCCGTGACGCCCACGGCCGCTTCCTCCCCGGCGAGATGTTCGTCAGCTTCGCCTGGCGCGGCGGCGCGGACACGTCGCTTGTCGCGGTCGCCCAGCCCTTCCTCGACCGGCTCGGCAAGGCCACCGGCGAGACCGTCAACCTGGGAGTCGCCTCGGGGCAGGCCGTCGAGCAGATCGCTCAGGTGGACTGCGCGTACCTGATCGGCGGCACTAACTGGGTGGGCAGGCCGGTCCCGCTGCACGCCTCGGGGCTCGGCAAGGTGCTGCTCGCCTACGGCGCGGCCAAGCTGCCGCCGGGCGAGCTCGAGCGGTGCACGGACAGGACCATCACCAGCGAGCCGGCGCTACGGGCGGACCTCGCCGCCGTCCGCGCCCGTGGGTACGCGGTCACCGACGAGGAGCTCGAGCGCGGGCTCATCGCGTTCGCGGCGCCCGTCTTCCGCTATGACGGCACGGTGGTGGCGGCCCTGTCGGTTTCCGCGCCCACCACGAGGATGAACAGGGAGACGGCGGCGAATGCGATCCGCCACTGCGTGGACGAGGCGGCCGGGCTGTCCTCCGCGCTCGGCCACCGGCCACGGACCTCAAGGAAGGGATGAGCTCCATGACCAGCGAAGAACTGCTCGGCGAGCTCTATGACAAGACGCTGACCGGGAACGCCCCCGACGTGCTCGCCCTGACCAGGGAGGGACTCGCCGCCGGGCTCGGGCCGGAAACCCTGCTCTACGAGGCGCTCATCCCCGCGCTTGAGGAAGTGGGGGCGCGCTTCGAGCGCGGTGACTTCTTCGTCCCCGAGATGCTGATCGCGGGCAAGGCGATGGCGGGCGCGCTTGAGATCCTGCGCCCGCTGCTCGCGGAGACCGGCGCGGAGACGATCGGCACCGTGGTAATGGGCACGGTCAAGGGCGACGTGCACGACATCGGCAAGAACCTGGTGAACATCATGTTCGAGGGGGCGGGCTTTCAGGTCATCGACCTTGGCGTGCAGGTGTCACCGGAGAAGTTCGTCGACGCGGTACGCACGCACAAGCCAGACATCGTGGGCTTCTCCGCGTTCCTCACCACCACGATGCCGATGTTCAAGGCGAACATCAACGCGCTGACCAAGGCCGGCCTGCGGGAACAGGTCATCGTCATGGTCGGCGGCGCCCCGGTCACCCAGGAGTACGCCGACGTGGTCGGCGCCGACGGCTACGCGGCCGACGCGTCCGCCGCCGTGGTCAGGGCCAAGGAGCTCATCAGGCGCCGACGCGCCGTAGCCGCCGTCTGACCGGAGGACAGTGTGCACACGACGATCTCCAGCTACGCGAAGACCGTCACTATTGGCCATGACCAGCCGTTCGCCATCATCGGGGAACGGATCAACCCCACCGGCAGGGCTAAATTCCAGCGGCAGCTCCGCGACGGCGACCTGTCCCGCGTCGAGATCGACGTGGCGCAGCAGGTTGCCGGCGGCGCCATGCTGCTCGACGTCAACATGGGCGCGCCGCTCGCCGACGAAGCCGAGCTGATGGTGCAGGCGGTCACGCTCATCCAGCGGCTGACCGACCTGCCGCTCGTCATCGACTCCTCGATCCCCGAGGTGCTGGAGGCGGGCCTCGCGGTCTACCGGGGCAAGGCCCTCGTCAACTCGGTGACCGCGGAGGACGAGCGGCTGGAAACAATCCTTCCGCTGGTCAAGCGGTACGGTGCCGCTGTCATCGGACTCCCCAACGACGAGGAGCAGATCCCGGATGAACCGCAAGAACGGCTCGCTCTGACGCGAAAGCTCATCTACACGGCGACCGAGCGGTACCAGATCCCGGTCGAGGACATCGTCATCGACCCGCTGGCGATGCCCGCGGGCGCGGACACCGGCAACACCATGCGCACGCTCGAGACCCTCGCCCTGATCAGGGAGGAGTTCGGCGTCAACACCACGTGCGGCGCGTCCAACCTGTCCTTCGGCATGCCGGACCGGCATGCGCTGACCGCCGCGTTCCTGCCGGTTGCGGCGGCGCACGGGCTAACGAGCGCCATTATGGACGCCCGCACGCCCCAGGTGGTCACCGCCGCCCGAGCCGCCGACCTGCTGCTCGGTCACGACGACTGGGGCGCCGCCTGGATCGCCGCCTACCGCGCAAGCCAGGCGGCCTTGTCCGCGCAAGCCCTGCCAGCCCAGTCATGACCCAGCGGGTCGACCTCCGGTTCAACGACCGTCCGGTGCGGGTGCCGCAGGGGGTCACCCTCTTCGACGCGGCGAGCTGGAACGGCATCGCGATCGACTCCACCTGCGGCGGCCACGGCACCTGCAAGAGGTGCCGCATCAGGTTCAAGGCCGACCCGCCCGTTCCTACCAGCCTTGACCTGCGCGCCTACACCGCGGCCGAGATCAGGGACGGCTGGCGGCTCGCCTGCCGCACCCTGGCGAGCACCGACGCCGACGTCGAGGTGCCGCCGCTCGTCACCCGGCCCAAGGCGGCGACCGTCGGCGTCGGCCGCCAGGTCATCCTCCGTCCGGCCATCCGCAAGCGTTACCTTGAGCTGGCCGAGCCGTCGCTTGCCGACCAGGTGACCGACCTGGAGCGGGTGCTCGGCGAGCTGACCGACCTCGGCCAGGCCACCGACCTCGCGGTGCTGCGCACACTCGGCGGCACGCTCCGCGCCTCGGACTTCAAGGTCACCGCGGTCGTCGCGGACGAGACGCTGATCGCCGTCGAGCCGGGCGACACCACCGGCCGGGCGTTCGGCCTCGCCTTCGACCTCGGCACCACGACGGTCGTCGCCACCCTGCTCGACCTGATCACCGGCACCCCGGTCGCGGTCGAGTCGATGCTGAACAAGCAGCAGCCGTTCGGCGCCGACGTGATCGCCCGGATCTCCGCGACCATGCTCGACCCCGCCGCACGGGACAGGCTGCGGCAGCTTGCCCAGGAGACACTCGCCGAGCTGGCGGCCGCGGCCTGCCAGGCCGGCGGCGCGGCGCCGCACGAGGTCTACGAGGTCGCCCTGGCGGGCAACGCCACCATGGTCCACCTCGTCCTCGGCATCGACCCGGAGCCGCTCGGCGTCGCCCCGTTCATCCTGTCCGCCCGCCTACTGCCCGATGTCCGCGCGCACGACCTGGGGGTTCCCGCCCACCCGCAGGCCCGCGCGGTGGTCTTTCCCGCGTTCGGCGCGTACGTGGGCGGTGACATCACCGCCGGCCTGCTGGCCAGCGGCATGGACCGCGACCCGCGCACCCGCCTGTTCATCGACATCGGCACCAACTGCGAGATCGTCCTCGGCGGCCGCGACTGGCTGCTGGCCACCGCCGCCCCGGCCGGCCCCGCCTTCGAGGGCGCCTCCATCCGCTGCGGCATGCGCGCCGCGGACGGCGCCATCGAGGCGGTCGAGATCACCGGCGACGGCGACCTCAAGCTCACCGTCATCGGCGACACCGACCCCGCGGGCCTGTGCGGCTCCGGCCTGGTCGACGCGGTCGCCGCCCTCGCCGAGGCCGGCCTCATCGACGAATCCGGCCGTTTCACCCAGGGTGCGCCTGACGTCGCCCCCGGCACCGGGGCGTTCACTGGCCCGGCGGCAGCCTTGGCGGACCGTTTCACCACGATCGGCAAGGAACGCGTCTTCGTCTTGCACTGGTCCGCTGACCGCGACCCCGCTACTAGCGTTTACCTCTCCCAGCGCGACGTCCGCGAGCTTCAGTTCGCCAAGGCCGCCATCGCCACCGGCTGGCGCATCCTCCTTGAGGAGGCCGGCCTGGAAACGCAGGACATCAAGCAGGTCCTGCTGGCCGGCTCTTTCGGCTCCTACCTCAACGCCAGGTCAGCGATCCGCATCGGCCTGGTACCCGACGTGGGACCGCGCCGCGTCATCGCCGCGGGCAACGTCGCGGGCGAGGGTGCCAAGATGGCCTTGCTTTCCCTCCGCGACCGCGCCGCCGCCCTGTCCCTCCTCGAGGAGGTGACCTATGTCGAGCTCAGCGACCGCGCCGACTTCAACGACCGCTTCATCGGCCAGCTCAGCCTCTAACCCGGCGGCTGCCACCGCCCGGCCGGATGGTTGTGGCAACGGGCCGGTTATAGGCGGCTCGTTGCCACAACCATCCCCAGGTCGGCCGGGCGAGAAGGTTTCAGGTGAGGCGGGCGGGGACGGTGGGGCGCCAGGTAGGGCAGGCCGGGAGGTTGAGGTCGTCGCCTGCGGGGCGCTGGCGGGCCACATCCGCGAGATAGCCGCCCGCCGCGGCTGGCCGGTCACCGTCCGCCCCATCCCCGCCGCCCTGCATAACCGCCCGCAGCAGATCAAGGTTCATGCCGAACGGATGCTGGCGACGCCCGGGACGAAAGGGTCTCGCGCGGTCCTCGCTTACGCCGACTGCGGTACCTACGGCGCCCTCGACAAGCTGACCGCCCAGGCCGGCGTGAGCCGTCTCCCCGGCCTGCACTGCTACGACCTCTACGCCGGCCAAGCCCAGGTGGAGCGGCTCTTCGAAGAAGAACCGGGCACCTACCTGCTGACCGACTACCTGATCAAGTCGTTCCAGCGGAGCGTCATCCAGCCGCTCGGCCTTGATCGCCATCCAGAGCTCTGGCCCGACTACTTCGGCCACTACCGCCGCCTGGTCTGGCTGGTGCAGCAGTCAACACCCGAGCTGGAAGAGGCCGCCACCCGGATCGCCAGCCAGTTCGGCCTGCCACTGACCCGTATCGACACCGGCACCAAGGGACTTGAAGCAGCCCTGGAGCCCATGCTTGAGCAGCAGCGCCCCGATGAAAGGCCAGCACGATCATGAGTGACATTCCTAGCCGGGCGAGTGCCGTAGTCATCGGCGCGGGCATCGTGGGCAACAGCCTGGTTTACCACTTGTCAGAGCTCGGCTGGCGGGACGTGGTCCTCGTCGACAAGGGCCCGCTACCCAACCCGGGCGGCAGCACCGGCCACGCGTCCAACTTCATCTTCCCGATCGAGTACTCCCGGCTGATGTTCGAGCTGACCAGGGACTCGACCGAGCAGTACAAGGCGCTCGGCGTGTTCACCGAGTCCGGCGGCATCGAGGTGGCCCGCACGCCGGAACGCATGCAGGAGCTCAAGCGCCGCGTCACCAAGGCCAAGGGCTGGGGCATCCCTGCCGAGCACCTGACACCGGAAGGCGTGCAGAAGCTCGTGCCGTACCTGGACCCGGGCGTGATACTCGGCGGCGGGTACTTTCCCACGGTCGGCGTGGTGGACAGCCTCAGGGCCGGGACGCTGATGCGGGAGCGGGCCCAGGCGTCCGGCGCGCTCACCGTCGTATCCGGTGCCGAGGTCCTGGACATCACCAGCGAGGCTGGCCGGGTCACCGGGATCGTCACCTCCAAGGGCGAGATCGCCACTGACTACGTCGTCATCTGCTGCGGCGTGTGGTCAGCGAAGGTCGCCGCGCTCGCCGGGGCCCGGCTCGCGCTGACCCCCGTCGTGCACCAGATGATCAGCGTCGGCCCGATCGGCCTGTTCGCCGGGACGACCGGCGAGATCTCGTACCCCATCGTCCGCGACGTGGACGAGGGCATGTACGAGCGGCAGCACGGCGGCGACATGGAGGTCGGCTCCTACATGCACCGGCCGATCATCGTGCCGGCGGAGACCATCCCGTCCAACGAGGAGGCGGTGCTCTCGCCGACAGAAATGCCGTTCACCGCCGACGACTTCGACCCGCAGCTCGCGGCCTCGCTTGAGCTCATGCCGGAGCTCCTCGGTGACGAGAAGGCGGGGATCAGGTACGCGATCAACGGGCTCATCTCGATGACGCCCGACGGGCACCCGCTCCTCGGGGAGACCCCCGAGGTGAAGGGGCTGTGGACGGCGGCGGCGAGCTGGATCAAGGAGGGCCCCGGCTGTGGCCGGGCGATCGCCGAGCTGATGTCGGGCAAGGTGCCGACCGTGGACGTGCACGAGGCCGACGTCGCCCGGTTCTACCCGTCGTCGCGAACGACCGGGTTCGCCCGCGCCCGCGCCGCCGAGGCGTTCAACAAGATGTACGGCATCGTGCACCCCGCCGAGCAGTACGAGTCGCTGCGCCCGCTGCGCACCACTCCGCTGTACGGCCGGGCCAAGGACCTGGGCGCGGTGTTCTACGAGACCGCCCGCTGGGAGCGGCCGCACTGGTACGCGTCGAACGAGCCGCTGCTTGAGAAGTACCCCGGACGGCTCATGGAACGCCCGGCCGAGTGGGAGTCCCGCTGGTGGTCGCCGGTCATCAACGCCGAGCACCTCGCAATGCGCGACGGTGCCGGCCTGGTGGACCTGTCCGCGTTCACCATCCTCGACGTCACCGGGCCCGGCGCGCTCGGCGCGCTGCAGAACCTCGCCGTCGCGCAGCTCGACGTGCCGGTCGGCCGCACCGTCTACACCCCGTTCCTCAACGACGCGGGCGGGTTCGTGGCGGACCTCACCATCATGCGGCTCGGCACGAGCCACTTCCGTGTGGTCACCGGCGCGGCCGACGGCGGGCGGGACGCCAAGTGGATCACTGACCGGCTGCCCGACAACGCGCAGCTCGCCGACGTGAGCTCGGCCTGGGCCACGATCGGGCTGTGGGGACCCCGCGCAGGCGACATCCTCGCCGCGGTGAACAAGGACGGGGATCAGAAGCCGCCGCACCCGTTCGGGATGACCGGGACCTTCGAGCTCGGCGGGGCGGCGGTGCTCGGGTCGCGGATCTCCTACGTGGGCGAGTTCGGCTGGGAGCTGCACGTGCCGGCAGACCAGGCGGGGCACCTGTGGGACCTGCTCTGGGACGCCGGGCAGCCGCGCGGGCTGGTGCCGGTCGGTATCGGCGTCTACGGGACGACCGCCCGGCTTGAGAAGGGGTACCGGGCCTTCGGGGCGGAACTCACGCCCGAGTACAACCCGGTGGAGGCCGGCATGGCCAGGCCGAAGGTGAAGGCCGAGCCGTTCATCGGCAAGGAGGCGTACCTCGCGGTCCGCACGGCGGCGCCGGCCGCCGTGCTGTGCACGCTGACCGTCGACTCGCACAAGTCAGCCGACGGCATCCCCCGGTACATGCTCGGCGGCGAGCCGGTCCTCACCCTGGACGGCACGCGACTGGTAGACGCGCACGGACGGCCGTCGTACGTGACCTCGGCCGGGTCCGGCCCGTCGGTGGGCAGGCACCTGCTGATGGCCTACCTGCCGCCCGACCTGTCGGCAGTGGGGACTCCGCTGCTCGTGGAGTACATGGGCGAGCCGTACCAGGTAACGGTGGCGACCCGGGGGGCCGTGTTCGACCCCGCCGGGTCGCGGATGCGGTGAGGGCGGAGCCATGGAGATCCTCGTCTGCGTCAAGCGGGTGCCTACGGTCGGCGGCGCGATCACGCTCACCGCCGACTCCCGCGCCATCGACACCAGGGCATCCGGGTTCGCCATCAGCCCGCACGAGGAGTGCGCGGTCGAGGAGGCGGTGCGGCTCGCCGGGCGGTTCGGCGGCGCGGTGACGGTCGTTTCGCTCGGTCCGGCCGAGGCTGAGGAGCAGCTCCGCGGGTGCCTGGCGCTCGGCGCGTCGGCGGCGGTCCTGGTCGAGACGGCGGCCGGCGCGGAGACCGGGCCGATGGCCACCGCCGCCGCGCTGCACTCGGTGGCGGCCGCCGGCGCCTTCGACCTCATCCTGCTCGGCAACGAGGCGTCCGACACCGGCGGCTACCAGGTGGGCATCCGGCTTGCCCACCTGCTCGGCTGGCCGGCGGCGACCGGCGCCAAGGCGATCACCGTGGCGGACGACGGCTTGTCGCTGCTGGCGTCGCGCAGCTACCGGGGAGTGACCGAGGCGTTCACGCTGCCGCTGCCCTGCGTGGTGACCGTCAAGGAGGGCATCAACCTCCCGCGCTACCCGTCGCTGCCCGGCCGGCTGCGCGCGAAGCGGGCCGCCGTCAAGCGGATACCAGTGGCGGCCGACGGCCCCGTGCCTGCGGGAGATTTCCGCATGACCAGGCTGCGCGTGCCGGACGCGCCACGGAAGCAGGCGACCGTCCTCGGCCAGGGGAGCGCCGCGGTGCCCGCCCTCGTCGCGGTCCTCGCGGAGCTCGGGGTGATCTCATGACCGTCTGGTGCCTTGTCGAACTTGACGGCGATGCCGTCGCTGACGCGTCGCTCCGCGCGCTGACCCTGGCCCGCGGGCTGCTACCGGACACCGCCGCCGGCAGCGGAGTCGCCGCGGTCGTCTTCGGCGCCCCGCCGCTCGGCGACCTCGCTGCCTACGGCGCGGCCGACGTCTACGTGGTCTCCGGCGTGGACGGCTACGCGCCGCGGGCGTGGGCGCGCGTGCTCGCGGGGCTGCTCGGCCCTGCTGCCGAAAGTACGGGGGCCGGCCGCACGGGCGGCCCGCGGCCCGCGGTGGTCGCTGCGGGGACCGAGCACGGCAATGAGGTGCTTGCCCACCTGGGAGCGATCACCGGACTGCCGATGGCGGCGAACTGCGTCGCCGTGTCCGCGTCTGGCGGGGGGAAGCTCGACCTGGTCCGCCAGCGGTGGGCCGGCCTGCTGCTCGAGGAGGCCGTGCTCGACGCGCCGGCCGCGCTGCTCACCGTCGCGACGGATGCGGTCGCGCCCGCGCCGGCGACGGCCGCCGGCGCCGCGGTCGTGCATGAGATCAGCGCGGCGGTGAGCGATGCCGACCTGCTCGTCCGGGCCGTCGAGTCGCCCGGCGGCCCGAGCGGCGTCTCGCTCGCCACCGCCCGCGTCGTGGTCGGCGGCGGCCGCGGCGTCGGCAGCGCCGAGGGCTTCGCCCCGCTGGAAGAGCTCGCGGAGCTGCTCGGCGGCGTGGTCGGCGTCTCCCGGGTGGTGACCTCCGAGGGCTGGCGCCCGCACTCGATGCAGGTCGGCCAGACCGGCACCAAGATCACCCCCGACCTGTACCTGGCCTGCGGCATCAGCGGCGCGATCCAGCACTTCGCGGGCTGCTCTGGCGCCAGGCACATCATCGCGATCAACACCGACGCGTCCGCCCCGATGATGACCCGCGCGGACTACGCGGTCGTCGGCGACTTGCACGAGGTGCTGCCCGCCTTGGTCAAGGCCCTGCGCGACCGCGTCTGAGGGAGATAATCGCGGGGTGCGTTTCTTCCGGGTGAAGGTGGTGCAGCAGCTCCCGCATCCCGCGCGCGGCTTTACCCAAGGGCTGCTCGCCGAGGGGACCACCATCTGGGAGTCCGGCGGGCAGTACGGGATGTCGGTGCTGCGCCGCTACGAGCTTGGCGCGACGGACGTGGCCGCGGAGGCGGGGCTAGCGCCGGACCTGTACGCCGAGGGGATCTGCCGGGTAGGCGCTAGCATCTGGCAGCTCACCTGGCGGGAGCGGGTCGCGCTGCGCTGGGACGCGACGACGCTGGAGGTCACGGAGAAGGTTCGGTTCAACCGGGAGGGATGGGGGATCTGCGCGGTTCCCGCCGACAAGGGCATGAGCGGCCGGCCTGATGCGGCGGGCGTTCCCGTTGGCGAGGTGGTGACCAGCGACGGAACGAGCGAACTGGTGCGACGCGACCCGGTGACGCTTGAACCCCGCGCCGTCGTGCACGTGCGATGCGCGGGCAGCCGGGTGCGCTGGCTGAATGACCTTGCCTGGGCGGGTGGCCTGGTCTGGGCGAACGTTCTCGGCACGACCTGCGTCGCCGGGATCGACCTGGACAGCGGGACGGTGACCGACGTGGTGGACGCCCGCTCGGCCGGGGAGCGGCATGCCCATCCGCAGATGCTCATGAACGGGATCGCCCCGCTTGCAGGGCGGGGCGAGTTCCTGCTCACCGGCAAGGGCTGGCGGTCGATCCGGCATGTCCGTCTCGTTCCGGACCGGAACCGGGGCCAGGTAGACCGGATGCTGGCCGGCCCCCTGCTTTAGCCGGACTGCCCGAGCGTCTCGGCAGGACGTTGGCGGCGTGGTCGCGGCTTGCGCAGCCCGGACCGGAGCGGCGCGGCGGCGTACCCGCCGTCGGTCAGTCCCGCGCACCGCTCGAAGATGTTCCAGGCGCCGAAGTCGCCGGAAAGCAGCCAGGACACCCCCGCGGCGGCGAAGTAAAGCGGCAGCATCGGCAGCCCGCCGCACCAGGCGTACTGCGTGGCGTGCCTGGCCTCGTGCCGGAGCAGGTCGGTGTCGCGGCCGAGCGCGTCGCGCCGGGTGAGGATCACGTTTCCCAGCGTGAAAGCGGGCGCGGGCGGCACCGGCAGCCGGTAGCCGGTGCCGACGAGCAGCCCGTCGGGGAAGCGGGCCAGGCGCGCCTGCCCGGCCACGGAAACGACGAGTCCGGCCAGGGTCGACCCGTTGAGCAGGTTGACCGCCAGCCGGACCCGGTGCCTGGGGCGCATTGTGGTGTTAGGAGTGATCGTCCTCGTCGTCCTCGTCCGGCCCGTTGTGACCGGGCGGGTCGTACGTCGGGGCGCCGAGCGGGCCGGTGTAGGACCCGTTCCCGTTCGCGTTTCCCGCGCCGAAACCGCCGAAGTCGATCGTGTCGCCGGCCTCGGTTCCCGTGCTGGTCCCGTTCCCGTTGTCACCGTAGGAACCGCCGAGGAAGCTGCCGGAGCCGAAGCCGTCGGCGATGGCGAACGCGGGCTCGGCGACGGGCAGCGGCATGTCCGGCGTGTCATGCTGCCGGTGTGCCCGCACAGCCGCCAGGTGGTACTCGCGCAGCCGGTCGATGAACGCGTCGTCCGTGTACGGGGTGCCGTCCACCAGCGGGCCGCGGGTACCTTCCATGACCGCCTCGACGTCCTCGCCGCTGAGGGTCTTGTGCGTCTCAAGGGCGTGCGCGAGCGCGAGCACGTGCCGCTCGTTCTCGCGCAGCAGGTTCTCGGCCTTAAGCAGCAGCGCCCCCAGGTTGTCTTCGATACGGTCGGCGAGCCGGCCGAGCGGCGACGGGCCGTGACCGTTCGGGCTGGCGTCCGCGGCCGCGGGCCGGTTCCCGCCTCCGGGTGTGCCCGCCTCAAGGCGGCGGGCGGTGGCAGCCGAGGAGACCGTCTTGCCCATGCCCCAGTACCCCTCCATCCAGGTGGCGGTCTGGGTCGCGGAGTCCAGGTCACCGGACACGCCGGACGAGCTGTCCCCCTCGAAGAACATGCGCTCGCCGGCCAGTGAGGCGAGGGACACCAGGATGTCCGACTCATACTCGCTGCGCCACGTGGTGAACAGGTCCTCTGGCTTGATCGACGACACCATGCCGAGGTAGTAGCTGCCCTTCTCGATGGTGGCGATGTCGATGATGAGGTGCTTGCGCGTCTGGTAGGCGACCACCGCGTGGCACGCCTCGTGGATCGCGGTCGCGTGCCGCTCCCGCTCGATGTACTCGACGTCCTCGGGCGGCCCGAGCGCCTTGAGCCGCTTGGCCTTGATGACGTCCTGGTAGGTGATGACGTCGCGGCCGTCCCTGATCGCGATGATCAGCGCCTCGTTGACCATGTCCTTGATCGTGGCGCCGGTCGCGTACGGGGTGATCGTGGCGAGCTTGTCGATCTGCTCGGCGGTCAGCTCGTGCGAGACCTTGGCCAGGTATCCCTCGTAGGTGCGGACCCGGCCCGGCTTGGACGGGTAACCGACCCGGTACATGCGGTCGATGCGGCCGGGGCGCAGCAGCGCCTCGTCGAGCGCGGACGGCATGTTGGTCGCCATCATGACCAGGATGCGGTAGTGGGGCGGCGGCTTCGGCCGCATGCCGAGTGCCCGCCTGACCACCCGGTTGATGAAGCCGCGCGGCTTCTTCAACCCGGACAGCTCGGTGAGCAGCGCCTGCAGCGTGCCCATGCCGCCGCCGCCCATGCCGCCGTTCATCATGCCCCCGACGATCTGCCGGTCACGCTTGACGCCAGGGCCGTCCGGCTCAAGGCCTGAGGCCATCGCGTTCCTCGCCAGCATCGACTGCAGGTCGTTCGACAGGTAGGAGAAGCCGTGGCAGCCGTCGGCGAACGGGGCGGGGACCGCGCTGTTGCCGCCCGGCACGCCGCCCATGGCCATGCCGCGGTTGCCGAGCGAGTCGGCCTCGTCGAAGAAGACGATCACGCCGCCGTAGCGCAGCGCGAGCTTGCGCAGCTTGCGGAACAGGCCCTTGACCTTGAGCACGCCGACGCCCATGAACATGTTGATGAACGCGCCGGGGTCGACGAACACGTACGGCTTGCCCGTCTCGCCGGCCACCGCCTCGGCCATCAGCGTCTTGCCAGTACCGGGCGGGCCCCAGAGCAGGATGCCGCCTGGCACGTAACCGCCGCGGTCCTCGACGATCTCGGGGTTCTCAAGGAAGATGATGTTCTCCTTGACCCGCTCAAGCACCTGGTCCTGGCCCCACACGTCGGAGAACCTGGTCTTGATGTCATCCGGGTAGTAGACGTCAACGCCGCCCCTGGACAGGAACCAGAACAGCATGCCGAACTGGGCGACGACGAAGAACAGGGTAAAGACGATCTGGACCACGAACGGCATCGCGCTCCACACGATCTGCGGGATGCGCAGCAGCGCCAGCAGCGGCGCCGTGTGGATGATCTTGCCCGTGACGATCGCGATGACCGCGATCATGACGATCCAGCTGATGACCCGGCTGATCCGGAACTTCGTCCACGCGGAGAGCTTGCGGTCGGTGAACCGGCCCCAGGCGCCCCACACCCGCTTGACCCAGAACTGGTTATAGGCCGCCCAGTGCTCGCTGACGAGGAAGTGCGCCTGGTGGATCAGTTCGAGGCCGATCAGGATGAAGACCCACCAGCCCTGCCGCACCTGGATCCGGCAGGCGTCGGCGAACCCGACGAGCGGGTCGTTTGCCATCAGCGACCAGACCAGGACCATCCAGACGATGACGAGCAGCAGCAGCCACTTGATCCGGTCCCAGAAGGGCGTCTTGCGGCGCGTCAGGATGTCTTCTTCCCTCGGGCGGCCGCCGTGGAAGACAAGTCCCTGCTCAACCGGCCGCGCGGCCTTCTTCATGTCGGGCTCCCGACGGTAAATGAGGACATGACGGTATCTATGTTGTTCTGGTTCTGCGAGTAACAAGAATCGGTGCAGTGCACCATAAGGAAGTAGACGACGGTCTGGTCGGCGTTGGTCAGCACGTCCTCGTCGAAGGTATCCACCACCCCGCCGGGGAAGGTGTACTGGAACGTCTCCCGCACCCCGTGCACGCCCTGCTTCGCGCTGATGGTCTGGTCGCGCAATTGCTTGAAGTTGGTCAGCGGGAAGCCGCTGGCCGCGTCCTGCTGACGCGAGGTGGACGTCACCGGCAGCATGAAGTCGCGCAACACGTTGTATGAGATCTCGTTGCTCACTGTGGAAGACAGCGTTCCCACCTCAGCGAACACGAACGGCTTGTTGATGGTCGGCGCGAGGAAGTTGCTGCCAGAAGGTGCCTCACCCGCGTCGAACGCGGTTGACCAGATGCCGTCGCTCGAACCGCCGGCCGCCTTGAGCGCCGCGTTCAGGTCCTTCTGGGAGATCTGGTGCCACTGGGTGGGCACCTTGTAGTAAGCCTTGGCGGCCGAGTCGGCGACGTAGGTATACGACGGAGCACCGCACGCGGTTAGTCCCACCGTCGCGAGTACACCCAAGAGGAGGAACGCCAATCCCCCGGTGAGGCCTCGTGGTGAGCGGAAGGCCCGATTTGTCAACGGGGTGACCTCCACAGATTGTGTTCTTCAGACAAGTATGCCGTTTCATATCGATTTGGTAAAGGAGATCAAGGGACCGACCGGACCCTGCTGATCGTCCACGCCGCCGCGATCGTGGCGACGCCAGCGAGCGCGAACAGCGCCGGATAGCTGTTCAGCAGTCCTAGTACTACCCCGGCAGCGAGCGGTGCCACCACAAGCGGAAGGTTATAGGCGATATTGATCAGACCGACATCCTTCCCCCGGTCGACCGCCGCCGGGAGCACCTGGGTCAGCAGCGCCGGCGCCGCCGACCAGTACGTGCCGTACCCGGCGCCGAGCAGCGGCGCCGCCACCAAGCCCATGTGCCAGGTGGGCGAGGCGGCGAGCAGCGCGGCCGCCAGCGCCATCACCGCGGACGACCCGATGATGAACGGCTTGCGGCGGCCGGACTTGTCCGACAGCGTGCCGAAGACGGACCCGGCGGCGAGCAGCGCCACCGCGTAAAGCGCCATCATGATCAGCAGCCCGGTCTGCGGGTCGTGGTAGTG
>DASWAE010000118.1:0-11883 GCA_036391275.1 Trebonia sp.
CGACGCCGACCGCGTCCCCGTGCAGTGCCGCCTCCTGCGGGGCCGCAGGCGCGTCCGGGGCGGCGTCCTCCTCGCCGGGGGGCGCCGCCCGCTCGTCCCACTGGAACACGTGGTCCGCCGAACGGTCGACGAGGACCAGCTCGACGCCCGGCGTCTCCAGCGCGTAGGCGATCGCCTGGTACTCCGCCGAGGCCTCGGTGACCGGGGCGACCACCGACAGCGGGGCCCACTCGCGGGGGAAGCCGTCGACCTCGCTCGCGAACGCCTGGACGGCGACCGGGAGCGTGCAGTTGCGCAGCTCGGTCAGCAGCGGCGCCATGTCCTCGCACAGCTCCAGGTACACGACTTTCGGCTGCTTCTCGCGCAGGCGGCGGGCCATCGCCGTCGCCGAGGCGGGCGAGTGGTGGCAGACGGGGAAGATCTCCAGCGGCTCGCGCAGCGCGCGGTCGACGTCGTCGACCATGCCGAGCAGGATGCCTTCCAGGGCACCAGGGCCGTCCGCGAACGCCGCGGCGGCTTCTTGAAGCTGCTGGCGGAGACGGTGAAAGGAGCCCTCGTTCTGCTCCGTCATGAGAGGGTCGCGATCGCCTCGCGGCCGCCGTCAAGGAACTCCGGCCACTGACCACCCTGGTCCTTGCTGCGCGGCTCGACGACCCCGTGCAGGTACTTGTTCAGTATCGCCAGGTCCTCGGGCTCACGGCGGGCCAGCGACCCGACGAGCGAGGAGGCCAGGGTCCGGGCGGTCAGCTTGCGCTCGCCGAAGAAGTTGCCGTGCAGGATCGCGTCCTCGAGCACGCCGATCTGCTCGGCGGTCGACAGCGCGGACTCCAGCTTCTCGTCGTCGCTGCCGGCCGCGGCGGCGGCCGCGCGCAGGTCGGCGAAGCTCTGCAGCAGCACGTCGAGCAGCGTCGGCGGCAGCTCAAGCTCGATCCGGTGGCGGCGCAGCAGTTCCTCGGTGCGGAAGCGGACGATCTCCGCCTCGCTCTTCTTGTTCGTCACGACCGGGATCCGGACGAAGTTGAAGCGCCGCTTGAGCGCGGAGGACAGGTCATTGACTCCCCGGTCGCGGCTGTTGGCGGTCGCGATGACCGAGAAGCCGGGCTTGGCGAAGACGATGTTGTCGCTATCCAGCTCGGGGATCGAGATGTACTTCTCGGACAGGATCGAGATCAGCGCGTCCTGCACGTCGCTGGTGGAACGGGTCAGCTCCTCGAACCGGCCGATGGTGCCGGCTTCCATCGCGGTCATGATCGGCGAGGGGATCATCGAGTCGCGCGACTGTCCCTTCGCGATGACCATGGAGACGTTCCAGGAGTACTTGATGTGGTCCTCGGTCGTGCCGGCGGTGCCCTGCACGACCTGCGTGGAGTTGCGGCAGATCGCGGCGGCCAGCAGCTCGGCCAGCCAGCTCTTGCCGGTGCCGGGGTCGCCGATGAGCAGCAGGCCGCGGTCGGAGGCGAGGGTGACGATGGAGCGCTCGACGAAGCTCCGGTCACCGAACCACTTCTGCGAGACTTGCCTGTCAAGGCGGTCGGAACGGTCGGAACCGAGGATGAACAGGCGGATCATCTTCGGTGACAGGCGCCAGGAGAAGGGCTTGGGGTTGTCGTCGATGGACTCAAGCCAGTTCAGTTCCTCGGCGTACTTGATCTCGGCGGGGGCGCGCAGCAGGTCAGACACGGTTCGAGGGGTCCTTTCAGACAAGGAACGTCTTGAGTTCGCGGACGAGCTTGCGGATGTGGCCGGAGATCACCGGCGCGCCGAGGTCCTTGAAGCGCTCGCGGAACCACGGGTTGACCGCGCCGCTGCCGGAGCTGTTCACCGAGCCGACCGGGATGAACTTGGCCCCGGAGCGGTGGATCGCGGCCATGTTCTCGAAGAGCTGCTCGACCCGTGTTTCGTAGAAGTCCGAGATCCACACCACGGCGGTGCTGCGCGGCTCGGCGATCTTCGGCTGGGCCATCTGCATGGCGACCATGCCATCGTTGCCGCCGCCCAGTTTCGTGCGCAGCAGGGTCTCGAAGGGGTCGTGCACCCACGGCGTGAGGTCGAGCGCCTGCGTGTCGTAGGCGATCAGGTGGACGTCCACGCATCGCAGCCCGGCGAAGATCGACGCGAGGATGGCGCAGTTCACCATCGAGTCGGTCATCGAGCCCGACTGGTCGACGACGACAACCAGCCGCTGGGGCGTCGTCTTGCGGGCGGTGTGCCGGTAGTAAAGGCGATCGACGTACAGCCGCTCCTCTTCCGGGCTCCAGTTGGTGAGGTTCTTCCATATGGTCCGGTCGAGGTCCAGGTTGCGGAACACCCTCTTCGGCGGGACCGAGCGGTCAACGGCACCGGCCGAGGCCTTCTCCACTTCGGTGCGCAGCACCGCGGCGACCTCGTCAACGTACCGGCGGATCAGGGACTTCGCGTTCGCCAGGGCCACGCCCGACAGGTTGCCCTTATCCCGCAGCAGCTGCTCGACCAGCGACATGCTGGGGGTAAGCTGGGCGGCGAGCTTGGGGTCGGCGAGCACTTCGCGCAGGTGCATCCGCTTAACGAGGCCGGCCTCGATCGCGCCTAGCTCGGGGCCGAGTCCGCCCTGTCCGGCCCGTCCGGCGCGCAGCCCGCCGGGCTGGCAGCCGAGCGCCGCCTCAAGCCAGCCCGCGTCGGACTGCCAGCGTGCGAGCTGCCCGGCGGTGACCGCTCCGGAGCCGGTGTCGAAGACGTTGAGCAGCACCTTCGACGCCAGGGCGGCGCGGCGCACCTCGGCGTCCCGGTCGCGGGTGCCGTCGGCGTCCGGTTCAGGCGTCATCAGGCCGTAGATCTCGGCGGCCAGGTCGGGGTGCCGCTGGACAATCGAGTCGATGGACGCGTGCGGGTCAAGCAGCGCGACCGGGAGGCCGATGTCCTTGACCACGGCGACGCTGGCGGATTCCAGCGCTGCCTCCTCCTCGCGGCCGAAGAGGCGGGCGAGGAGCCGCCAGTACAGGACCTCGCGGCGGTTCTCGGCGGAGTCTGGCTCACTCATTTCCGCAGGAGCCTTCCGGCGCGCTCCACCAGCGCGACGATCGCTTCGGTGGCGGCATTCTCGGCTCTGACGCCGTCTTTGCCGGCGGTTCCGCCGGCCCATGCCCCGGCGTGGACCGCGACCATCTTCTTCCTGACGGTGGCCTCGACCGCGAGCGGCTGGATACGGAACGCCCCGTCGTCCCAGCGGAGCAGGCCGATGCAGGCGCCGGACGCCGCTATCGCCTCAGGGGTGAGCGGTCCCGCGACGGGGACGCGGTCGGCGTCGACCGCCACGGGATGGCCGGCGACGGTGAATGCCAGCGCGCCGTCATCCTCGCCGACGGCGTACCCGTCAAGGAAGACGGGCACCGCGATGCGGGCCGGGTGCCGCCCCAGCGGTGCGGTCGGCGGGTCGGCGGCGGCGGGCAAGACGACGCGGGCAGTCGCGAACGGGTCGGCGGGGTCGCCCCGGCGTGCGCGGGAATCGCTCCAGATGAGGTCGCCCTCGGCGGTGAGCGGCATGTCCGTGAGCTCCATGGCCCGGCCCTCGCTGACCGCGCCGAGCAGGGACATGTGCGGGCGAAGCAGCTGCCACAGGCCCGCGCCGATGACCGTGTCCGGCTTCGGGGCCGAGACGCTGGCGCGGACCAGGCGCGGCTCCGTGCGCTGGGATCCCGTGCCGTCGGCCGGCTCGAAGACCGCGTGGACCTGGACCTGGACGGCGGTCGCGTGTTCCTGGAGGTCGACGCCGAGGGGAAGCAGGCGCCCGGTCACGTTCTCAATCACGGTTGGCGCCAGCCCGCCGGGGAGTGTGAGCAGCAGCGCCCGGGACCATAGGTCCGCCCAGCGGCGAGCCGGGAAGCGCTCCATCGTCGCACCCGGGCAGGACGCGGCGAGTTCGGCGGCGAAGCCGTCGAGCAGCACCGCCAGGCGGCGCAAGGACGGGTCCGGGAGCATCGCCGAGAGCACCTGCGCCGATCCCGCGACCACGTCGCTGTCGAGGCCCTGCCATCCCGCGCGCGCCAGGTCGGACAGCCACGAGCAGGCGGCGGCCAGGATGTTCTCGGCCGCTTCGCCGCCGGCTGCCTGGGCGGCGTCGGCTGCGCCGGCTGACCGGCCGGTCGCCTCTTGGACCTGAGCCATCAGGGCGTCGTGGACCGCGCCGAGCAGGGCGGCCCGGGCGGCGGCCAGCGCGACGAAGTGGTCCTCGCCCGCGACTCCGGCGGCCGCCTTTCCCGCTGCCTCGGCGACCATCGATGCTAGCGGCGTGCCCGCGACGGCCTCGGCCAGGTGCGCCAGGCCGGCAGCCTGGGCGGGCTGCGGGCGGACCAGGCCCGCGACGAGAGCCTGGTCGAAGGCATCGACGGCCGCTATGGCGTCATCAAGCCCGTCTGGTGTGCTGGCGAGCAGGTCGGCGCGCATAACGCCACCTCTCTGGTCGGCGGGAACCAGTGCATTTCCGGCAGCGGTTCCGTGGTGGCGGCCAGTTCCAGATAGGCCAGGTGGCGGAGGAACCGGCTGAAGACCGACGCGGCGGCCTTCGTGTCAAGGTGGGACGGACGCGTGGCGAGCATCGCGGCGGTAATGGCCTGCGCGGTCGGCTCTTCAACCTCGACCCGCAGGTAGCGGGCGACGCGCTCGGGACCGTACTGCAGCACCGCCTCGCTGATGAGGGCAATGATGTGATTGCAGAACGAGCCCCGCGCGCCGCCGCACGGGCGGTTGTTGTTGGTGCTGCAACCGAACGAGTAGACGCTGTCGGCCGCGACCGAGGAGACGTAGACCCGTTCGATGTCCGAGCCGCTGGACACCACGCCTTGCAGGCGTCCGTCTGCCAGTTCGACGAACGGAACCTTGGCGAGCTTGCGCGGCCGGGCGGGCGGTATCACGCGGGCCGTGCTCGACTTTTCCCACTGTGGCAACAGAACATCTCCTATGCGCCTGGGGGTTTCGCTTCTGGCTGCGTTAACGCGACGTGAGTGAACCTACCGACGACCACCGACATTCCTGCGGCGAATCCGCCAGGATACGCACCGTAGACGCTGATCTATTCGAATCAGCTAAGCCCTCGACGCGCCTGCCGGCCTTCGAGGTCCTGGGGAAAGATGGTGCCAGTTGTCTGGCCATCGCCTTCGGTAGCGGGCAGCTCATCTATGTGTACGGCCTTACGCATGGCGACTGGCAGTAGCCATCGAACCTGGGGCGGCCGAGCCGGTCAGTGCAGTCAGAACAGGAAGCGCGTCAGGCCGCCCGGCTCCGTCCCCAAGGTCACGATCGCCGAGCGTGGCTCAATGCGGTACACGTTCCACGGCGGTGGCCCTTGCGACGGCCTTGCTAACAGCCTCTGGTAAGCGGGACGCGCGATGACCAGAGAAATCATCGCCATACGGGTCACGAGCGTCGGAGCGCGCACGCTTCGCCGGATAGGTGCGCCCAGGCCCTGTTCCCGGGCACGTCGCGTTGTCCTGCGCTGCGTCCGGGCTGAGGCCGGCGCTGGCGTGCCGGAGGCGCGCCAGCGGATCTCGGCTGAAGCTGTCTCGGCTTACCCGCCCTCCGCGGCGTCCTTGTGCATGACCATGCGCAGGGCCAGCCGGGCGTAGAAGTCGCCAAGTTCACCGGGAGAGTCGGGGCCGTCCAGGCGATACCAGCGGACCAGGTCGATGCTGAGCGAGAGCATCGCGCGTACCAGGCGGTTCACGTTGCCCGCCACGAACGTTCCCTCAGCCATGCCCTTCTCGACGATGGCACGGAAGACCTCGTTGGTGAGGTGCCGCACGCGGATGATCTCGTCATAGTGCTCGGGGGTCAGCCCGGGGAGCTCAAACTGGCAGACGCGCGCGGCGACATGGTGGCGGGCGTGCCAGGCGGTGTACCGGGACACCACCGCGGCCAGCCGGGCCGCCGCGTCCCCTGCGGCCTCAACCGCCGGATCCGAGATGCAGGCGAGCGCTGCCTCGTGACACGCCCGCATGATCTCGAACAGCACGAGTTCCTTGGACGGGAAGTGCACGTAAAGCGCCGCCGGGCTCAGGCCGACTCCGGTCGCGATGTCGCGAGTGGTCGTCGCGTGGTACCCGTTCGCGGCGAAGCAGCGCACCGCCGACGTCAGCAACCTCTTGTCGACATCGCCGAGCTCAGGGTTCCACAGGCTCTGCGACTCGTCGTCCAGCCGGGGGTCTGCCGCGATCTCGTCCGGCGTGAACCGGCTCTGCCGCTTGGGCATGTTCAGGCCCTCTCTCGTCCATGGTCGCCGCAGCCCTCCAGTCGCAACAATCTGGCAAAGCCTATTCCGGCTCACTACGTGCATCTTGACATATCCAACCATAGGAGGTGACTATGCGCTTAGTCGGCGTGTCGGGATCTAGTCGCCGACGGCGACAACCCAGTTCACGCCTACCACCTCAAAGGAGAGGCATGTCCCATATGAGAACCCTGCGTGCCGGCCTCGCTGTCAGCGCGGCCGGGCTGATCTTGGCCGCGACCGGGTGCGCCAGCTCTCCGTCCACTTCCAGTTCATCCACGGCCAGCACCCCCGGCTCGGCGGGCGGCCCGTCCAGTGCCGCCGCGGGGAGCACGTCCAGCGCCGCCGCGGGCAGCCTCAGCGGCAAGACGATCGCGCTTGTCGGTTACGGAAGCGCCAACCCGTGGGGTGCCGCGTTCAACCAGGAGTTCGCGCGCCAGCTCGGCCCGAGCGGGGTGAAGATCATCTCCCTCACCACCATGGACTCCGGTACCCAGGTCCAGTACATGTCCCAGGCGATCGCCGACAAGCCGAACCTGATCGTCTTGGCCGTGGACGACACCAAGGCGATGGTCGTGCCCATCCAGCAGGCCAAGCAGGCCGGTATCCCGGTGCTCGTCTTCGACGGCCCGACCGACCCGGCCGTGGCGGGCGACGTGATGTCGGTCCTGTCCAACAACGAGAAGCTCGGCGAGTACGCGGCGCAGAACATCATCGAAGGGCTTAAGGCGCAAGGACGCACGTCGGCCAAGATCATCGTCCTCACCGGAACGAAGTCGATGCTGGTCACCCAGGATCGCATGACCGGCTTCGACAAGGTGATGAGCAGCGTGCCGCAGTACCAGGTAGTGGCGGAAGAGGACGCGAACTGGGACCCCACCTTGTCCGGGCAGGACGCACAGCAGCTGCTCGCCAAGTACGGCTGCTCCGGGGTGCAGGCCGCCTACGGCATGGCCGACTACATGGCCCTGCCGATCGTCGCGGCCGCCAAGCAGGCCGGCTGCACCGTCGGCGGCAAGGACGGCATGATCATCACGGGCAGCAACTGCTTCAAGGCCGGCATCCAGTCGGTCCAGGCCGGCGAGCTTTACGGGACGGCGACCGAGGACCCCATCACCATCGCTGACCACACCGCCAGCTACGCGGCCGAGTACCTGACGGGCAAGAACCCGCCGCAGCACGAGATGATCCAGGAGGACCGCATCACCGCGGCCAACGTCGCGCAGTTCGCCGCGCAGTGCAGTCACGCATGAGTGAAGCGCCCGCGGCCGCGGTCAGCATCGAGCGGCTGACCCGTACCTTCGGCGGGGTGCCGGCGGTAAAGGAGGTGTCCTTTACCGTCGGCGCCGGGGAGATCCACGGCCTGTGCGGTCACAACGGTGCGGGCAAGAGCACAGTGGTGAAGATGCTCTCCGGCCAGCTCACCCCGGACAGCGGGCGGATCGTCATCGACGGCCAGGCCGTACAGCTTGGCAGCCGGCAGGCCGCTCAGCGGCTAGGGATCGCGCTGGTTGACCAGGAGCTGAGCGTCGTCCCCGCGCTCACGGTGCTGGACAACCTGCTCCTTGGTGATGTCCGCGCGCCACTGGTCAACCGGCGCCGGGCGGCGACAGCACGATGTCGTCAGGTGCTGCGCGACATGGGGCTTGACCGCCTTCATCCGCAGCAGCCGCTGTCAGACCTCAGCATCGGCGAGCGCCAGCTCGTCGAGATCGCCCGGGCGCTCAGCCAGAACGCCCGGCTGGTCATCCTCGACGAGCCGACCGCCACCCTCAGCGACGTGGAAACCGAGCATGTCTTCGCGGCGATCCGCCGCGTCGCCGCCCAGGGCTGCTCAGTGATCTTCGTTTCGCACCGGCTGTCGGAGGTCCTCCAGCTGTGCGACACGGTGACGGTCTTGCGTGACGGACGCAAGATCGCCACCACGCCGTCCCGGGAGCTGACCGTGGCCGACCTGATCGTGGCGATGCTCGGCGAGGCGCCGCACCGGCTCACCGCGGCCCGGTCACCTGACCCGCGAGCCGACCACGAGCTGCGCGTCGAGCACCTGCGGGTACCCGGGCGGCTGGCGGACTTCAGCCTCACCGCCCAGGCCGGCCGCGTTTACGCACTGGCCGGGCAGCTGGGCAGCGGCGCCTCCGACGTGCTGCGCGCGCTGGCCGGACTGCACCCGCAAGCGACGGGCACGGTGCGGCTGCGAGATCACGCCGTGCCGTTCCGCAGCCCGGCCGGCGCCGCCCGCGCCGGGGTCGCGTTCGTGTCCAATGACCGCAAGTCCGAGGGCCTGTTCCTTGACAAGCCGATCGCGGCCAACCTGATCGCCACCCGGCTGCCGTCCCTCGCCCGGGCGGGCATGCTCAGCTCCCGCCGCGCGCGCCAGGCGGCCAGTTCGCTGGCCGAGCTGGCCGGCATCCCCGACCGCCGCCTAGGCGAGCCGGCCGCGGCGCTGAGCGGCGGCAACCAGCAGAAGGTGTTCGTCAGCCGGTGCCTTGGCCGGGACGACGTCTACGCTCTGCTGCTCGACGAGCCGACGCGCGGCGTGGACATCGGCGGACGCGCGGCCGTGCACCGGCTGCTGCGAGCGGCGGCCGACGCGGGCCTGATCGTGCTGTTCTCATCGACTGAGCTTGAGGAACTGCTTGAGCTTGGCGACGTGATCATCACCATGCGCGAGGCGCGGGTGGTGGCACAGTACGACGGCGGCGTCGACGGCGCGGTACTCATGCGCGACATGACTCACGGGACTCACGCGGCATGACGACGGCGAACAACGACAATCGCTCCGCTGCGGCTGCGGCCGGGGATGCCCTCGCCCGGCCCGCCGAACCGGGCGTGCCGGCGCCGGGGACGGCGGGCCGGGTCCCGCGCGGCGCTTTGGCCGGCTGGCGGCCCGACGCGCTCGACATCGGCATCGTCGTCGTGGTGCTCGCGGTTATCGTGGCGGGGGCCTTGACGACGCGGTTCTTCAGCCTGGCCAACGCCCGGGCGATCCTCGCCTCGAGCGCGTGGGTCGGCATCACCGCGATCGGTGCCACCGTCGTCATGATCGCCGGGTCCGCGGTGTCGCTGGCAGTGTCGCAGACGGCGACGGTCGCTGCCATGATCTTCTTCGAGACCCAGCAGCTCGGCCTGCTCCTGGCGATTGTCCTCACGCTGCTGGCGGGCGTGGCGATCACCGCGCTGCAGGGCGCGGTGATCGGCTACTGGGCGGCCAATCCCATCGTCCTCACCATCGCCGCCGGTTTCGCGATCGACGGCGTGGCGATCTGGATCAGCGGCGGCACCACCGTCTATCCCAAGGTCACCGCGTTCAACGGGCTCAATGCCACGCCACTGGGGCTACCGCTGGCGGTATACGTCCTGCTCGGCCTTACCGTCGGCGCCGAGTGGTTCCTGCGCCGGACCACGGCAGGCCGCCAGATGTACCTGCTTGGGGAGAACCCCGCGGCGGCCCGGGCCGCCGGGCTGCCGGTCGCCCGGGTAACGGTCAGCGCCTGGGCGTTCTTCGGCGCGTGCATCGCGCTGACCGGGATATTCCTGGCGGCGTTTAACACGATCGCCAATTCCAGCGTGGGCGGGACGCTCAGCCTCGACGCGATCGCCGCGGTTCTGGTCGGCGGTACCGCCATCGGCGGCGGCAAGGGCTCCGCGCTGCGGACCCTCGGCGGCGCCGTGCTCATCTCCGCCATCTCCGACCTGCTGCTGCTGCGCGGATTCTCGACCGGCATCCAGCTACTCGTGAAGGGGATCCTCGTGCTGTTGGTGGTCATCGCTGTCCACGTCCGCTCGGCCAGGGGGCGGCGATGATCCGCAGGCTCCCCTACCGGCCGGAGATCCTGATCCCGGTCGTGGCGCTTGGCGTCATGGTCGTCGCGTTCCTGTGCACGCCACTGTTCAACGGGCACGCGCTGAGCAGCTTCGACTTGTTCAATACGTTCCAAGGGCTCACCCAGCTCGGACTGCTCACGCTCGGCCTGGGCCTGACGATGGTCGCCGGGGAGTTCGACCTGTCGGTGGTCGGCACCTACGCGCTTGGCGGCATGATCGCCGTCCGTACCGGGCAGTCCTTGCCTTTCCTCGGAGTGCTCGCGGCGGTGGCAGCGGGCGCGGCGATCGGGGCGGTGCAAGGTGGCCTCATCGCCCGGTTGCGCATCTCGTCGCTGGTGGTGACCCTCGCCACCTACATCGCCCTGCTCGGGGCGACAAGCGCGATGTCGGGCGGGCTCGACGTGACCTATACCAACAGCGCCGCCACCCTGTGGCTTGACCGCCCGGTCGCGGTCATCTTCTCCGTCCCCAGCCTGATCACGCTGGTCGCGTTCGCCATCGCGGCGGTCATCTTCGGCGGCACCCGGCTCGGCCGGGAAATCCGCGCCGTCGGCGGCGACCGCCGGGCCAGCCGCGTGGCCGGCGTCCGGGTCGACCGGACCCTGGTCGGCCTGTTCACCGCGTCCGGCACCCTGGCCGGGCTTGGCGGTGCGCTTTTCAGCTACAGCTACGCCACCGCCAATCCCAATCCGGGCTTCCAGCCGCTCATCCTCGCCACCGTCGGCTGTCTCGTCGGCGGCGTGTCGCTGGCCGGCGGCCGCGGGCTGCCCGCCGGCCTGCTGGCCGGCGCCCTGTCGGTGGCCCTGCTCAGGCAGATCGACGCCGTGACCGCGATCCCCGACTACTTCACCGAGCTGCTGTATGCCGCCCTGCTCGGCATCATCGTCGCGATTGACGCGCCCGGCCTGCGGCGGGGACTTGACCGGCTCCGGGCACACGCCCTGACCACGCGCCTGCGCGACCGTCACCAATGACATCGCGGAACCGGGAGACTCATGCCTGAAGCAGTCATCGTCGCCGCCGCCCGATCGCCCATCGGGCGGGCGCGGAAGGGCTCACTGGCCGCGATGCGACCCGACGACCTGGCCGCGCAGCTGGTGCGAGCCGCGCTCAGCCAGGTTCCGGCCCTCGACCCGTCCGGGATCGACGACCTCATGCTGGGCTGCGGCCTGCCCGGCGGCGACCAGGGCTACAACATGGCCAGGGTCGTCGCCGTCCTGCTTGGCCTGGACACCGTGCCGGGAACCACGGTGACCCGGTACTGCTCGTCGTCGGTGCAGACCACCAGGATGGCGTTGCACGCCATCAGGGCCGGCGAGGGTGACGTGTTCATCTCGGCCGGCGTGGAGACCGTCTCCCGGTTCGGCAAGGGCTCGGCCGACTCGCTTCCCGGCACGCGCAACCCGCGGTTCGCCGAGGCGGAGCAACGGACCGCTGACACCGCCGGAGGCGGTGCCGACGGCTGGACCGACCCGCGTGAATCCGGGCGACTGCCCGACATCTACATCGCGATGGGGCAGACCGCGGAGAACCTGGCCCGAGCGCGCGGCATCACCCGCGAGGAGATGGACCGCTTCGCGGTCCGTTCGCAGAACCTAGCCGAGGAGTCGGTCAAGAGCGGGTTCTTCGACGCCGAGATCACCCCGGTCACCCTGCCGGACGGCACGGTCGTCACCACTGACGACGGTCCCCGCCCCGGAGTCAGCTACGAGGCCGTCTCCCAGCTGAAGCCGGCCTTCCGGCCGGACGGCCTGGTCACCCCGGGCAACTGCTGCCCGCTCAACGACGGAGCCGCCGCGCTTGTCATCATGTCCGAC
>DASWAE010000119.1:0-60323 GCA_036391275.1 Trebonia sp.
CTTGATGCTGTTATCACTAGTCGCTGACCGCGGAGGCCGCGATGTCCGCGCCATCCGCCAGCCCGGCCGGGGTGTCGGGGACCGTGGGCTTGCGGTCGCGGAGCAGGACGGCGATGACCACGAAGGCGGCCACGTCGAAGACCGCGGCGAGCGCGAACGCCGTGGACATGCCGTGCGCGAGGACCTGCCGGCGCAGCGCCCGCGCGGTCAGCCCGGCAACGGGATGCGCCAGCGAGGCCCTGGTGGCGGTGCCGAAGACCGCGACGAGCACCGCGAGCCCCACCGACCCGCCGAACTGCTGCATGACGTTGACCATGCTGGACGCCGCCCCGGACTCCTGCGGCCGCACCCCGGCGAGCGAGGCCGTGGTGAGCGGCACGAACACCACGCCCATGCCCGCGCCGAGCAGCACCATCGGGCCGAAGACCCCGGTCCAGTAGCCGGTGGCCGGCGAGACCTGGGACAGCCAGGCCATCCCGGCCATCACCGGGAGCATGCCGGCCAGCATGAGCCGGTAGCCGCCGACGCGCGGGATCAGCCGCGGCGCGAGCCTGGACACCGCGAACAGCAGCAGGGTCATCGGCAGGAACGCCAGGCCGGCCCGCAGCGGGGCGAAGCCGAGCACGTCCTGCAGGAACTGGGTGAGGAAGAAGAACATGCCGAACATCCCGGCCACCACCAGCAGCCGCGCGGCGAACGAGCCAGAGCGGCCCCGGTCGGCGAACAGCCGCAGCGGCGTGATCGGCTGCGCCGCGCGGGTCTCGTTCAGCACGAAGGTCACGAGCAGCACGGCCGCCACCGCGAACGCGGCGAGGGCGAGGTGGTTCCCCCAGCCGTCGGACGCGGCCCTGATGAAGGCGTAGACGAGCGCGGCCACGCCCGCGGTGGAGGTGACGGCGCCCGGCAGGTCGAACCGGCCGGACTGCCGGGGCGTCTCGGTCACGAACCGCGGGGTGAGCACGGTGACCGCGATGCCGATCGGCACGTTGACGAACAGCACCCAGCGCCAGGATGCCCACTGGGTGATCAGGCCGCCGAGGACGAGGCCGAGCGAGCCGCCCGCGGTCACCACGGCGGAGTAGACGGCGAGCGCCCTGATCCGCTCCCGGCCCTCGGCGAAGCCGCTGACGACGAGGGCGAGGACGGCGGGCGAGGCGAGCGCGCCGCCAACGCCCTGCACGGCACGGGCCGCGAGCAGCACGCCCGCGTTCGGTGCGAGGCCTCCGGCCAGCGACGCGAGGGTGAAGACGGCGATGCCGGCCAGGAACATCCGGCGGCGGCCGAGGATGTCGCCGGCCCGCCCGCCGAGCAGCAGCAGCCCGCCGAACGTGAGCGTGTACCCGTTCATCACCCAGGACAGGCTCGTCGCGGAGAAGTGCAGGCCGGACTGGATGTGCGGAAGCGCGATGTTTACCACCGTGGCATCCAGGATGATCATGAGCTGGGCGCCGAGCATGATCGCGAGCGCCACGCCGGGACGGGCGGGCCGCTGGTCGCGAGCGGCGCGCCGGGCACCGGCGGCCCGTGCATCCGCTCCCCGATTCGCCCGGCCCGAGGTACCATGAGGAAATATACGGAGGTTCACTCCACTTACTATACGGAGGCTCCCTCCGCTTTGCAAACGGATAGCGTGCGTTAACCCATGGACATGACTGAGAACCCCCCCGCCGAGCCGGGCGACGAGCCGCGGATGCGGGCCGACGCGCGGCGCAGCCGCGCCAAGCTCCTCGAGGCCGCCACCGCGGCGTTCGCGGAGCACGGCGCCGACGCGCCGCTCGAGGACATCGCCCGCCGGGCCGGCGTCGGCATCGGCACCCTCTACCGGCACTTCCCGACGCGGACCGACCTGCAGGCGGGCGTGTTCCGCAGCCAGGTGGACGCGGTCTGCGCGACGGCCGATGAGCTGATCGGGACGGTGTCGCCGGAGCAGGCGTTCGCCGGGTCGGTGCGCGCGATCGCCGGTTACCTGATCACCAAGCGCGGGCTGGCCAAGGCGCTGGTCGACTCGCTCGGCAAGGACTCGGAGCTGATCTCGGTCTGCTCGCTGCGGATGCGCACGACGCTTGACCGGCTGCTCGGCCACGCGCAGCAGGCCGGGGCGGTGCGCCCCGACGTCACCGCCCAGGACGTGCTGCGGCTGGTGCACGGCATCGTGATGGCGACCGAGCAGGCGCCGCAGGACACCGACCGGCTGCTCGGCATGATGCTCGACGGCTTGCGGGCGGGGGGCGGCGCGGGGGGCGTCCCGGGGGGCGTCAGATCCCCGGGGGCCGGTTCTCGTAAGGGGTAGAGAGCACCACCGTGGTGCGCGTGGAGACGTTCGCCAGGGTACGGATCTGCTGGAGCAGGTCTTCCAGGTCCCGCGGTGAGGCGACCCGGACCTTGAGTATGTAGTTCTCCTCGCCCGCCACGCTGTGGCAGGCCTCGATCGCCTCGAGGTCCTTCAGCTTGTCCGGCACGTCGTCGGGGGCCGCCTGGTCGAACGGCTTGATCGACACGAAGGCCGTCAGCGGCAGCCCGATGACATCGGGGTTACAGAGCGCGACATAGCCGGTGATGACCCCTTCAGTCTCGAGCCTGCGGACGCGCTGGTGCACGGCGGACACAGAAAGGCCTGCCTGCCTCGCCAGCTCGGTGAAGCTCATCCGCCCGTTGCGAGACAGCAGGGAAACAATCCGACGGTCGATCTCTTCCACTACGACAACTTAACGTGCCGTCTCGCTGAACTGTGACCGCATGTGGTAACGGCTTCGTCTCGGCAACCTCGCGTGAGTATCCGGACATCAGGGGTATCGGGATCCTCCCGTGGCAGAAAACGGTCGTACATGGTGAGAGACTGGAGGCATGCAGCCGGAAGAACTCTACGAACTGGATACCGACCCGACGCCCGAGATCGCCGGGGCGGCGCTGCTCGTGCACCTGGAGGGGTTCATGGACGCGGGGGCGGCCGGCCGCCTGCTCACCGAGCACCTGCTCGACGCGTTCGAGCACACCACGGTGGCGCGGTTCGACACCGACCGGCTGCTCGACTACCGGTCCCGGCGGCCGCTCATGACGTTCGACGACGGCAAGTGGGAGAGCTACGACGCGCCCGAGCTGGCGGTGTTCAAGCTCGCCGACAGCGGGGGAAAGCCGTTCCTGCTGCTCACCGGGCCGGAGCCGGACCACGAGTGGGAGGCCTTCGTGGCCGCCACGCGCAGCCTCGCCGAGCGCCTCGGCGCCGGGCCGATGATCACCTACTTCGGCGTGCCGATGGGCATACCGCACACCAGGCCGCTCGGCGTCATCACGCACGCGACCCGGCCAGGCCTGGTGACCTCCAAGGTGCCGTTGCCGTCGAAGCTCCAGGTACCGGCGTCGGCCTCGGCCCTCATGGAGTTCCGGTTCGGCGAGGCGGGCCGGGACGCGATCGGCCTGGTCGTCCAGGTGCCGCACTACCTGTCCCAGGCCGCGTACCCGACCGCGGCGCTCACGCTGATCGACGCGCTCACCGAGGCGACCGGGCTTGACCTGCCCGCGCTCGAGTTGCGCGAGGCGGCAGACCGGACCAACGAGCTCATCGACCGGCAGGTCGCCGAGTCCGCCGAGGTCGCCGAGCTGGTCCAGGGACTGGAAGCGCAGTACGACGCGGCGGTCACCCGCGACGGCGAGAACCTGCTCGCCGAGGGCGAGGAAATGCCGACCGCGGAAGAGCTCGCCGCGCAGTTCGAGCAGTTCCTCGCCGAGCAGGGCGGCTCCGAGGACTAGCTTTCCTGGTTAGACGATCACCAGGTCACGGGGCGCGTTGTTCAGCCGCTGGTAGCCGGCCCCGGTCGCCGGGTCGGCGCAGACCACGATGTCCTCGATGCGGGCGCCGTGCGGACCCGGGTAGATGCCGGGCTCGATGGAGAAGGCCATCCCCGGCGCGAGCGGGATGGTGTTCCCCTCGACGATGTAGGGGTCCTCGTGGGATTCGAGGCCGATGCCGTGCCCGGTGCGGTGGAAGAACCACTCGCCGTACCCGGCGCCGGCGATGATGTCGCGGGCCGTCCGGTCCACGCTCTCCGCGGTGACACCGGGCCGGACGCTGACCGTCGCCGCCTCCTGGGCGCGCTTGAGCACCTCGTAGTAGGCGAGGAACTCATCCGGGGCGTGGCCGACCGCGTACGTCCGGGTGCAGTCCGAGCAGTACCCGGACGGCATCGTCCCGCCGATGTCGACCACGACCACGTCGCCGTCCTCGATCACCCGGTCGGAGACCTCGTGATGCGGCGACGCGGCGTTCGGCCCGGAGCCGACGATCGTGAAGTCCACCTGGACGTGGCCCTCGGCGAGGATGGCCTCGGCGATCCGCGCGGCGACCTGGCGCTCGGTCAGCCCCGGCTTGAGCCAGCCGGGCACGCTGGCGTGCACCCGGTCGATCGCCTCGCCCGCCGCGAGCAGCGCGCCGACCTCGGCGGCCGACTTGCGGATCCGCAGCGGCGACAGCACCGTGCTCGCCAGGTGCTGGCTGGCCTTGGCGAAGGCGTCCGCGAACTGCAGCACGTGCAGCGCCCACATGCGGTCCGACAGGCCGATGGCCCGCGGCTCGCCGACCCTGCTCTTGATCATCCCGAACGGGAGCGCGGTCTCCCCCCACGTCACGATCTCCAGGCCGAGCGCGCCGGCCGGTGAGGCCTGCGCCGCCTTGAGCTCAAGCTGTGGCACCAGCAGGAACGGGTCCCCGTCGGCCGGGACCGTCAGGCAGGTCAGCCGCTCCAGCTGCTTGGCGTCGTAGCCGGTCACGTAGCGCAGGTCCGGGCCGGGCGTGAGCAGCAGCACGTCAAGGCCGGACGCCCGGACGGCGTCGGCGACGCGGGCAAGGCGCTCGGCCGGGTACAGGGCGGGGTCGGTGGTCACGTTCGTCCCTCTCTGCTGCTCTGCCGCGGCTGGTTGCGCTCCGCGCTTCTTGCTGTTATCAACCTCGGGCTTGCGGGTCATGTCACGGCGGCGCGGAAGCGGGTGAGCGAGGAGCCGAGGCCGAGCTCCGCGCCGATCTCGGTCAGCAGCTCCGGGTCCGGCGGCACGGCGGGCAGCGTGCCGTCGATGTCGTCCGGCAGCGGGACGTCGGTGGCCGTCCGCACCACCGCCGGGGCGACGTCGAGGTAGCCGCGCGCCGCCTCGAGCTTCTTCCGCGTGCCGGGCGGGAACCCGCCGTGGCCCTTGTCGAGCGCCTCCTTGACGCTGTCCAGCGTACCGAAGGCCCTGATCAGGGCGGCGGCGGTCTTCTCGCCGATGCCAGGGACGCCGGGCAGGCCGTCGCTCGGGTCGCCGCGCAGCACGGCGAAGTCGGCGTACCGGTCACCGGGGATGCCGTACTTGCTGGCCACATCCGCCTCGGTGACCGCGTCCAGCTTGCCGAGGCCCTTGACGGTGTAAAGCACCCGCACCTGCCGGGCGTCGTCGACCAGCTGGAACAGGTCCCGGTCGCCGGTCACCACGTCAACCGGCTGCCGTGCGCTGGCGGCCAGGGTGGCGATGACGTCGTCGGCCTCGTAGCCGTCGTGCTCGGCGATGGCGATCCCCGAGGCGATCAGCACCTGGGTGATCAGCGGGATCTGCACCGCGAGGCCGGGCGGGGTCTGCTCGGACCCGTCGGGCTCGGCCCGGTGCGCTTTGTACCCGGGCAGCGCCGCGGTGCGGAAGGCCGGCCGCCAGTCCGCGTCCAGGCAGGCCACCAGCCGGGCCGGGCCATGGTCCCTGACCAGCCGGGCGATGGCGTCGAGCAGCCCCCGGATCGCGTTCACCGGCGTCCCGTCCGGCGCGGTCACCGTCTCCGGCATCCCGTAGAACGCCCGGTAGTACAGCGACGCCGTGTCAAGCAGCATCAGCGAGCCCACGCCGGTAATACTGCCATCTTCCGCGGCCTTCCGTGGCGGGTGTACCGCGCCTGGCGTCGGCGCAGGCCGGCGGCATGCGGCATAATCGGCGCATGCCTATCCAACGCTGGCGGTGCCCGGTCGTGCTGCGGGTCAAGGCGGTCGTCCTCGCGGTGACCGGCGCGGCGGTCGCGCTCGTGTTCTTCCCGCTATGGCTCGCGGTCCCGGTCACGGTGCTGCTCGGCGTGTGGGGCCTCGGCATGGCCGCGTTCGGCGCGTCGGTGACGCTGGACACCGGCGCGGGACTGCTCCGGCTGCGGACCGGCCCGGTCTTCCAGCGGATCAGGCTCACCGACGTGACCGCGGTGCTGGTCGAGGCGAACAAGGTGTCCGTCGCGCGGGCGCGCGGCGGCGAGGTCTCGCTGTACGCCTGGCGCAAGGGACCGCTCGACGCGCTGCTCGGCGTGCCCGAGGTGGCCGGCGACATCGGGCACGCGATCTCCGCGGCGGTCGCGCTGGCGCGGGCCGGCGTTGACCAGGGGGGCACCGACCAGGGGGGCACCGACCAGGGGGGCGCTGACCAGGGGGGCGCTGACCAGGGCGCGGGAGCACGGCTTGGCACGCCCGCCCGGACCAGGTCCCGGCTGGCCACGGCGCTGCTCGGCGCTACCGGCGTGGTGGCGATCGGCTGCGCGCTCGTCACCCGGGTGCACTGGGCCAACCCGGCGCTGACGGTCCTCGGCGTCGTCATCGCGCTGGCTCTTGGCGTGTCCGGGCTGCTCTACCTGCTTGTCGCGCTCTGGATCCTGCTGACCGGCCGCGCGCCGCGCGCCAGCCTGACCCGGTAACGCTCTCCCTGGCCCGCAGCGCCTCCGGGGTCAGGCTCCCGGGGGCAAGCCGGTTTGGGCCACGGTTCCCCCCGGGCCGGAACCGTTACGGTCCAGGGTTCCCCCGGTACGGCTCTATTGGCCCAGGGTTCCCGGTCCGGTTACTGCAAATAGATCTTGCCGCCGGTCACCGTGACCGACGCGGAGGCGAGCGGTGTGGTGGCCGGGCCTGCGACGACCGAGCCGTCGGTGATCTTGAACTTGGCCCCGTGGCAGGGGCAGTTGATCGTCCCGCCGGCGACCTGGTTGCAGATGCACCCGACGTGGGTGCAGATGGCGCTGAACGCCTTGTACTGTCCCGCGGCCGGCTGGGTGACCACTACCTGGGCGGTCGTGTAGACCTTGCCGCCGCCGACCGGGATGTCGGCGGCCAGGCCGAGCACGGTGCCGCCCATCCGGGCGCTGCCGCTCGGGCTGCTCATGCCGCCGCTGCTCATGGCCCCGCTGCTCATGCCGGCGCTGCTCATGGCCCCGTTGCCGGCGGCGGAGGGTGCCATCGTCACGGTCGTCGGGTCGCCCGCAGGGGCCGGCGCCTGGCCCGCCAGGTTCGCGTCATACGGCACGGCGGCGGTGCTGCACGCGCTCAGTAGCCCCGCCGCACCCAGGACTCCCGCGCCGAGCAGCACGCAGCGCCGGGTGGCGCACTGATCCTGCCTGGACTCATCGGTCATCTGCCATCCTTCGCTCGTGGTTGCCGTCAGCACTCTTCTACGGCAAGACGACAGCCCGGCATTGGTCACCGTGAATCACGTAAGAACCCGGTAACCGCCGGCCACGCCGCCCCCAGCACTCGTACGTTAGCGTTTCGTGACCTAATGCGGGGCGATATCGCCGGTTTTGCGGCACTTACCCAGAGGCCGGGTGGTGTTCAAGGAGGGAATGCTGAGGCCAGCGCGGCCGGTGAGCCGCCTGGTATCCGCCGCCCCCGTTCCCGGTAGCACGGTTGGTGAAGAGTTCTGGTGTTAGGAAGGGTTTTTAGTGCTGGAGTACTAAAAACCCTTCATGATCATGGGTTTTGCTCGCGGCTGTGGTGCTTTTGAGGCCGGCGGGTTTCAGGATGTTCGGTGCGTGACGTTTCTGGCCGCGGTGCCGCGTCACCGGGCCGCCGATCGCACGGGGCGCTGGCGGCCGGGCACCTGGGCGGGGGCTCGGTCAGATGCTGCGGAACTCCGGTGACCGGCGCAGCGCGTCGGCGACGATCCGGGCCGTGCCCAGGCTGACCACGGGCATGCCGACGCCGCGGACCCGGAACACGGTGGCACCCGGAACCTTGATGATCCGCACCACGGCCGCGCTCAGCGGTGACCTGCTGGCGATGACCTCCCCCCGGTCGTCGCCGCCGACCTCGAACTCGGCGCCCAGCCGGCGGCTGAGCACCGCGGCGACCTCCGCCTGCGTGACGCCCGTGCGGGGCACCCGAACCTTAGCCACCCGCGGCCTCCCGTGACCTGTCTCACCTGGCACTTCGCACGTTACCGCAGCCAGGCCGGCGTCGGCTGGCGGCAACCGCAGGGCATGCTCTGCGTCCCCTTCAGCGCTGGTGCCGGTCGGGTCCCGTCCCGGCCCCAGGCTGCGGGGCGCGGCGGCCGATGCGGGGCGTGACGTGCCTACAGCCGGAAGATCCCGAAGGAGAACGGGTCCGCGGTGATCGTCGCCTGGTCCACCTTGACGCCGGTGTGCCGCACCACGGCCGCGTAGCCCAGCTCGGGGCGGTGGTGCGGCAGCACGCGAGCGCGGCCGCTGGGGTTGATGACCACGAGGAACTGCCCGCCGCGCAGGTAGGTGAGCGGATATGCGCCGTGCAGGATCTCCAGGCTGCCGCCGGGGCCGAGCTCCTGGTGAGCGCGGCGCAGCGCGATCAGGTCCCTGACGGTGTGCAGCAGCGAGCCCTGGTCGGCACGCTGCCGGCTGACGGTGGGCCGTCGCGGGTCCGGGTCGAGCGGCAGGTAGAGGGCCGCGCTCGGGGCGACGGAGAATCCCGCGTTGGGGCTTGAGTCCCACTGCATGGGCGTGCGCGACCCGGCGCGGTTGAAGCTGGACATCCCTGAAACGCTGCCTTCGACGTCCGGCAGGCCGGCCACATGGCGCATGCCGATCTCGTCGCCGTAGTAGATGGCCGGGAGGGTGGGGAAGGTGAGCTGGAACGCGAAGGCGGGCGGCAACTGCTCAGCCGTGCGCGGCCCGGCGTGCAGCCGGGCGAAGTCGTGGTTGGCGGTGGGCAGCGCGATGTGCCCGGGCTCGCCGATCGTGGTCAGCGCGTCCTGGTAAGCCGTCAGGAACGTGCCGGGGTCGCCGAGGCCGTCGGCATCGAAGAAGCTCGGGCCGTCGGGCTCCCAGTGCGGGGGACCGGGGGCGATGCCGTTGCTCCACAGGGAGCGCAGCGGCCTGCCGCGGGCGGGGCCGCCGAAGTGGAGGAAGAAGTCGGCGTGGAACCCCGCGGGCACGGCCACCGCCGGGTCGCCCCATTCGGACAGCAGGACGGCGTCCGGGTGCGCCCGGTCGAGCCAGGCGCGCATCTCACGCCACAGCCTGCTGGTCTCGGCAAAGCCCGGGTCGTCTTTCACCAGCGAATAGGCCATGTCGACCCGGAAACCGGACACGCCGAGCCGCAGCCAGTGGTCCATGATCTCGCGCAGCGCCGCGCGGTTGACCCGCGGCCCCTCGGCCTCCGGGCTCTGCCGCCAGCGCTCACCCGCCTTCTGGCGGGCGTAGCCGAAGTTCAGCGCGGGCTGGAAGGCGAAGAAGTTCGGCAGGTAGCCGCCCGGGCGGGTGCCGGGCGAGGGAACGAATCGCTTGGGCAGCCGGCCGTCGTCCGTGCCGGGAGCCCAGATGTAGCGGTGATCGCCCGGGTCTTGCGCGGACGCCGTGAACCACGGATGGGTATCGGAGGTGTGCCCCGCCACCAGGTCAAGCAGCAGCCTGATACCGCGGGAGCGCGCCTCGTCGGCCAGCTTGGCCAGGTCTTCGTTGTCTCCGTAGCGCGGAGCGATCGTGAGGTAGTCGGCGACGTCGTAGCCGGCGTCACGCATCGGGGAGACGAAGCAGGGGTTGAGCCAGACCGCCGTGACCCCGAGCCAGGCCAGGTAGTCCAGGTGCTCCGTGATGCCGCGCAGGTCGCCGATCCCGTCACCATTGGAGTCGGCGAAGCTCTGCGGGTAGATCTGGTACAGGACGGCATCGCTCAGCCAGGTCGGTACGGCCATGCGCGGGAAACCCCTTTCGCAACCAGGGCGCGGCGGACCACGGCATGTCCAGCCCGGCCGCACTCATCCCTTCCCTTTGACCCTGATTATTCACGCACCAGGCGCAGTCAGTAGAGTCGTGCGCGGAGGCGTCTGGGTTCCTGGTGGTCCCCCTGGTCTTCAAAACCAGAGAGCGGCGTGCCGCGTCGCTGGCGGGTTCGATTCCCGTCCGCCTCCGCCACCAGCACTAACGCCAGACTCGGTGCGATCTGTGCGCTTACTGCCCGCCCCTGACGGCGGGCTTTCCCGCGGCATCGCCACCCCGTTCCTGATCGACGCCGCCGGCTCGGTCTCGCGGGCTCCGCGGCCGGGTCAAGGCCTACCGGTGACAGCGGCCGGGGGCCAGTCCGGTTGGCCCGCATGCATCACTTATCGTCGTAAGGGTCCGGTTCACCGCTCCCGTGGGCCGGTGAACCACTGGGAGGCTGCATGGCCACGCGGCGGCAGGCGAAGCTGGACCGGCGGGCCCGGATTGAGGAAATGCGGGCCCAGGAACGCGCCAGGAAGCGGCGGCTGCGCCTTGCCTGGCTGAGCGGCGGCGGGGTCGTGGTCGTGGCGGTGGTCGCGGTGATCGTCGCCGTCGCCGTCTCCGGGGGCAGCGCCTCCCCGGAGGTGATGCCGCCGGGCGTCAGCGGGACGACGACGACACAGCCCGCCGCGCTGACCGTCGCGAATACGAGCGGCATCAGCGGCGTGGTCGCCTACGACACCACCGGCTGGCCGGCCACCAGCCACAACGGCCCGGCCAGCCAGGCGCTCGGGCACGACCACGTCCCCGGCCCGGTCAGGTACTCGGTCACGCCACCGGTCGGCGGTGACCACAACGCGACCTGGATGAACTGCGGCGTCTACGACCAGCCGGTCCCGGACGAGCGCGCGGTGCACAACCTCGAGCACGGCGCGGTCTGGATCACCTACCAGCCCTCCCTGCCCGAGTCGCAAGTCAGCCAGCTGCGCGCCTTCGTCGCGCGCCAGACCATCGTCTCGGTCAACGGCCAGAGCACCGGCTCCCGCTATATGGACCTGACCCCCTACCCCGGGCTGCCCGCCCCGGTGGTGGTGTCCTCGTGGGGATTCCAGCTGCACCTCAGCTCACCGGCTGACCCGCGGCTCCAGCAGTTCGTCAACCGGTTCCGGGCCTCCCCCACGTACACCCCCGAGTACGGCGGCGAATGCGCCGGCGGCGTCGGCACCCCTCGGTCGAGCTGACCGCATCGCTGGCCGGCGTCCCTGGCGTTCCGGGCGGAGGCGACGGCGTAGCGCGGTCCGCTACCGTCCCGCGGGCTGGAAACGGCGCAGCCGCAGGCTGTTGGTGACCACGAACACGGAGCTGAAGGCCATGGCGGCCCCGGCGATCAGCGGGCTCAGGAACCCCAGGGCGGCAAGCGGGATCGCGGCGGCGTTGTAGGCGAAGGCCCAGAACAGGTTGCCCTTGATGGTGGCCAGCGTGCGGCGCGACAGCAAGATCGCGTCTGGCACCGCGCGCAGGTCGCCGCGGACCAGGGTGAGGTCCGCGGCCGTGATCGCGGCGTCGGTGCCGGTGCCCATGGCCAGCCCGATGTCGGCCTGGGCGAGGGCCGCGGCGTCATTGACCCCGTCGCCGGCCATGGCCACCACCCGGCCAGCGGCTTGCAGTTCCCTGACCGCGGCGGCCTTGCCGGCCGGGAGCACGGCGGCGATCACCTCCTCGATGCCGACCTGGCCGGCCACGGTGCGGGCGGCGCGCTCGTTGTCGCCGGTGAGCAGCACCGGGCGCAGGCCCATCCCGCGCAGTCGCGTGATCGCCCCGGCGGAAGTGGGCTTGATGGTGTCGGAGACGATGAAGAACCCGCGTACCTGGCCGTCCCAGCCGGCGAACACCACGGTCTGCCCGGCCGCCTCGGCTTCGGCTGCGCGTTCGGCCAGAGCGGACGGGATGCGCTGGGCCCACTCGTCCTCCAGCCAGGCAGCCCGGCCGACGGCGACCGCGTGCGGGCCGACCACGGCGGTGACGCCGAGACCGTGCCGGCTGGTGAATTCCGTCGCGTCCGGCAGCCCGGTGCCGAGCCGGGCCCGGGCGCCGTCGGCGATGGCGGCGGCGATCGGGTGCCCGGACGGGTCTTCGGCCGCGCCCGCCAGCCGCAGCAGTTCGCTCACGTCCTCGCCGGGCGCGGCCACGGCTCCGGCAAGCGCCATCCTCCCGGTGGTGATGGTGCCGGTCTTGTCGAGGACGATGGTGTCGATGGCCCGGGTGGACTCCAAGACCTCGGGGCCTTTGATCAGGATGCCGAGCTGGGCGCCGCGCCCGGTGCCGACCAGGATCGCGGTCGGCGCGGCCAGGCCCATCGCGCACGGGCAGGCGATGATCAGCACCGCTACCGCGGCGGTGAACGCCGCACCGGGTTCCTGCCCGGCTGCCAGCCACGCGGCCAGGGTCGCGACCGCGATGCCGATGACGACAGGGACGAACACCGCGCTAACCCGGTCGGCGAGCCGCTGCACGGGCGCCTTGCCGGCCTGCGCCTGCTCGACCAGGCGGGCAATCTGCGCCAGCTGGGTGCCGGCCCCGACCCGGGTGGCGCGGACCACGAGCCGTCCGCTGGCGTTCACGCAGCCGCCGGCCACCACGTCCCCGGCGGTGACCTCGGCGGGGACCGGCTCGCCGGTGAGCATCGAGGTGTCCACGGCGGAGCTGCCGGACTCCACCACGCCGTCAGTGGCGATCTTCTCACCCGGCCGGACGACGAACAGGTCCCCGGCGGCCAGCTGCCCGATCGGGACCCGGATCTCCCGGCCGTCCCGCAGCACCGCGGCATCCTTCGCGCCGAGCTCGGCGAGCGCTCGCAGCGCCGCGCCCGAGCGCCGTTTGGCGCGAGCCTCCAGGTACCGGCCGAGCAGGATCAGCACGGTCACGCCCGCGGCCGCATCCAGGTAGATGTCGCCGACGGCAGCGTGCCGCGCCAGCAGGGTGAAGCTCATCCGCATTCCGGGCATGCCCGCGCCGGCGAAGAACAGCGCGTACAGCGACCACAAGAACGCCGCGGTCACCCCCACCGAGATCAGGGTGTCCATGGTGGCGGCGCGGTGCCGCGCGTTGACCAGCGCCGCCCGGTGGAACGGCCACGCCCCCCACACCGTCACCGGCGCGGCCAGAACCAGCGAAAGCCACTGCCAGTTGCGGAACTGCAGCGCCGGCACCATCGACAGCGCCACCACCGGCACCGCCAGGATGGCTGAGACCAGCAGCCGCTGCCGCAGCCTGTCGGTCTCGGCGGTTTCCGTCGCGGTCGCGCGGTCGTCCGCAGCCGACGGCAGCGCGGGCAGTGCGGCCGTGTACCCGGCCTTCTCGACGACCGCGACCAGCTCTTCCGGGCGGACAGTGGCAGGGAAGCTGACGGCCGCCTTCTCGGTGGCGAAGTTGACGGTTGCGGTGACCCCGTCGAGCTTGTTCAGCTTCTTCTCGATCCGCGCCGCGCACGAGGCGCACGTCATCCCGCTGATCTCCAGCTCCAGCGAGCGGTGATCACCTGCGATGGCTGTCATCCGGGGCGTGCTCCTTCGGTGTGCCGGTTTCCCACGCGCCCGTTCGGTGAGATCTGGATGCTTCCGAACGGGCGCGTGGTGACTGCATGGGGACCTGCGCTTCTTCCCGGGGAGTGCTTACCCGGCGAGCTGGTAGTCACCGGCCTCGTCGAGCGCGGCGGCGACCGCCTCGGCGGACAGCGGCTGGTCGCTGCTGACCGTCACCGCTGACTGGCCGCCCGGGTTGAGGTCGACCCGCACGTCGCTGACGCCGTCCAGGTTCTTCAGCTCCCCGGTGACCGCGTGCGCGCAGTGCTCGCAGGTCATGCCGGTCACCTGGTAGGTCGCCGTTGTCATGGCTCAGCCTCCGTCGTCGTTGTCACGATTTCACCAGGCGGGCGATCGCATCGGACGCCTCGCGGAGCTTCTCCTCCGCGACCTCGCCGCCCTCTGCCGCCGCCTGTGCCACGCAGTGCCCGAGGTGGTCCTCAAGCAGCCCGAGCGCCACCGACTGCAGCGCCCGCGTCGCCGCGGACACCTGGGTCAGGATGTCGATGCAGTACTTGTCGTCCTCGACCATCTTCTGCAGGCCGCGGACCTGGCCCTCGATCCGGCGCAGCCGCTTGAGGTACTCGTCCTTGCTGGGGGTGTATCCGTGCACGCCGCCCTCCTAGCTCAACACCACTCTATACCCTAACGGGGTACAGGTTAGGACTCATGTCCCGTGGTGAGCGTGGCTTTGGTCACCCCCTAGGGCCGGGCCTCCAGGAGCGCGGCCCGTGGCCGGGAACACCGCTGTCCGGACGCCCGGCCGGGTTCACTGGAACTCGAAGGCGGCAACGACGGGCGCGTGGTCGGATTCGGGGTACTGGCGGTCGGTCGCGAAGGCGAGGGACTGGTCGTGGAGGAGCTGGACGAGGCCACCGTGCCGCGGGCCGGGCCGCGCCTTCGAGGAAGCCGCCGGCTATCGCACCAGTCGGCCGCTCGGTCAGCGGACCGAAATGTTTCGAAGATCGTTCGAAACTAAGTGTCCGGCCATCCTCGAAGTTTCTCGCAAAAACAACCGGAAGAGGACATTGACATGAGGTCTCCGCGGTTCTACGGTGCCTTCATCCCCACATAGCGTCCCGAAACTTTCACATAGGAGCGAAATCTTTCGGCGGCGCGGAGGAGGCACTCCTTTATGAGGCTATCCCGACTTGCCGTAATTGGATCGGCAGTAGGCGCGGCCGCGGTTCTCGGCATCAGTACCGCCGCCATGGCGACCTCCGGCGCCCCGGCCGCGCCGGCACACCCCGCCGCCGCCTCGGCGACCACCGTCGCCCCTGACTCCCTCAGGGCGCTGGCCGCGAAGATCGGCCTGCGCATCGGCACGGCAGCCGGCCCGTCACGCCTGACCACTCCGTCGTTGGCGGCCATCACCGCCGGCCAGTTCTCGGTCCTGACCCCGGAGAACGAGATGAAGTGGCAGGTGGTCGAGCCCACTCAGGGCCAGTTCGACTGGACCGGCGCTGACAACCTGGTCAAGTTCGCTGAGGCTAACCGCCAGCTCGTGCGCGGGCACACGCTCATGTGGCACAGCCAGCTTCCTACCTGGCTCACCCAGGGCGTGACGAACGGCACCATCAGCAACGCCCAGCTCAAGGACCTGCTGCACCAGCACGTCACCACTGAGGTGTCGCGCTACAGGGGCAAGATCTGGCAGTGGGACGTCGCGAACGAGGTCTTCGCCAACGCCTGGGACACAGCCCAGCCGGACGGCCTGAACGCCAAGGACTTCTGGATTCAGCACCTTGGCTCCGGCATCCTCGCGGACGTGTTCCGCTGGGCCCATGCCGCCGACCCGCACGCGCTGCTGTGCTACAACGACTTCAACATCGCCGGCGAGGACGGCACCAACGCCAAGTACCAGGCCGTTCACGATTTCGTGGCGAACCTTAAGGCGCAGGGCGTACCGATCGACTGCGTGGGCGAACAGGGCCACCTGGACACCCAGTACGGGTTCTCCGGCACGCGGTTCCAGCAGGACCTCCAGGGTTACGCCAGCCTTGGCCTGAAGGTGGCCGTCACCGAGGCCGATGTCCGCACGTTCGTCAACAACTCCACCGACCAGGTGCCCACCAACAACCCGGAGACGCTGGCGCAGCCGTATGAGTTCGGGCAGATGCTCAAGGCGTGCCTCGCGGTCAGGGACTGCATCTCGTTCACGATCTGGGGCTTCGACGACGCCGAGTCGTGGGTTCCCAGCGTCTTCGCGGGCGAGGGATACGCCGACATTTACGACGTGCACCTCAACAAGAAGGACGCCTACTACGAGCTGCAGCAGGACCTTAAGCTCGCAGCTTTCGGCGCACCGAACCGCCACGACACCTTCTAGCGGCCGGCTTCGCGAAGACAACATGTGGTTGCGGGGGCTATCGCCCCCGCAACCACATGTCTTTTGCCGGACGACAGGGTCTGGATCTCGGCCCTGGGCAAATGCGGGCGCCGAGCATGCTAACTGCACAGTCGCCCCGGCTGACTCCGGACTTAAAACCAGAGAGCGGCGTGCCGCGTGGCGCCGGCAAGACCGCGGCGCCGGGCTCACTTGCGCTGGTACAGCAGCACGGTGAGGGGCGCGAAGACCGCGGTCAGTGCCGCGGCCGCGGCCACTGCCCAGAGCACCTGGGACGCGGTGGCGGTGCCGGCCGTCAGCGTCCGGGTGGCGGTGACGAGGTGGCTGACCGGGTTGACGTCGCTCACGGCGCGCAGCCAGCCGGGCATGGTGGCGGGGTCGACGAAGATGTTGCTCATGAACGTGACGGGGAACAAGATCACGAAGCCGATGCTCATCACGGCGCTCGGCGAGCGCAGGACCAGCCCGAGCGTGATCCAGGCCCACGACAGGGCCGAGGCGAACAGCACGACGAGCGCGGTCGCGGCGAGCACCCCGGTGGCGCCGCCGGCCGGCCGGTAGCCCATCGCCAGCCCGAGGGCGATGACGAGCCCGCCGGCCAGCAGGTAGCGGCCGAGGTCGCCGATCAGCGCGCCGAGGATCGGCGCGGGCCGCCAGACCGGCAGGGACCGGAAGCGGTCGAATGCCCCGGTGGCGAGGTCGGCGTTGAGGGTGACGCCGCTGTAGACGGTGACGAACACGACGGCGAGCGCCAGCGTGCCGGGCAGCAGGAACTGCAGGTAGCGGTGGGTGGAGCCGGCCAGCGCGCCGCCGAACAGGTAGGTGAACAGCAGGGTGAACAGCACCGGGATGCCGATGACGTCGCCGAGCTGTTCCGGGACGTGCCTGATCTTGAGCAGGGACCGCCACGCGAACGCCAGTGACGCCGCCGCCGGGCCGGCCGGGACCGGGCGCTCGCCGGCTGAGATCGCGGTCATCGGGCGGCCTCCGTCCTGGCTGGCGCTGGCTGGATGTGCGCCGGCCCGGCCTGGCTGCCGGTGAGGGCGAGGAAGACCTCATCGAGGCTGGGCTGGCCGAGCGCGAAGTCGCTCACCCCGATTCCGGCGCCGGTGAGCCGGGCGAGCGCGTGCGCGGCGAGTTCGCCGGCGGCCGCGGGGTGGTGCTGGGCCGGGATGCGGGCGGTGATGACGGCCGGGTCGGGCTCGTCGTGGACGGTGATCGCCTGTCCGGAGGCGATCAGGTCGCGGGCGCGGTCCCGCTGGCCCCGGTCGAGCAGCCGGATCCGGATGCCGGCGCTGCCCGTGGAGGCCTTCAGCTCGCCGCGGGTGCCGGCGGCGATCACCCGGCCGTGGTCGATGACGGCGATCCGGTCGGCCAGCTTGTCGGCCTCGTCGAGGTACTGGGTGGTGAGCAGCACCGTCGTCCCCCCGGCGACGATGCCGCGGACGGTCTCCCACAGCGCGCCGCGGCTGCGCGGGTCGAGGCCGGCGGTCGGCTCGTCCAGGAACAGCAGGTCGGGGGCGACGATGATGCTGGCGGCGAGGTCCAGCTTGCGGCGCGTGCCGCCGGACAGCCGGCTGGCCTGCTGCCGCGCGGCGGCGGTAAGGCCGAACGCGTCGAGGAGCTCGCCGGCCCGCTGCCTGGCCTGGCGGCGGGAGTGACCGAGCAGGCGGGCGAGCAGGAGCAGGTTCTCCTCGGCGGTCAGGTCGGCGTCCACGGATGCGAACTGCCCGGTGAGGCTGACCAGCCTGCGCACGGCGGCGGCATCGCGGACGACGTCGCGGCCGAGCACGCGGGCGCTGCCGCCGTCGGGGCGCAGCAGCGTGGCGAGGATGCGGATCGTGGTCGTCTTGCCGGCCCCGTTCGGGCCGAGGACGCCGTAGACGCAACCGCGCGGGACGGCGAGGCTCACGCCGTCGACGGCGCGGGTCGCGCCGAAGGTTTTGACTAGGCCGTCCGTCTCGACGGCGAGGTCGCCGATAATGCCAGTTGTTCTCGTTTTCATGCGATCAGGCTAATACGATTGGGCCATATGGACAAGTCAGATGGACAGTCCGAACGGACAACAGCGTCCGCGCCGACCCGGGAGAAGCTGATGGGCGCGGCCGCGGAGCTGATCGCCGAGCTCGGCTGGGGGCGGGTGACCACCCGGGCGGTCGCCGAGCGCGCGGGCCTGCCGCACGGCGCGGTCAGCTACCACTTCCGCGGCAAGCAGGAGCTGCTGACCGAGGCGGCGATGTTCGCGTTCGCGCGGGCCGTCCCGGCGGACGAGTTCGCGGCGCTGGCCGGCGTGGAGGACCTCATCGGGTTCATCGCCGCGGAGATAACCGGCCCCGGCGCGGTCGGCCCGGTGCTGTCCCGGCTGATGTTCGAGGCGATGGGCGAGGCCGAGCGCGACCCGGCGCTGCGGGACCGGATGGGCGCGATGCTCGCCCGCTACCGCGAGCTGATGATCGCCGCGGTCCGCGCCGAGCAGCAGCGCGGCGCGGTCTTCGCCGGCGCCCCGGCCGACGCGATCGCCACGCTGCTCGGCGCGGTCGGCGACGGCCTGCTGCTGCACGCGCGGCTCGACCCCGGCCTCGACGTGCACGCCGCGCTCACCGCGCTCCGCGCACTGCTCGCCCCGCGGCCCTCCTGAGCGGCGGCGGGCCGGGACGGCGGCCGCCCGGACACGATCCGCCTGGTCGCCATCGCCGCCTGGCGCTGGATCACGAGCGAGCTGCTACCGCTGCCGCGTCGGAGCTGACGGCGCCCTCGCCCAGCGGCTGCGCGCGGCGCGGCGCGGACCGACCCCGCGACGCCGGATACGCGGCTAAGGGGCCAGTTCCAGGTAGGAGACACCCGGCATGGGCAGGTCAAAGGTGAGCTCTAGGACTCCGTTCTCGCTGGTCTCCCCCGGCGCCGGCGGCACCAGCTCGTCCAGCGTGTTCAGCTCCCGCAGCACCGCCCACTGCTCCTCGGACGGCCATGGCGCGCTGCCGCGCATCCGCTCCCAGGCGGTGACGATGTTGGAGTGCCCCTCGTCGATCCGGTAGTGCCGCGCCGTGCGGGAAACGCCGGATGGGACGGCAACTCGCAGCCGGATCAGCCGGTCGAGCAGCGGCTCCCCGGCGATCTTGCCCTGGTCGAGCGTGACGTTCCAGACGAGGATCCCGATCCGCCCGTCGTCGTGTCGCGCGGCCAGCGCTTCCACCAGCCCGCCGGCCCCGTCGCCGTGAACGTCGACCGGCAGCCGGGTCCGCCCGAGCCGGGCCAGCAGGGCCATCGCCCAGTACCTGGGCTTGCGCAGGTTCCCCACCGACAGCAGCCCGAATCCCCCGTGGAACAGCGCAGGCGGCCGGCCGAGTTCCTCGAAGTGGTCGGAGGCGACCCAGTGCGACAGCGCGTCGATCCGCCCGAGTGCCGAGGCCATGCCGCGCAGCAGGAACGCCGCGGCGAAAACCGTGTCCCCGACTTGATGGAAGTGCGTCGCCGTGGTGCCCCACTCGGTCCACCAGATCGGCGTGCCCTCCCGGCCGAACGACGCCAGTGCCGGCCGCAGGTCTAGCGGCACGTTCCCGTAGGTGTGCGTGGACAGGAAGTCCAGCGGCACGTCCGAGCCGCTCAGGTGCCCCAGCAGGTTCCCGACCCAGCCGGCCGCCGCCGACGACGGGCCGCCCACCCGCAGGCCCGGGTGCACCGACTTGACCGCGCGCGCCGAGACGTCATAGAGCCGGAAGTACTCCTCCGGCGTCCCAGACCAGAACACCTCCAGGTTGGGCTCATTCCACACCTCGAACGCCCACCGGGACACCACCTCGTCCTCGCCGTACCGGTCGACCAGGTGGGCGGTCAGGTCCCGGACCAGGGCGGCCCAGCGGTCCCAGTCCCGGGGCGGGGAGACGATCGCGCCGTAGCTGAACACCGTCTTGCCCGGGTCACGGGCCAGGGCAGCGGGCATGAAGGACAGCTCGACCACCGGCCGCAGGCCGATCTCCATCAGCTGGTCATACACCCGGTCGACGCCGCTGAAGTCGTGCACCGCCCGGCCGCCCGATTCGGTGTACACGCCGAGGTCATCGCACAAGATGGCGTGCGCCCGGACGGCCCGCACGCCGAGCTCGTCGTGCGCGATGCGCAGCGCCTCGCGGATGTCCGGGCCGATCACGCGGCCTCCGGTCCGCTCCGGGCTCAGCAGGTAGCTCAGGTGCTCGGAGCCGATCATGGGCTCCCACGGCCGCGCCAGTTCCCCGGCGCCCCGCCGTGAGCCTGCCCACGGCCCCCCGACCTCCACCGTCACCATCGGCCGGGCGCCGTCAGCCGCCACGGGCGCGCTCGCCACCGGTGGGGACAGCGGCCCGGCCGCCTGCCCGTCGGTCACGGCCGCCACTGCGTAATGCCTGACCCGCCCCGGTTCGCCCGAGGTGTCGGTGTAAGGACCGGCCGGGACCGCCAGGACGTCCCCGCCGCCGTGGTCAAGCACCTGATAGGGCTGGCCGGCCGCCCGGTGGATCAGGTAGCCGGCCGCCCCGGGGACCGGGTCCCAGTCCAGCGTGACCTGCCCTTGTCCGGCCACCGCGCGCAGCCGCGACGGCGGCGGCAGGCGGCCCGCCGTGCCCCCGTCACCGTCCTGGCCCGGCTGCGCGCGCCGGCTGATGCGCTGCTCCCAGTCGGCGCGCGCCTCCTCCGCGCGGTCCGGGAATCCCATCTGATGCCTCCCGCCTGTAGAGATCGTCTTTATCCCGAACGGTTGGTTGCGCCGCCGTCAGCCGCCCAGTGAGAAACTCTCCAGCGACAGGTACGTGTGCGCGGCCCAGGACACCGGGTCGTTCGCGAAGTCACGCTGGATCGCCCGGTTGGCCAGCGCGTTGTCCAGCGCCGCCATGATCATCGACTGGTCGAGCACCAGGTCCCGGTGGCCGACCGCGCCGGTGACCGGGTCCACGGCGTCGAAGAAGCCGACCGGGCCGTACAGGCCGGGATAATCGGCCCGCAGGGCCGCGATGTTGGCGTAGGCCTGCTGCGGCGCGGCGTCCAGGGCGATGAACGACGCGTGCGGGGTCACCACAATCTCGGTGGCGCAGCCGTGGCACTGCGAGAGCCCCTCGTTCGGGTTGCTCGCGGTGGCGCCCGCCCCGAAGTAGGGGAAGGCCAGCCCCTCGACGCCGTAACCGCCGTAGCCGCCGGTGTCGTCGGGTGTGCTAGACGGCGACATGCCCCACACCTTGTAGTGCAGCTGCTCGGTGGCGTACTTGACCTGGACCTGCACGGTGCGGGCGTCCGCCAGGCCGAAGCTGCGGGTGCCCCAGCTGGTCTCCGGGACGACGAGGTTCGGCATCTCCGCCTCGAACATCCCGCCTGCGAAGGTCGGGATGAAGTTCAGGTCGGTGCCCTGGTAGGTGTAGTGCCCTTCCCAGACCGGGAACTGCTTTCCGGACTGCGGGTCGGTGTAGGCCTGCCAGGAGCCGGCCATCGGCCACTGGCCCTGCCAGGAGAAGTCGGGGTCGGTGCCCTGGCAGTCCGCGAACGGCGCCGGCGGCGGGAGCTCCCGCCAGCTGCGCCACCAGACGTTGCCCGGCATCTGGCGCAGGCCCATGCCGATGTAAGCCGAGATCCGCGGGTCGGAGTAGAACGCGCCGTTGTGGTAGTAGTGCTGCCAGTTGTCTCCCGTGTAGGGCGGGTTCCCCACGTAGTAGCCGCCGAACATCTGGCCGGTCGGCTGGTTCCCGGGGATGGCCGGGTTGACGTTGCAGTGCGTCTCGGCCCGGTTGTCGTAGAAGATCCCGAAGTTCATCGGCGCGATCAGGCTGTTCGCCAGGCTACTCACCTCGGGCATGGCGTCCCGGACCACGATCAGCCCTGAGGCGTACCAGCCGTTGTCGACATTGGAGAGGAAGAAGCAGTTGTCGTAGGCGGGCGTGGTCTCGGTGCAGTCGCCCTGGCCGGGATTCAGCAGCACCTTGCCGTTAGCTGTGTCATACCACTGGTACAGGAAGCCGTCGTAGCGCTGCAGGTGCGACACCTCGGTCAGCGTGGCGTGCACCAGCTTCACGGCCTGTCCCTCGTTGATCAGCCCCAGGTCGCGGGCCGAGACCACGGCCCACAGGTACACCCCGAGGTTGGCCGCCGAGGTGTAGCGGCCGGATGCGGTGGGCGTGGCCGAGCCGCCCGCGAACGTGAGGTTGTCCATCGGCAGGCTGGTCGCCTGGTCGATGTCCGGGCCGTAGAACTTCCAGGTGTCGCGGGCGATGGCCAGCAGGCTCGCCCGTTGCGCCTGGCTGAGCCCGCCGTACTGCGCGACCGGGGCTCCGGCGTGGCCGGCCGCCGTGGCCCGTGCCTGCTGAAGTGGCGCGAGCAGCGCCACGATGACCGCCGCCGCGATGATCCACCAGTACCTCGGCCTCGCGAGCCGCCGCGATGACTTGCTCATCTTCTGCTCCAGCCTCCTAACGTGCTGCCTGCTGCGTATTGCCATGAGGCCGGCCGCCATTCGCCGCGAACGGGTTCGCTACGGCGTCGAGCAGCTGGACCGTGTACTTGTCCGCCGGGTGCTGCAGGACCTGCTTGGTCGCGCCGCGCTCGACCACCCGCCCCTGGTTGAGCACGAGGATTTCGTCGGTGACCAGCCGGGCGGACAGCAGGTCATGGGTGATGTACAGCAGGCTCAGCCCGCGTGTGCGGCGCAGCTCAGCCAGCAGCTTGAGCACGCCGGCCCGGAGCGACACGTCGAGCATGGAGACCGGCTCGTCGGCCACGATCAGCTCGGGATCGCTGCCGAGCGCGCGGGCGATCAGGACCCGCTGTCGCTGGCCGCCGGACAGCTGGTGCGGCAGCTTGGCGGCGAACTGGCTGGCCGGGACCAGGCCCACGGTCTCGAGCAGTTCGGCCGCCCGGTCCCTGGCCTGCTTGTGGGACATGCCCAGGAAGTTCTGGCACGGCCGCATCACCGTGTACTCCACGGTGTGCAGCGGGTTGAGCGCGCCATAGGGGTCCTGGAACACCATCTGCACCCGGCGATGGAGGCTGCGCAGCCCGCTGGCACGCAGCCGCCCGACCGACACGTCGCCGAACGTGATCTCGCCTGACGTCGGCCGCTCCGAGCCGGTGATCAGCTTGGCCAGCGTGCTCTTGCCGCTGCCGCTCGCCCCGACCAGGCCCACGGCCGCGCCGGGGGCGACGCCGAAGGACACGTCGTCCACCGCCGTGACCATCCTGCGGTTGCGCCCGCGGACGCGGTAGACCTTCGAAACGCCGCTGACGGTCAGCGGCGGGACGCCGGCCGGCCCGGCGGAACTCCGCGGTGCGGACTGGCCGTTGATAGGGACACCGTTAGCGGGCACGGCCTGCCTCCTCTTCGACGCGCGCCGCGCGGGCTCGCACGTGACACGCCGCCCGGCCCGCCTCCAGCGGGAAGAGCGGGGGATCTTGCTGGCGGCAGATGTCTTCGGCCAGCGGGCAGCGCGGCGTGTAGGAACACCCGGTGTTCGGCGCCGACAGGTCCGGCGGCGTGCCGGGGATGCCGCCGAGCCGGACTTCCTCGGCGCGCGGGTCGTCGTAGCAGTCGAGCAGTGCCTCGGTGTAGGGATGGTGCAGCCCGCGCGCCATGGCGCGTGCGGGCTGGTCCTCGACGATCCGGCCCGCGTACATGACCATGACCCGGTCCGTGGACTCCAGCACGATGCCGAGGTCGTGGCTGATCAAGATGGCGGTGAAGCCGCGCTCCCGTTGCAGCTCCTTGATCGTGCCTATCACCGCCTGCTGCACGATCACGTCAAGCGCGGTGGTCGGCTCGTCGAACACGATCATCTGCGGCTGCAGGGACAGCGCCAGTGCGATCGAGACCCGCTGCCGCATTCCGCCGGACAGCTCGTGCGGGAAGCGGCTCAGCACCGCCGGATCGAGGCGCACCGCCTCGAGCAGTTCCGTGCCCCGCCGCCGGATGCCGGCGGCCGAGACGTCCTCGCCCGGCACAGCGTGCGCCTTGAGGATGTCGCCGAAGTGGTGCTCGATATCGCGCACCGGGTTCAGCGCGTTCATGCCGCTCTGCAGCACCAGCGCGAAGCCGTTGCGCCGCGCCCGGCGCAACTGCTCGCCGTCCAGGCCGGCGATGTCGGTCCCGGCGAACCTGATCGTGCCGCTGGTCAGGCGGGCCGGCGGGCGCAGCATCCGGGTCAGGGCGAACCCGAGTGTCGACTTGCCGCACCCGGACTCGCCGACCAGCCCGACGAACTCGCCCTGCTCCAGGGTGAGGTCCACGTCGCGGACCGACCAGATCCGCGTGCCGCGGCTCGGCTCGTAGACGACGTTGACGCCGTGTGCTTCCAGTAGGGCCATCACTTCTCCCGCAGCCGTGGGTTGGACAGCGCGTCGATGCCGAAGTTGATCAGCGTGAACGACACCATCAGCAAGACGATGGCCAGGCCGGGCGCGAGCACCATCAGCCACTGGCCGGTCAGCAGCGCGTTCTGCTGCTGGGCGGCGTACAAGATGGTGCCCCAGCTGACCGTGGCCGGGTCGCCCAGGCCGAGGAACTCCAGGCTGGCCTCGGCCAGGACCGCGGCGGTGGCGGCGGCGAAGAAGCTGGCCGCGACCAGGGAGGTCATGTTGGGCAGGATCTCGCGGAACGCGACCCGGAACAGGCGCTCGCCGGAGAAGACCGCCGAGGTCACGAACTCCCGGGCGCGCAGCGTCTTGACCTGGCTGCGGATCACCCGGGCGCCGGTGGCCCAGCTGGTGAACGCCACCACCAGCACGATCGTCCACACCGAGTGACCCTGGATGTAGGCCGTCAGGACGATCATCAGCGGCAGCCCGGGGACCACCAGCGCGAGGTTAGTGACGAAGCTGAGCACCTCGTCGACCAGGCCGGGCCGGTAGCCGGAGATCAGGCCGAACGTCGCCGCCACCAGGGTGGCCAGCGCCCCGGCGCACAGGCCGACGATCAGCGACACCCGGGCGCCGTAGATCAGCTGCGAGAACACGTCCTGGCCGTTGCCTGTCGTGCCGAGCCAGTTGGTGCCGCTTGAGCCCAGGTACGGGGTGAACGTGGTCGCCGCGGGCGAGTGCGGCGCCAGCACCGGGGCGAATATCGCCACCAGGATGATGATGCCGAGGATGATCAGGCCGGCGCGCGCCTTGCCGTTGCTCCACAGCGTGCGCAGGGCGCGCCCGATGAAGCGCAGCGGCCCGGGCACCGCGCTCGCGTGGCCGGACGGCACGCGCGCGGCCGCGCCGGGTGCCTCCGGCGGCGGCACGGGGGTTGCGATGATGCTCATGTCGAACTCCGGACTCGCGGGTCGAGGCGGACGTAGAGCAGGTCAACGATGAAGATCGCGACCAGCATGCTGAGCGTGATGACCAGGAACAGCGCCTGCATGAGCGGGAAGTCGTGGTTGGTCACCGCCAGGTAGAGCAGGTTGCCCACGCCCGGGTAGCTGTAGACGCCCTCGACCAGGACCGTCCCGCCGATCAGCGCGCCCAGCGCCAGGCCGAACGCGGTGACGTTGGGCAGCAGGGCGTTGCGCGCCGCGTACAGCATCGCCACCGTCCGCGAGCGCAGGCCGTTGGCTTCGGCGAAGGTCACGTAGTCCTCGCCCAGGGTGTTGATCATGTTGTTGCGCATGCCGAACACCCAGCCCGAGAGGGTGGTGATGGCCAGCGTCAGCCCGGGCAGCACGCTGTGGTACAGGGCGTCGCCCACGAAGGACAGGCTCCAGTTCGGGGTGGTGCCCGGGTCGTAGCCGCCCTTGATCGGGAACCAGCCGTACTTGAACGAGAGCCAGTACAGCAAGAGCAGGCCGAGCCAGAACGGCGGGAACGCGCCGAAGAACGTCGCCCCGATCGTCACCGACGAGTCGGCGAGCTTGGCGCGGTGCCAGCCGGCGTACACCCCGAGCAGGGTCCCGATGATGAACGCCAGGACCGTGGTCGTGCCCACGAGGAACACGGTCCACGGCAGGGCCACGCCGATGGTGTGCGCGACCGTCTGGCTGGGGAACGAGTACGACGTTCCGAACCGCAGCGTGGCGATGCTGTTCCAGTAGTCACCGTACTGGGCGAGCAGGCTCGTGTGCGGCGCGCCGAGCTGGGCCTCGATCGCCGCCCGTTCCGCGTTGGTGATCGGCACCCCGGCCGACGCGAGCTTGCCGAGCGCCGCGTCGACCGGTGAGCCGGGCATCAGCCGGGGCAGGATGAAGACCAGGGTGATCGCCGCCCACAGCGTGATGATGAACAGCACCACCTTGCGCAGGATGTACCCCACCGCGCGCTCCTTTCGCCCCGGGGCCGCGTCAAGCCTTGACCAGGTGGGTCACGACCGTCAGCAGCGCGTAGTTGTAGGGAGTCGGCAGGGTGTAGGGGTCGCTGGCCGACGGCCAGCCGGTGAAGTGCTTGGTGGAGAAGATCCCCCAGCTGCCGCCGTAGTACAGCAGCACGATCGGGAGGTTCTGGTACATCATCGTCTCGAGCCGGTCGGTCGCCTGCTTCTCCGCGGAGGGGCTGGTGGTCGCCGCCAGCGTGGCCAGGGCCTGGTTGACCGCGGGGTTGCTGTAGCGCTCGAAGTTGTTCGCCGTCGGCGTGTGCACTGGTGCCGCGTAGGTGCTGTTCAGCGCCAGGTTGTAGTCGTTGTACGGGATGCCGGTGCCGCCGAAGCCGCCCATCGCCGCGTTGAACGTCCCGGATTGGGTCGTCTGCGAGTACTGCGCGTACTGCGGCTCGTCCAGGCTCACCTTGATGCCGACCTTGCCGAGTTCGGTGCTGATCTCGGTGGCGGCCGCGACCCAGTCGGTGAAGTTGTTCGGCTGCACGATGGTCATCGTGGCCTGCGTGCCGTTCGGGCCGACAAGTTTGCCGCCGCTCAGCTTGTAACCGGCCTTGGCGAACGCCGCCATTGCGGCCGGGATGTTCTGGCTGACCATGCCCTGGTCGGGCAGGCTCGGGCTCAGCCACTGCTGCTCGTTCGGCAGGATGATCCCGCTCGTGCTGGCCGCGGGCATGTAGCCGTTGACCGCCTTCTTCGCGATGGTGGCGCGGTTCAGCGCCAGCGAGATGCCCTGGCGGAAGTTGACGTTGTTGTACGGCGCCTGGGTCAGGTTGAGGTACAGGCCGATGGTGCCGCCAGGCGGGAACCAGTAGTGGTTGGTGGCCGGGTCACGGTTCACGTAGGTCCGCTGGATGTCCGGCAGGAACTGGTACGCCCAGTCGAACTGCCCGCTGCTGACGTCCAGCTGGTTGGTGCTCTGGCTGGTCGACTGCGCCGGGAACACGACCGAGCTCGGCGCGATCTTCGACGCGCCCCAGTACTTCGTGTTCTTGGTCAGGGTGTACTGGGTCGGCGCGAAGCTGCCCAGCATGAACGGCCCGTCACCCACCGGGTGGGTGTTGGTGAACGTCACCGGGTTCGCGACCGTGGACCAGATGTGCTTGGGCACGATGGGGGTCTGCGCGATCGTGGCGGCGAACGGGACGTCAGGCGCCTTGAAGGTGAACGTGACGTTGCTGCCCGCGGCGGAGACGGCGGTGACCTGCGACCAGATCCCGTTGGCGTCCAGCGCGGTGTGCTTCTTCAGCAGGTCGAACGTGAACACCACGTCGGCGGGGGTGAGCGGGGTGCCGTCGCTCCACTGCACGCCTTGCCGGATCGTGTACACCAGCGTCGTGGGGCTGGTGAACTTGTACCCGGTGGCCAGGAACGGCGTGTAGCCGCCGTTGACCGAGCTGACCGTCTCAAGCGGCGCGTAGATCAGGCGGGTGCCGCCCAGCTCAGCGCTGGAGAGCGGGTTGAAGTTCTCCACCAGCGTCGGGTTGCCGGCGTCGCCCTGGATCGTCAGGGTGCCGCCGCCCGAGCTGCTGCCGGCGGAGTTGCCCGGCGAGTTGTTCGAGCATGCGCTGGCGCCGGCCGCTAGCACGGCCACGGCGCATGCGCTCACCGCGGCAGCTCTTGTTCGTGACAGGGATCTCATGGGGGTTCTCCTTCTTTGCCTGGCCGGTCATGGGGTGCCCGCCCGCCCGGCCCGCGGGGACCGTCCGCGGCAGCCGCAGCTGCGGCGGACCACGAGCTGGGTCGGCAGTTCCACCGACTGCCGCGGTGCTTCCGGATCCGCGATGCGGGCCAGGAGCAGCTGGACCGACTTCTCGCCCAGCTCCCGCATCGGCTGGCGGACGGTGGTGAGCGCGGGACGCACGTGGCGGGCCACCGCGATGTCGTCGAACCCGGTCACCGCCACGTCCGCCGGGACGCGCAGCCGCGCGGCCCGCAGCGCGGCCAGCGCCCCGAGCGCCATCTCGTCGTTGCCGCACACGACCGCCCGCGGCCGGCCTCCCTCGGCCAGCAGCGCCGCGACGGCGCGCCGTCCCCCGGCCGCGGTAAAGTCGCCGACCGCCGCGGCTGAGTCTGGAACGCGCAGGCCCGCCTGGCGCAGCGCGTCGCAGAAACCCGCGAACCGCTCGCCCGAGTCCGGTGAGTCGGGCGGGCCTGCCAGGAAGGCCAGGTCGGTATGGCCGTGGACCTGGATCAGGTGCGTGGTGATCGCCCGGCACCCGCCGCGGCTGTCGGCGCTGATGAAGTCCTGTCCGCCGCGGGCGCCGTGGCTTGCCAGCACGACGACCGGCACCCGCTGCGAGAGCGCCGCGATGTCGTCCTCGGCGAGGCTGCGCGCCATCACGACCAGGCCGTCGGTCTTTCCCGCGACCGCGAACGCGAGTTCGCGGCCCGATGCGCAACGGGTAGCGGCGATCAGCACCGCGTCGCCGACGGCGGTCGCCGCGCGCTCCGCCCCGCGGATCACCTGATCCACGAACAGCGGCGACTCCTCGTCCTCGCGGCTGGGCTGTCCGAGATCGGGGAAGAGCAGGCCGACTATCCGGGCCCGGCGCATGGCGAGTCCGCGGGCCGGGCCGCTCGGGATCCAGCCCAGGTCGCTCGCCGCGGCCAGGACCCGCTGGCGGGTCGCCGACGAGAAGCCCCTGCCGTCCGCCATGACCCGCGACACCGTCGCCGTCGACACGCCACTGCGCTCGGCGACTTGGTAGATCGTCGACCGGTCGGCCATGCGGACCTCCGCGGATCCTTGAGTAAGCGGTTACCTTACGTAACCGCTTACTCTGGTTAAGCGGTTACGTAGCTACCGTGCCGCCGGCTACCAAAACGCGATATCGGTACTGTTATCGAAATGTTATAAATTGACGTCCTGGCCATGCGGCACAGCCGTCTGCTCACGGAGGCCGTGAAAGGCGCTAGGATCCACCGGTGTTCACGCTCCAGCAGATCGATGACATACACGACCGCCTCGGCCGCCAGGACACGCTCGTGCAGTACCTGCAGGCGCTTAACGCCATCGGGGTGGAGCGCAGCGATTCGTTCATCGCCGACGGGCACTCGGAGCACTTCGGAAAGAGCGGCGAAACGGTGGTCACGCCGCCGACGCACGAGGCCCTCACCATCGCCGCAACGAGCAGCCGAGATGGACTCGTCGAGCACCTGGCCCGGCACAGCCAGGGCAAGACAAGCTACGTCGAGATGTCAAAGGGCCTGGCGGAAAGCGGCGTGGAGAAGTGGTCGTTCGATACGAGCGCGCTGACGATCGCCTACTACGACAAGGCCGGAAACGAGCTGCTCGTCGAGGCGGCCGGGTAGCCGTCTGCTGGCCGGGGGACCGAGGCGAACGGCGACAGGGTGAACCAGCCGGGCGCGGCCCGGCGCAGGTCCGCTGGGCCGTGCAGCTGCATCGCTCCGGTGCGGAGCGCTTCCGGCCAGGTGAGGTCGCCGCGCCAGAGCTGGGTCATGTGGCGCAAGCTCGCGGTCAGCGTCACCGCGACCGGGTAGCCCGGATCGGTGTCGCAGACGTCCGCCTCGCCGGGCGTGATCACCAGCCACCAGTCGCGGGTTTTGGCGGGAAGGTCCGGGAACCGGAACTGGACCACGGTGCGCCCGCCCGGCGTCGCGGCGTGGTCGATGTTGCGGTGCATGTCCCATAGCAGCAGCTGCGGGTCGAGGTCCTCGTCGCCGAGTTCCCCGATCCAGCGCGTGCCCCAGGCCCCGAGCGCCTCGATGACCGGGCGCAGCTCCCGTCCCGCCGGCGTCGGCAGGTACCGGACCTCCCCGCCTTCATCGCGCTTGTCGACGATCCCGGCCCGCACCAGCTGCCGCAGCCGCTTGGACAGCAGCGAGGGCGACATCCGCGGCAGCCCGCGGCGCAGGTCGTTGAAGTGCTCGCTGCCGGACAGCAGTTCCCGGAGCACGAGCAGCGTCCAGCGCTCGTCCAGCAGCTCCATCGCCTTGGCGACCGGGCAGAACTGGTAATAGGAGGCACCCACCTCCCGCACACTAGGCGCTGCCGCCGGCCGCCGCCAGCCTCGGTACAGATCTTGTACTAGCTGCTGGCCGTGCCCGTTCCTACCCTCGGAACCGGTAGCACCAGCCGCGACCGGCAAGGAGACTGAGATGACCACAACGCTAGACGCGGCCGGAGCCGACCGCGCACTGAAGTCCGCGCACCGCGCCATGTGGGCGCTGGGCGACTACCCCGCCATTGCCCGCCAGGTCATCCCGCACCTGGGCGCGGAGCTCGTCCAGGCCTGCGGCGTCCGGCGGGGGATGCGCGTGCTCGACGTCGCGGCCGGCCCAGGGAACGCCGCCATTCCCGCCGCGCTGACCGGGGCGAGCGTGGTGGCCAGCGACCTCACCCCCGAGCTCCTCCAGGCGGGCCGGGCGGAGGCGGCACGCCGGGGCGCCGAACTGGAGTGGCGGCAGGCCGACGCCGAGGCGCTGCCCTTCGCCGACGGCGACTTCGACGTGGCCATGTCCTGCGTGGGGGTGATGTTCGCCCCGCACCACCAGGCCAGCGCCGACGAACTGGTCCGCGTCTGCCGGCCGGGAGGAACCATCGGCCTGGTCAGCTGGACGCCCCAGGGGTTCGTGGGCGAGATGCTGGCGGTCATGAAGCCCTATCTCGCGCCGCCGCCACCGGGCGCTCAGCCGCCGCCGCTGTGGGGCCAGGAGGAGCACGTCAGCGCACTGCTCGGGGACCGGGTCACCGGCCTGGCCATGCGCCGGCAGACCGTCCGGGTGGACTGCTTCGCCACCCCACAGGAGTTCCGTGACCACTTCAAAGCCTGCTACGGCCCGACCGTCGCCGCCTACCGCGGCATCGCGGAAGACCCCGAGCGCGTCGCCGCGCTCGACCATGCCCTCACCGACCTGGCCCGCCGCCACGACCGCGGGACCACCTCGACCATCATGGACTGGGAATACCTGCTGCTGACCGCCCGCAGGCGGTGAGCGGGTGCTTCGTTGTGCCCGTCCGCCGAGAAATCCCGTTGCGAGTGGCCGGCATCGGGTGTCTGATTGACCGGCCATCAATCACGGGAGAGAACATGACGTGCCCGGCGCTGCCCACTCCCACGCTGCGCACCGCTCGCCTTCGGCTGCGTCCCTTCGACGACGCGGATGCGAACGACCTTTTCGCGCTGCACAGCAGCGCCCACGTGCTGCGTTACTGGGACGCGCCGCCGTGGAGCGAGCGCGTGCGCGCCGAGCGGTTCATCACGGCTTGCCGGCAGATGGCACAAGAGGGCACCGGGGCGCGGCTGGCAGTGGACTTGGTCTCCGACGGGGCATTCATCGGCTGGTGCAGCCTGACCCGGTGGAATCCCGACTACCGGAGCGCGTCGCTGGGCTACTGCTACGACGACGCGGCGTGGGGCCACGGCTACGCGACGGAGGCCGCGCGCGCCTTGCTGTGGTGGGCATTCGAGACGCTGGACCTGAATCGCGTCCAGGCTGAGACCGATACGCGCAACGTCGCATCTGCTCGCGTGCTGGAGAAGCTCGGCTTCGTTCGTGAAGGGACGTTGCGGGAAGACTGCGTCGTGAATGGCGAAGTCTCCGACTCGTGGGTCTACGGGCTGCTCAGGCAGGAGTGGCGGCCGTCATCCGAGCCGGTTCCCGCCCGCTGAGTCCCCGAGCCGCCGCTACCTCCTCAAGCTCCCGTCGCCGCCGGGTACTTGGCCACCACATCCGCGGGCACGCGGCCACGGTCCTTGATGTCCAAGCCGTTTCCCTTGGCCCACTCGCGGACCTTGGCGTGGCGGTGTTGATGCGCCAAGATATCTTTCGCCGGCCGGGTACTGGCGATGACTTCGGGCCTGGCTGATCGTCCTCACTGGCGGCGGGCGCCCGGCCCGGGCCGCCGTAAGGCAACGTGTCAGGAGGTCACCGTGCCGCGAGTGCGGGTGCACAATTTCTCGGTATCGCTGGACGGGTTCGGCACCGGCGAAGGGCAAAGCCTGGATGCCCCGTTCGGGCACGCGGGGACCCGGCTGCACCAGTGGTTCTTCCCGACCCGCACGTTCCGCGCCATGCAAGGCCAGCCCGGCGGCAGCACCGGCATCGACGACGTCTTCGCCAGCGCCTGGAACGAGGGCGTCGGTGCCGAGATCATGGGGCGGGGCAAGTTCGGCCCCCATCACGGCCCCTGGCCGGAGGAGGAATGGAACGGATGGTGGGGAGACACGCCTCCGTTCGGTACCCCGGTCTTCGTCCTCACCCACCAGCCGCGGCCCTCGGTCGAGATGAAGGGCGGCACCACGTTCCACTTCCTCGACGCCAGCCCCGCCGAGGCGCTCGCGCAGGCGCGCCAGGCCGCCGCCGGCCGGGATGTCCGCATCGGCGGCGGCCCGTCCACCGTCCGCGCATTCCTGGCCGCCGGCCTGATCGACTACCTGCACATCGTCGTGGTGCCCATCGTGCTAGGCCGCGGGGAGCGGCTCTGGGACGGGCTGGAGGGAATCGAAGACCACTTCCAGATCGAGGCCGTCAGCAGCCCCAGCGGCGTCACCCACCTGACCCTCAGCCGGCGGTGACCGTCCGGGACGGCCGTTCCGCTCCGGTCCCCGGTCCGCTGCGCGAGGGGCTGCGGGCGAGCCCTCGTTTAGAGCCACTCTTCCCCGGATTGGCCCTTAATAGGATGGGCCAATTCATGGTGTGCTGGGCCGGTGATCAACCTCGCCCCCGATGACCGCCCCATGCTGGCGCCCCGTCAGCCCCGCGCAGCGACCCGGCAGCCCGGGCCGCTGCGACAACTGCGGGCCGGCCGGCTCGCGCGGCGCCTGCCGCAGTTGTACGCGGGCCTTGTGCTGTACGGCTTCACCCTGGCTTGCCTGATCCGCGCCCGCCTGGGCAACGCTCCCTGGGACGTGCTGCACCAGGGCATCGCCGGCCACCTCGGGGTCAGCATTGGCGCCGTCACGATCGCGGTCAGCCTGGTCGTGCTGCTCGCGTGGGTGCCGCTGCGCGAGATGCCAGGACTTGGCACGATCTCGAACGCGTTCGTGATCGGCCTGGCGACCAACCTGGGACTAGCTTTCCTGCCTGAACCGCACGCGCTGGCAGGCCGGGCCGCGCTGATGGCGGCCGGCATCGCGGGGAACGCGGTCGCGACCGCCATGTACATCGGCGCCCGCCTCGGGCCCGGCCCGCGCGACGGCCTGATGACCGGCCTGAACCGCCGGACCGGACGGCCGATCTGGATGGTGCGGACCTCACTCGAGGCCGCCGTCGTCATCCTTGGCTGGCTGCTCGGCGGCGTGTTCGGCGCCGGAACCCTGCTGTACGCGGTCCTGATCGGGCCGCTCGTGCAGCGACTGCTCCCCCTGTTCACGGTCAGCGGCTTGCGGGCAGATCTGTTGTCTGGCACATAGCCCCGGCAGCGCCGTCGTTGTAGGGTCGGCCCCGGGCTTGCCGCAGGGCTTACGCAACCATTGCAGGCGCCGCGCAACCCCTGGTAGCGCCATTTTTTTAACTACACATTTGCAACGTAGGCTGGGTAAATGCTCACTGACTCCTATGGGCGCGTGGCGACGGACCTCCGGGTTTCCCTCACGGATCGCTGCAATCTGCGGTGCTCTTACTGCATGCCGCCCGAGGGACTCGACTGGCTGCCGGCGCCCGAGGTGCTGACGGGCGACGAGCTCATCCGGCTGATCAGGATCGGCGTGGAGGACCTCGGCATCCGCGAGGTCCGGTTCACCGGCGGCGAGCCGCTGCTCCGCCGCGACCTGGTGCAGATCATCGCGGCGACGGCCGCACTCGCGCCGCGGCCCGAGACCTCGCTGACCACCAACGGGATCGGCCTTGACCGGCGGGCCGGCGCGCTGCGCGCCGCCGGGCTCGACCGGCTCAACGTCTCCCTCGACACGTTGCGCCCCGAGGTCTTCCGGAAGCTGACCCACCGCGACCGGCTCGCCGACGTGCTGTCCGGCCTCGCGGCCGCGGCGGCGGCCGGGCTCACCCCGGTAAAGGTCAACGCGGTGCTGATGCGCGGCATCAACGACGACGAGGCCCCCGAGCTGCTGCGGTTCTGCCTGGAGCGCGGGTACGAGCTGCGGTTCATCGAGCAGATGCCGCTCGACGCCCAGCATGGCTGGAAGAGAACGGAGATGGTCACCGCCGCCGAGATCTTCGAGCTGCTGTCCGCTTCGTTCGACCTCTCCCCCGATACCGAACGGTTGCGTGGCGCCGCCCCCGCCGAGACCTTCCTCGTCAACGGCGGCCCCGCCCGGGTCGGGGTGATCGCGTCGGTCACCCGGCCCTTCTGCGGCGCGTGCGACCGCGTGCGGCTCACCGCCGACGGCCAGATCCGCAACTGCCTGTTCGCCAGGTCGGAAAGCGACCTGCGCGCGCTGCTGCGCGGCGGGGCCTCCGACGAGGAGATCGCCGACCGCTGGCGCGCGGCGGTCGCGTCGAAGCTGCCCGGGCACGGGATCAACGACCCGACCTTCCTGCAGCCGGACCGCCCCATGTCCGCCATCGGCGGCTAGCCCTCTCCGCACCGCCAGACAGGCCGTCCGCGCGACGGTTCGCGGCAAGGCGCGCCTCGCCAGGCCAGTGCTCCGCGCTTCTTGCTGTTATATGACAGCGTCGGCGGTACGGGACGGCCTCCGCCAACATAGTGGATGTTTGGGCACACCATAGTGTGCCCAAACATCCACTATCATTGCCCGCTCCGCACGCATCGGCGGTTCTTGCTGTTATCAGGACTTCGTGCTCGGTCGAGGCGGGCGCTGGCGGCGGCCGGGGCGGACGCGGCCGAGGCTTGCGGCTAGCGGGACGGCGGGCTGGGGCCGGGTGGGCGGACGGCACCGGGCTGGCGGGCCGGGTGCGACGCGGCCGAGGTTGCGGGCTGGCGGTCAGGGGCGGATGCGGCGGAGGTCGCCGGGGAGGCGCTCGGTGACGCGGGCGCGGTCCAGGTACTCGAGGAGCGGGATCGCTACCCGGCGGGAGGTGTTCAGCGCCTGGCGGGCCTGGGAGGTGGTGAACGGCTGCTCCAGGCCGGCCAGCACGCGGGCCGCCTCCTTGTCGGCGCCGGGGGCGAGGACTACCAGGTCGGCGACGCGCAGCAGCAGGCCAACGCGGGCGGCGGCGGCGAGCGCCCTGGCGTCGAGGCCGAGCTGGCGGAGCCGCTCGGTGTCGGGGGCGGCGAACGGGTCGGCGGCTAGGCCGTCGAGTACCGTCTGGACCGCTTCGGCGATCCGCGGCGGAAGCTGGCCGGCCGCCGCGGCGGGGCTTTTCTCCGGTGCCTGGCCCGTCGCGCTGCCGGGGCTCTTGCCCGGTGCCTGGCCCGTCGCGCTGCCGGGGCTCTTGCCCGGTGACTGGCCCGTCGCGCTGCCGGGGCTCTTGCCTGGTGCCTGGCCGGCCGCGCTCCCGTGGCCTGGTGCCGGGCCGGCGCCTTGGCGTGCCGCGCTGGCCGGCGTCGTCTCGGGTTCCGGCGCGGCCTGCTTCGTGAAGATGCGCAGGTACGCGCCGTCAAGGACGACGTCGCCGCCGGCCAGCGCGGGTACCAGGTCGCGGGCGGGCAGGCCGAGGGCGGCCCGCGCGGCCTCGGCGGGCATGCCGGGCGCGAGCGGGTCCTTGGCGCAGAAGGCGGCGACGACCTTAGGCAGTTCCGCGCGCAGCCAGGCCCAGTGCCCGGGATCGGCGAGCCAGTCCCGCGCGACCGGGTCCGGCAGGCCGGTGACTCCGGCGGCGGACAGCTGCGGCGCGCGCAGCAGCTTGTGCCTGCGGAGCAGGCCGGCCGCCCGCGGGGCGTCCGGCCAGCCGCCGAGCTCGCGGACCGCGGCGGCGCCCGCCCCGCGGCGGGCGAGCGGCGGCGGGAACGGGTCGAGGACCGTGGCGCCGTAGATCGCCAGGCCGGCCGCACCGGGGTCGCGGAGGATCACCCGGTCGCCGACGTGCAGCGGCAGCGGGTCGCGCAGCCGCAGCCGCGCGTAGATCGCCGACGGATCGCCCGCAGCGCCGAGGATCCGCACGCGGGCCTGGGTTCGCGCGGAGCCGATGTGGATGAGCAGGCCGGCGGGGAGCTTGGGCTGCGGGTCGGCGGCGGCCGGAGGGGTGACCCGGACGTCGATCTCGCTGGTGACGGTCCACTGGCCGGGCTCGATCAGCGCCATGCCGCGGGCGGGCAGGTCCGCGGGGATGCCGCGCAGGTTGAGCGCGACCCGGGCCACGCCGGTGACGGCGTCGGCCGGCTCGCCGAGCGCCTCGAGGCCGCGCACCCGGACGGGCCTGCCGGAGGGGGAAAGCAGCAGTTCCTGGTTGTTCCGGACGGTCCCGGCGGGCAGGGTGCCGGTGACGACGGTGCCGGCGCCGCGGATGGTGAAGGAGCGGTCGATCCAGAGCCGGACGGGGGCGGGCCCGGCGGGCCTGGCCGCGCCGAGGGCGGCCGCCAGCCGGGCGAGGGCCGCCTTGAGCTCGTCGATTCCCTGGCCGGTGACGGCGCTGACCGGGACGACGGGCACCCGGCCGAGGCTGGTGCGGGCGATCTCGGCGAGCGCCTGACGGGTCGCCGGGCCCGGGTCGGCCAGGTCGCTGCGGGTGACGACGAGCAGGCCGTGGCGGACGCCGAGGGCGTCCACAGCGGCCAGGTGCTCGGCGGACTGCGGCATCCAGCCGCCATCGGCGGCCACCACGAACATGACCGCGGGCACCGGGCCGAGGCCGGCCAGCATGTTCGGCACGAAGCGCTCGTGCCCGGGCACGTCGACGAACGCGAGTTTCTCCCCGAGGGGAAGGGTCATCCAGGCGTAGCCGAGGTCGATGGTCATGCCGCGGCGGCGTTCCTCCGCCCAGCGGTCGGGCTCCATCCCGGTCAGCGCCCGGACCAGCGTTGACTTGCCGTGGTCCACGTGCCCCGCGGTCGCGATGACGTACATCAGGCACCCGCCGCGAGCAGGACCGCGGTGACGAGCCGCTCGTCATCGGCCGGGTCCACCGAGCGCAGGTCGAGCAGCAGGCGGCCCTTTTCCACCCGGCCGGCCACGGCCGGCACGTCGCCGCGGCGGGCCGGCGGGCCGGCGCGCAGCGGGACCGCCAGGTCCTCGGGCAGCGCGACCGCCGCGCTCGGCAGGGTGACGCCGGGGGCGCCGCCCCCGCCGACCGCCGCCTCGGTCGCCGCCACGCTGGCGGGTACGGCGTGCGCGGCCAGGGTGGCCACGATCCGTTCCGCGCGCTCGGACAGGGCCGCGTGGCCGACGGTCAGCGCGCGGGCGACGGGCGGCGGCGGCCCGGTGAGCGTCGCCTCCAGGGCGGCGAGGGTCAGCTTGTCCACCCGCAGCGCGCGGGCGAGCGGATGCCGCAGCAGCTGACGGACCAGCGGCTCGTCGCCGAGCAGTATCCCCGCCTGCGGGCCGCCCAGCAGCTTGTCGCCGCTGGCGGTGACCAGGTTGGCGCCGTGCGCGAGCGAGGTGGCCGCGTCCGGCTCGTCGGGCAGCAGCGGGTGCGGGGCGAGCAGGCCGGAGCCGATGTCGTGCACCAGCGTCACCCCGAGCGAGGCGAGTTCGGCGACGGAGGCCTGCCTGGTAAAGCCTTCGACGCGGTAGTTGGAGGGGTGCACCTTCAAGATGAAGCCGGTGCCCGCGGTGATGGCCCGCTGGTAGTCCTCGACGGTCGTCCTGTTGGTGGTGCCGACCTCGCGCAGCCGCGCGCCGGTGGAGGCGAGCAGGTCGGGGAGGCGGAACCGGTCGCCGATCTCGATCAGCTCGCCGCGGCTGATGACGATGTCCCGGCCGCCGCCGGCCAGCGCGGTGGCGGCGAGGACGAGGGCGGCCGCGTTGTTGTTCACCACGCCGGCCGCGCCCGCCGCGGGAACCGCCCGGCGCAGCGCCTCGATGACGCCGCGGCCCCGTTGCCGGGACCGCGCCCCCGTGTCCAGGTCGAACTCGACGTCGCAGTTCCCCGCCGCGGCGAGCAGCGCGTCCGTCGCGGCACGGCTGAGCGGCGCACGGCCCAGGTTGGTGTGCACCAGGACGCCGGTGGCGTTGATGACCGGGGTGAGGGACGCGGCGGTCACGGGCAGGTCCGCCGCCGCGGCGTCGGCCACGAGGTCCGGGGTGATCTCGCCGTTGCGCGCCCGGTCCTGGGCGCGGCTGATCGCCGCCTTCACCAGGTCCCGGCCGACCCGGCGCTCCGCCGCCCGCATGCGCGGATCGGCGAGGAGCTGGTCGGTCCGCGGGATCTGCCGCAGCAGGGCCTGTCCCGGCATGGCGCCGCCGTCACCGCCCGGCGCACCGCCTGGCGCGCCCTTGCCGAGATCGTCCACGCTGGTGACCCTACTCCCAGCGCCGCCGGCCGGGCACCGCGCCGCTGTCGCCGCGCGCCATACCCTGCTGGCCGGCCGACGGTGGCCGGCGGCACCGGATTGCCCGGTCACCGGGGAATTGGCAGCCCTGGCGAATAACGCTGAACGGACATCACCCAAATCAGGCGTACGCCTATTGGCAGGACCCGGGTCACAATGGAGAGCGTACCGGTAGCGCCCCGTATAAAGCGGCAAACGCGGTCACTTCAATGTGCCTTTTCCGAGCGATTTTCGCCGGCGCACAGTGATAAATAGCGCTTATCCAGGTATTACGGCTCGAAGGAACGGGGCGTCGCGCCGCGACCGCCGCCGCCGGGGGTTACTCCTCCCGGCGGCGGCGCTGGACGAACTCGAAGCCGAAGCGGCCCTTGACGCACAGGTGGCCGTGGGTGACCTCGCTGTCGAGCGGGGAGGTGACCTTGACGATGGTGTTGTCCTGGACGTGCAGGTCCACGTTGCAGCCCACGCCGCAGTAGGGGCAGATCGTCGAGGTCACGGTCTGCGCGGACTCATCCCAGGTGCCCGCCTGGCGCATGTTGTACTCCGCGGCCGGCATCAGCGCCCCGGTGGGGCACACGCCGATGCAGTTGCCGCAGTACACGCAGGCCGAGTCGGGCAGGGTCACGTCGTACTCGGTGGAGATGCGGGCGTCGAAGCCGCGGCCCGCGACCGCGATCGCGAACGTGTTCTGCGCGTCCTCGCCGCATGCCTCCACGCACTTGTAGCAGAGGATGCAGCGGGAGTAGTCGCGCACGTAGGCCTCGTTGTCCACCTTGACCGGCTGCCCCACCGTCGCCGCCGCGCCGGGGACGGCCGGGGCGTGGTGCTCGCCGGCCCGGGCCGCGTCCCGCTCCCCCGCCGCGTGGTCCGGCGCGGGCGTCCCGTACCTGGCCGGGTCGACGCCGTACTCGGCGATCCACCGCTGCACGTCGGCCGAGGCGAGCGACACGTCGGCGGAGGACGCGAGGAACTCGAGGACCATCTTCCGCGACGTCTTCACCCGCTCGGAACCGGTGTGCACCTTCATCCCGGGCTCGGCCTTCCGCGAGCAGGCCGGCACGAGGGCGCGGGAGCCCTCCACCTCCACCACGCAGGCCCGGCAGACGTTCACCGGGGTGAGGTTCTCCAGGTAGCAGAGCGTCGGGGTGTCGATGCCCTGGCCGCGGCACGCCTCAAGGAGCGTGGCTCCTTCTGGCACCCGCACGGAGACACCGTCGATCTCCACGTCCACTAGGCGCTTGGGCGTCTCCAGGAACACCGAGGTCATCGGCTGGCGTCCTCTCTCCCGATGAGGCCGAGCTTGACGGCGGACTCGACCGCGGACAGCGCCGTCTGACCGAGGCCGCAGATCGACGCGTCGCGGGTGACGTAGCCGATGTCGGACAGCAGCGCCAGTTCGGCGGCGACCGAGCCGAGCGGCGAGCCGTCGGCCAGGCGCGCCACCAGTTCCTCCTGGCGGACCGTGCCGACCCGGCACGGCACGCACTGGCCGCAGGACTCGTCGCGGAAGAAGCGGGTGATCCGGCGCAGCAGCGGCGGCACGGAGACGGTGTCGTCGAGGACCAGGACCACGCCGGAGCCGAGCGTCGCCCCCGCCGCGCGCACCCCCTCGAAGGTGAGCGGCATGTCCAGGGCGTCCGGGCCGACGAACACGCCGGCCGCGCCGCCCAGGAGCACCGCCTGCAGCGGCCGTCTGCCGGCCACGCCGCCGGCGCCGTCGATCACGTCGCGCAGCGTCACGCCGAAGTCGTACTCGTACAGGCCGGGCAGCGCCACGCAGCCCGACAGGCAGAACAGCCGGGTGCCGGTCGACGCCTCCGTGCCGACGGACGCGAAGGCCGGGCCGCCGACGCGCAGGATCTCGAGGACGGACAGCAGCGTCTCGACGTTGTTGACCGCGGTCGGCTTGCCGAACAGGCCGGACTGGGCGGGGAACGGCGGCTTGTTGCGGGGCTCGGCGCGCTTGCCCTCGAGGGAGTTGATGAGCGCGGTCTCCTCCCCCGCGATGTACGCCCCGGCGCCGCGCCTGATCTCGATGTCGAACGTGAAGCCCTCGCCCATGACGTCGGCGCCGAGGAAGCCGTGGGCACGCGCCTGGGCGACGGCGTGCGCCAGCTTGGCCTCGGCGGTGGGGTACTCGCCGCGGACGTAGATGTAGCCCTGCTCCGCGCCGCACGCGTAGCCCATCACGGTCAGCGCCTCGACCAGGGCGTACGGGTCGGCCTCCATGAGCACCCGGTCCTTGAAGGTGCCCGGCTCCGACTCGTCGGCGTTGCAGATCACGTAGTGCGGGCGGACCGGGTTGGCCGCCACCGCGTCCCACTTGATGTGCGTGGGGAACGCGGCGCCGCCGCGGCCCATCAGCTTGGCGTCGCGCACCTCCCGGATAACACCTTGCGGGCCGAGGGCGATAGCCCTCCGCAGCATCTGGTAGCCGCCCGCCGCCCGGTAGGAGCCGAGGGACGCGGGGTCGACGTGGCCGAGGCGGCGCAGCAGGGAGACCTTTCCGTCCGCCGGCGGCGGCAGCGGGGCGGGATCGGGATTACCCGCCTCCGTTCGGGATGATGCCGCTGGCGATGATGCGGGGCGTGACAACTGGGGGACCAGCACCCCGAGGGGGACCTTGGCCGCCGGCTCGCCGCCGGTGAGCGCCTGCCAGATGACGTCGGGCGTCACCGGGGCGATGTCTCGCCGCGGGGCGGCGGCGCCCGCCCGCTGGATCAGCGCGGCCGAGCCGCGGTCGCACTGGCCGAGGCACGGGGAGCGCTGCCAGGTGACGCCGGTGCCGTTCAGCGCGGCCTCGGTGCCCTCGCTGCCGAACCGGCGGGCCAGCTCGGCGCACAGCTCTTCCGCGCCGGCCACCTGGCAGGCCACGTCGTCGCAGACGTGCACCACCGCGCCCGGCGCGGGCTCGGTGCGGAACAGCGCGTAGAAGGACGCGACGCCGTACGCCTCGGCCGGCGGGACGGTGAGCCGCTCGCACACGTAGTCGAGCGCGCCCGGGCTGATCCAGCCCGCCGCCTCCTGCACCGCGTGCAGCACGGTGATGAGCTGGTGGCGGCGCGCGCGGGCGGCGCGGCCGCCGAACGCGGTGTGCGCGTCGAGCGCGGTGCGCTCGCCCCCTTCCCAGCCGGACCGCGGCGGCCCGAGGACCGCGTCGACCGCGGCCCGTTCCTCGCCCGTCGCCGGCGCCTTCGCCGTCAGGCGCAGGTCCACTAGTGAACCACCTCCGCGCTGCGCAGCCGCTCCGTGGCGACCGCGATCTCCTCTTCCGACGCGTGCTCCACCCGGATCGCGGTCGCCTTGAACTCCGCGGTGCCCGACTTGGGGTCCCAGGTCTCCAGGGTGAGCACGTTGGTCTCCACCTGGTCGGGGAAGTGCAGCGTCATGAACGCGAGCCCCGGCCGGAGCGTCACGTCCGCGCGCACCGGTACCACGATCGAGCCGCGCCGCGAGGTGACCCGCGCCCAGTCGTCGTCGGCGAGGCCGAGCCGCGCGGCGTCCTCCGGCGACAGGTTGATCGTCTCCTTCTTCCGCAGCGGGGTGACGAACTGGCTGCTCGCCACGCCGGTGTTGTAGGAGTCGAGGCGACGGCCGGTGGTGAGCCGGATCGGGTACTCGCCGGTGAGCGTGTCGAGCGGGTCCTCCTGCGCCGTCAGGCTGAACGGCGCGGGCCGGCCGCGCTTGGCCGGGTCTTCCTCCCACAGCCGGGCGTGCAGGAACAGGGTGCCCTCGGACTCCTCGTCAAAGCAGGGCCACTGGATGCCGCCGAGCCGCTCCATCTTCGCATACGACATGCCGCGGTGCATCGGGGACAGTTCCCGCAGCTCGTTCCACAGGTCTTCCGGCGTGGGGTTGCCCCAGTCCGAGCCAAGCCGCCGGGCGAGCTCGCTGATGATCCAGATGTCGTCGCGGGCGCCCTCGGGCGGCTCGATCGCCTTGCGGACCCGCTGCACGCGGCGCTCGCTGCTGGTGACGGTGCCCTCGGACTCGCACCAGGACGCGGTGCCGGGCAGCACCACGTCGGCGACCCTGGCGGTCTCGGTCAGCACGATGTCCTGCACGACCAGGCAGTCGAGGCCCTCGAGCATCTTGCGGGTGTGCAGCGTGTCCGCCTCGGAGTTCATCGGGTTCTCGCCGATGCAGTACGCCGTCGTCAGCTCGCCGCGGGCCATCGCGTCGAACATCTCCGACAGGTGCCAGCCCTTCTTGGCGGGGATGGTGACGCCGTACTTCTCGCCGAACCGGCGGCGGGCGTCGTGGTCGGTCTCGATGTCCTGGAAGCCGGTCAGCTTGTTCGGGATGGCGCCCATGTCGCCGCCGCCCTGGACGTTGTTCTGTCCACGTAGCGGGACAAGGCCCGAGCCGTACCGGCCGACGTGCCCGGTGAGCAGGGACAGGTTGATCAGCGCGAGCACGTTGTCGGTGGCGTTGTGGTGCTCGGTGATGCCCAGCGTCCAGCAGATCTGCGCCCGGTCGGCCCGCGCGTAGTCGTGCGCGAGCTGCCTGATCAGCTCCTTCGGCACGCCGGAGTCGCGCTCGGCCCGCTCCAGAGGGTAGTCAGCGACGAACGCCTTGTACTCCTCGAAGCCGGTGGTGGCGCGCTTGATGAACTCCTCGTTCACCAGGCCGGCGGCGATGATCTCGTTGCCGATCGCGTTGGCGAGCGAGATGTCGGACCCGACGTGGATGCCGAGCCAGGCGTCCGCCCACTTGGCCGTGGACGAGAGCCGCGGGTCGACGCCGTACATCTTCGCGCCGTTACGGATGCCCTTGAGCACATGGTGGAAGAAGATCGGGTGCGCTTCGCGCGCGTTCGAGCCCCACATGATGATGAGGTCCGCGTCTTCCGCCTCCCGGTAGGAGCAGGTGCCGCCACCCGCTCCGAAAACTGCCGCCAGACCGGCGACACTGGGGGCGTGTCAAGTGCGGTTACATGAGTCGATGTTGTTCGACAGCATGACGCCGCGGGTGAACCGCTGCGCGGCGTAGTTCATCTCGTTCGACGCCTTGGAGCAGCTGAACACGCCGAAGGTCTTCGTGGCGTCGTTGTCGCGTGCCCTGGCGAATCCCGCCGCGGCCCGGTCGAGCGCCTCGTCCCAGGTCGCGGGGCGCAGTTCCCCGTTCTCCCGGATCAGCGGCTCGGTCAGCCGCACTTGCTTGCCAGGTTCCCTGGCCCGCTGCTTGCCCAAAGCGCGCACCTCCGTCTCAATGGCGCGGATCGCCGGCAGCATGCTGGACTGCTGGCTGGCTAGCAATCACGTTACTACCGGGCAAATCGGGTGGTCCATGGCGCCAGCGGCGGTCTGGGGATCGCCCAGCGCCGCCGCGCCCGGCTTGTCGCCCGCCACAGCGGGCAGGAATACGACGGTGTCGCCGGCCGCCAGGGGCGTCTCCGGGTCGAGGGCCGCCCGCTCGCCATTGACCGTCACGGCCACGCGCTGGCGGGGCGGCAGGCCGGCGGCGTCCGCGGCCGCCTGGACGGTCGCCGCCCGCACCTTTCGCGGGCCGGACTCTAGCTGGACGGTCACCTCCGGCGCCGGGCGCCGGCGGGCCGCCTGGTACTCGCCGGGCGTGTTGACGTTCAGCACCGAGTCCAGGCCGGGGTCGAGGGCGGCGAGAACCGGGTCGGTCAGCAGCTGGGCGTCGTCGAGCCGCGTGACGGCGCACTCGGCGAACAGGAACGCGGGGCGCAGCCGCCCCTGCCCGACGAGGCGCCCGGCCAGCCCGGCGAGGCCGGTCCGGTAGGCGGCGGCCAGCGGTTGCGGGTAGCCGCGGGCGACCGGCAGGGCGACGTCCGGCCGGCGGGAGGGGTCGCCGACGGCGGCGCCGCCGTCCGGCGGGTCAAGGGCGCGCAGCACCCGCCGGATGAAGGCAGGGTGCAGGAACGGCAGGTCGGTCGAGGCGACGAACGCGCTCTCGGCCTGGCCGGCGAGCGCGGCGAGGCCGGCCGCGATCCCCTGGACCGGCCCCATGCCTTCCCGCGGGTCCTCGATCACGGCCACGGGCCCGGGCAGTTCGGGCAGCCGCTGGCCGCTCGCCCGGACCACGACGACCGGGCCGCCCGTCGCGCGGGCGACGATGCCGACGGTCCGGCGCAGCAGCGTCGACCCGTGCCATTCCAGGGCCGCCTTGGGCGTGCCCATCCGCGAGGACCGCCCGCCGGCCAGCACTACTCCGCCAGACACCACCCTTCCATCGTAGGACTACGATGGCTGCCAGGCCGGAGAGGCTGCCAGGGCCACGGCGGCGGCCAAGGCCCGGAGAGATGGCAGGGCGAGGATGAGCGACCACCTGGAAATCGAGCAGAAGTTCGATGTGGACCCGGGTTTCGAGCGGCCGTCTTTCGCCGCCCTGCCGGAGGTCACCGCCGCCGAGCCGGTGCTGCACCACCTGTCCGCCACGTACTTCGACACCGCCGACCAGCGGCTCGCCGCGAGCAAGATCACGCTGCGGCGGCGCTCCGGCGGCACCGACGAGGGCTGGCACCTCAAGCTGCCCGCGGAGGACGGCGCCCGGCAAGAGGTGCACGCGCCGCTCGGCACCGCCGAGCGCGAGGTGCCCGAGAAGCTCAGCGCCCGGGTGGCCGAGGTCACCGGCGGCGAGCCGCTCGCCCCGATTGCCACCCTCGATACTGAACGAACGGTGGTTACCCTGCACTCCGGCGACGGGCGCGTGGTCGCGGAGATAGCCGACGACCTGGTCACCGCGCGCCGGCTGGCCGCCTCCGGCGGCGCGGACGACACGCCCCTGCGCTGGCGGGAGATCGAGGTCGAGGTGCCCGAAGCGGACCCGGCGCTGCAGCGGGCCGCGGCCGACCTGCTGCTCGCGGCCGGGGCGCGGCCGGCCGGCCACGGGTCCAAGCTCGCGCGCCTGCTCGACGAGTCCGCCTGAGCCTGACCCGTTCCGCTCAGGCGGCTGATCCTCCCGTGAGCCGGCCGGCCCGGCCACTGAGCCGGTGTCGCGGCTGCTCAGCGCGATTGACGCAGATTCTCAGAGGGAATACATACGAAATTCTTGGGTACCTCAGCCGGCAGCATTGTCATGCTTGGCATTGACTTTGTCCCCAGCGTCTACCGAGTGAGATCGATCATGCTTGATGAGCCGAGGAACGAGGCGGGCGGCGGCGCCGCCGCCACGGCCCAGGCCGCGCCGAACGGCCAGGCGACCGCGATGCTCGGGCACGGTGCGGGCACGCTGCACGCGGACGGCACCCCGGTCCGGGTGCTGGTGGTGGACGACGAGCCGAGCCTGGCCGAGCTGCTGTCCAGCGTGCTGCGCTACGAGGGCTGGTCCGTGCAGACCGCCGGCACCGGCGCCGAGGCGGTCAGGTCCGGCCGGGACTTCCGCCCGGACGCGGTCGTGCTCGACATCATGCTCCCCGACTTCGACGGCCTCGAGGTGATGCGACGGCTGCGCGCCGAGCTGCCCGGTATCTGCGTGCTGTTCCTCACCGCCAGGGACGCGGTGGAGGACCGGGTGGCCGGGCTCACCGCCGGCGGCGACGACTACGTCACCAAGCCGTTCAGCCTCGAGGAGGTCCTCGCCCGGCTGCGCGGCCTGCTGCGCCGGGCGAACCTCGCCCGTACCGCGAGCGGCGAGGCCGCCCTCGTCGTCGCCGACCTGAGCATGGACGAGGACGCCCGCGAGGTCCGCCGCGGCGGCGAGCTCATCGACCTGACCGCGACCGAGTTCGAGCTGCTGCGGTTCCTGATGCGCAACCCGCGCCGGGTGCTGTCCAAGGCCCAGATCCTCGACCGGGTATGGAACTACGACTTCGGCGGCCAGGCGCACGTGGTCGAGCTCTACATCAGCTACCTGCGCAAGAAGATCGACGCGGGCCGGGAGCCGCTCATCCACACCGTCCGCGGCGTCGGCTACGTGCTCAAGCCGAGCGGGTGATCGCGACGCCAGGCAGGTTCCACTGGCCGAGGCAGCGCCCGGCGGGCAGGCGACGGCGCCCCCGCAGGCTCGTCCCCACCACGCTGCGCGGCCGGCTGATCGCGGGCCTTGTCGCGCTGCTCGCCATCGCCTGCGCAACCGTCGGCCTGGTCACCTACCTCGCCGCGCAGAACGCGCTGACAGGCGAGCTGAACAACGAGCTGCAGACCGCGACGGGACTTGCCTACAACTGCCGGGAACAGTTCGATGCCAGCAGGTACGACGGCGACGGGCAGCAGGGCAGCGACGGGCAGCAAGCCCCGTCCGGCGCGAGCACCAGCCAGTTCAACGCGGCCATCTCCTCCTCGTGCCCGGGGCTCGGCGAGAACACCTTCGTCGCCGTCAACGACCACGGCCATTGGCACAGTGCGGTCGTCGGCGACGACGCGTTCAAGCTGACCGCTGCCGACAAGGCCAGCCTGGACAGCGTCCCCCCGTGGCACGCCCGGCCTGACGGCACCGGAGGTTCCGGCCCCTACGCCCCCACCTACACGCGCTACCTCAGCGGCACGCAGGGCATGTACAAGATCACCGCGGTCGACGACCCCGACGGCGACGGCTCCGTCTTCATCACCGGGCTCCCGCTGGCGGCCCTGCACGACCAGCTCCGCGACATCGCGCTGGCCGAGGCGGTCGTCTTCGGCGCCGTCCTGACGTTCGCCGGAGTGCTCGGCATGCTCTGGGTCCGGTTCTCGCTCCGTCCGCTGCGCCGGGTGGCTACCACCGCCTCGCAGGTCGCCGAGCTGCCACTTGAGTCCGGAGTGGTGTCGCTGCCCGCCGGAGTGCCGGACACCGACCCGCACACCGAGACCGGCCAGGTCGGGCTCGCGTTCAACCGCATGCTCGGCCACGTCGAGACCGCGCTGCGGCACCGGGCGGCGAGCGAGACCCGGCTGCGCCGGTTCGCCGCCGACGCCAGTCACGAGCTGCGCACCCCGCTCGCCGCCATCCGCGGCTACGCCGAACTCGCCCTGCGCCACCCCGGCGACTCCCCTGACGAGGTCACGCACGCTCTTGGCCGGGTGCTGTCAGAGTCCAAGCGGATGAGCGTCCTCGTCGATGACCTGCTGCTGCTCGCCAGGCTCGACGCCGGGCGGCCGCTGTCCAGGGAGCCCGTCGACATGACCCGGCTGGCCATCGAGGCGACAAGTGACGCCCGCGTCGCCCGTCCCGGGCACCGCTGGATGCTCGAGCTCCCCGACGACCCGGTCCTCGCGCTCGGCGACGAGCACCGGCTCCACCAGGTCCTGGGCAACCTGCTGAGTAACGCCGGACGGCATACCCCGGACGGCACCACCGTCACCGTCGCGGTCAGCTGCACGCTGCCCTACGGCGAGCCGGGCACCGGGAACGAGTCGGTCGCGCACGGCACCCTCCCGCCCGCCCCCCGGCTGGTGCTCACCGTCACCGACAACGGCCCCGGCATCCCGGCCGACCTGCTGCCCGACCTGTTCGAGCGGTTCACCCGCGCCGACACATCCCGCTCGCACGCCAGCAACGCCTCGTCCACCGGGCTCGGGCTTGCCATCGTCGACGCGGTCGTCGCCGCCCACCACGGCGCGGTGCTCGTCACCAGCCGTCCGGGCATGACCCGCTTCACGATCGTGCTCGCCCGGCTCACCGAGGCCGAGGGCACCGCCGCGTCCGGGCCGGCCGAGCCGGCGCGGACGGGACGGCGGTAACCCTACTCGGGCGTGGCGACCGGGGTGGCCTGCTCGGCGGCGCCCCGCGCGCTCTCCGCCCGGCGCGCCTCCCGGGCCGGCGGGTGCAGCGGGCCGCTGCGCATCAGCAGCCCGACGACAACCGCCCCGCCGGTGAAGATGCCCAGGCCGCACCAGAACACCGTCGTGTAGCCGTGCACCGCGCCCTGCGCCTGGACCAGCGCCACGGCCGCCTTCGACGGATGGCCGTGGAACACCAGGTGGCTCGTGATGTAGCTGGCGGCGGCGCTCGCCGCGATCGAGTTGAACAGCGAGGTGCCGATCGACCCGCCGAGCTGCTGGCCGGTGTTGACCGTGGCCGAGGCGACCCCGGCGTCACGCGGGGGAATCCCGTAGGTGCCGGTGTTCATCGACGTCGAGAACAGCAGGCCCATGCCAAGGCCGGTGATCATCAGCGGGCCGAGGATCGTGCCGGCGTAGTCACTGCGCAGGCCGATGTGGGTCAGCCAGAACTGCGCGCCCGCTAGCAGCAGGAAGCCGCTGACCACCAGCGGCCGCGGGCCGATCCGCGGCAGCAGCACGATGTTGGACACGTTGGCGGCGGCCGCGATGCAGAACACCATCGGCAGGAAGGCCAGCCCGCTCTTGACCGGCGAGTACCCGAGGGTCACCTGCAGGTAATAGGTGACGAACAGGAAGACGCCGAACATGCCCGCCCCGACGATCAGGATCGCCAGGTAGGCGCCGCCCCGGTTACGGTCGAGCACCACCCGCGGCGGCAGCAGCGGCTGGGCGGCACGCGTCTGCCAGACCGCGAACGCGGCGAGCAGCAGCGCTCCCGCGACCAGGTAGCCCCACGTGGACGGGGTGGACCAGGAGTGCAGCGCGGCGTTCGAGAACCCGTACACGAGGCAGAACATGCCGCCGGAGACCGCGATCACGCCCGGGATGTCCAGCCGCGCGCCCGGCTGCCTGGCCTGCCGCTTGAGCAGTACCGAGCCGCCCGCCACCGCCAGCCCGGCGAAGAACAGGTTGATGTAAAGGCACCAGCGCCACGACAGGTACTCGGTCAGCGCGCCGCCGAGCAGCAGGCCGACCGCGCCGCCCGCGCCGGCGATCGCCCCGTAGACGCCGAACGCCTTGCCGCGCTCCTTGGGATCGCTGAACGTGGTGGTCAGCAGGGCCAGCGCGGCCGGCGCGAGCATCGCGCCGAACACGCCCTGGCACGCGCGCGCCGTCACCAGCATCGCGAAGTTGACCGACGCGCCGCCGGCGGCCGACGCGGCGGCGAACCCGGCGAGCCCGGTGAGGAAGACCACCTTGCGGCCGATGAGGTCCGCTACCCGGCCGCTGAACAGCAGCAGGCTGCCGAACGACAGGGAGTACGCGGTCACGATCCACTGCCGGTCCACGTTGCTGAACCCCAGGTCGCGCTGCGCGGACGGCAGCGCCAGGTTCATCACGGTCATGTCGAGCACGACCATCAGCTGCGCGAGCCCGATCACGACGAGGACCAGCCAGCGCCGGGAATCGGGCACCGCGCCCGCTCCGTGCTGCGTCCCGCCGCTCTCCCCCGCCAGGGGGACGCCTGCCTCGGACATGCCACTCACCAATCTGGAGGGTATGGTTCCACTTACGGCCGAGCATAACACAAACCGGAGGAACCACCTCCGTTAGGGGTACTCTAGAACATATGACGGCTCAGGCCCAGGAAACGTCACACGTCCCGGCGGGCGAGCGCCCGCTGCGCCGCGACGCCGAGCGGAACCGGCAGCGCATCCTCGCCGCCGCCGCGCAGGTCTTCACCGAGCGCGGCCTCGACGCCACCCTGGACGAGGTCGCCCGTGCCGCCGGCGTCGGCGTCGGCACCGTCTACCGGCGCTTCCCCGACAAGGAGGCACTCGTCACCGCCCTCTTCAGGGAGCGCATCGACAACCTCGTCACCGTCGCGGAGGATGCCTGCGCCGCGGCCGACCCCTGGCAGGCCTTCGTCTCCTACCTCGAGCACGCCGCCGCCGCCATGGCCGGCGACACCGGCCTGCGTCAGCTGATGATGTTCGGCACCTACGACCGGGACCAGGTCTGCTACGCCCGCGACCGCATGGGCCCGGTGATCTCCCGGCTCGTCCAGCGCGCGCAGGCCTCCGGTGACCTGCGCGGGGACTTCGAGGCGACCGACGTGAAGATGATCGCGTTCATGCTCGCCTCGCTCGCCGAGTACGCCGGCGCCGTCAGCCCGGACGTGTGGCGCCGCTACCTCGCCCTGCTCATCGACGGCCTGCGCCCGTCGCGCGGCGCCGCCTCGCCGCTCCCGGTGCCCGCCCCCACCGTGCGCCAGCTCGGGGAGCTGATGCGCGGCCAGCAGCGCTGACCGGCGCGCCGCGGCGGCCCGGCCGGACCGCCGGTCACCTGGCGGCGGGCCCGCCGCCGGCGCTCCGCCCCGGGCCGCCATCTGCACGTGCATCCGCACGCGATTTTCTGGCGTGCATTTTCAGGTGCAATAGATCAATGCATAATTGCGGGCGCCAGCCGTCATTTACGCGCATCGCAAGGGGCGCCTGCACGTGCAAACGCACGACGCGCGCGGTCGGCGCACTAGCAATGGCCGTTTATCTTAGAAATGGACATCTCGGCGCCCCGCCAGAACCCCGATGCATACGTTTGCACCCTGTCTGACCTGCTGGTTCGCTGTTAGAGCCGGCTATTTGATCATCCGTCGCGCACGACTGGCCCGCGCGCTATAAGCTCACGAGCACGGACACGGGCCCGCAACCCGATTTCCTCCGGAGGCGAAATAAAGCACCCTCTCCGATGGCGACAAGTCCGCAAAATCAGGCTAAGATGCCTCTAGCTAGGCACCCAAAGGCGTATGCCTATCCGTCGAGTCCCCCCTCTCGACCCTGGAGTTCCGGTCCCATGACTTATGGCAATGGCGTGCGAGATGACAGCCAGCAGCTTCGCGACATCCAAGACCTGATCGCCAAGCTCGAGGACGTCAACAGGCAGCTCGCGCTCCCCGCCCGCGCGGTGGCGATGCCCGCCCCGGCCGAGACCGACCAGGCAGACGCTCCCAGCTCTTAGCGGTTGTACGACTTCGCCGCTGCGCGGATCAGCTGCGCCGAGCGCGACGGGCTGAGCGCCGCCGAGCGCAGCGATGAGAACGCCCGCAGGTAGCGCGACACCTCCTCCCGGCCCTCAAGGCTGACGCCGCCGGACAGCGCCGCCAGGTGGACGACGCCGATCTCCGGGGTCTCGGCGAACTGCAACAGCGTCATCGAGCCGCAGCCGGCCGCCGCGTGCGCGCCCGCCGCGAACGGCAGCACCCGCAGCGAGGCGGGGGAACGCGGCGCAGCGGTAACGCCGGCCTCGCGCTGGCCGTCGGCGAACCCGGTCTCGGCCACGGCCGCGAGCCGGCCAAGCTGCTCGCGCATCACCCGCGGCGGGCCGACCGCCTGGCGCAGCGCCCCCTCGGTGAGCACGATGTCCAGCCCTGGCGCCCGCCCGGCGAGCACGACGCGCTGCCTGTTCAGCTTCACCTCCATGGCGTGCGCCCGCTGTTCCGCCGAGGTATAGCGGGCGTCCGCCTCGGCCACGGCCCGCATGTAATCAGGCGTCTGCAGCAGGTCGGGAACCTGGTTCGCCTCGTAGAGGAGGATTTCGGCGGCGGCGATTTCCATGATCACGTAGTCCTGCGCGCCGGCCGGCAGCACGTCACGGTAGTCAAGCCACCAGCCGCTCTCCCGGCCGCGGTGCGCGACGGCGAGCAGCGCCTCCTGCTCGGCGGCGGGCACGCCGTACTCGGTCAGCAGCTCCCGCAGCTCCTTGGGGCGGATGCCGCGCTGGCCGGTCTCGATCCGGCTGATCTTCGAGCGGTCGCACTCAAGGATACGGGCGGCCTCGTCCAGGTTGTAGCCGAGGCCCTCGCGGTATCCCCGCAGCGCCGATCCGAGCAGCCGGCGCCGCACGGGGGGTGTTCCGGTCATGGTGCGTTCCTCCTCGATCGGGGAATCCGGGTGACGCGCTCATGTCCGGCAGCCGCGGGCAGGCGGGGCGGGAGAGCGTGCTAGATGATGATCAACCTAGCACTTGGGGTAGTCCTTTATCGAACGACGCGCCGATGGGATGAGTAATTGGCTGAGTAACTCAGCAGAGGTGTTCGATTAACGGGGATCAGGCGAGGGCGGCGATCGCCGTCATGATGCGGCGCTCGGACACGGGGGCCGGCGTGCCGATGGTCTGCGCGAAGAGGCTGACCCGCAGCTCTTCGATCTGCCAGCGGATCTCCCGGACGGCGTCCGCCGCCCTCGCCTCGGGCGGCAGCGCGGCGAGCGCCTGGTCGTAGGCGTCCTGTACCCGGTGCACCACGGCCATCTGCTGCGCGTCCCGGCCGGCGTTCTCGGTGAGCTTGTCGAGGCGGCGGCCGATCGCCTTCACGTAGCGGGCGAGGGCGGGCAGCCGGGCGGCGCCCGCCGCGGTGAGGAACCCGGGACTGATGAGGCCGTCGAGCTGGGCGGCGACGTCGGCGACGGCCGGGGCCAGCGCGGCGCTGCGCAGCCCGTCGAGGCGCAGCCGTGCCTCGTGCGCGCCGCGGAGGATCTCCTCCGCCCAGGTGACCACGTCGTAGACGGCGGCGTGCAGCCGGGGCCTGACGTGAGCGACGACCCGGTCGAACGCGGCGGCGTGCCAGGGGATGCCGCCGGCCTCGCCGATGAGGCCGTCGACGGCGCAGCCGGTGCAGTCGGTGAACAGCGCCGGGACCGAGCCGTGCGGGTTGTCGGACAGCACCAGCTTCTGCGCCGTGGTCAGCCTTTTGGCGACCTCGTTGGCGGGGGACTTCACGGCGAGCAGCACCAGGCGCCTGGTGCCCGCGCGCATGGCGCGGGCGGCGGCCTCGGCGGTCTCGAAGAGGCGGATGTCGACCGCGGCGCCCGCATCGACGAGGGCGGGGTACGCCTTGACCTCGCCGTCGGTGAAGACCTTCGGCAGTGGCCCGAAGTCCCAGGTGGTGACCCCGGTCCTGGTCAGCGCGGTGGCGCGGGCGGACAGGGTCGCGCGGACCTTCGGCCGCAGCTGGCGCTGCAGGGCGGCCAGGTCCTTGCCCGACGCGACGACCTTGGTCCCGTCGAGCACGCGGAAGGTGAACCGCAGGTGCGGCGGGAGCTTGTCCAGGTCGAAATCGTCCGGGGTGACGCGCACGCCGCGCAGCCGCAGCAGCTCGCGGGACAGGGTTTCCCTGATGTCTCGCGACGGAGCACCGGGCGAGGGCTCGACACCGTGGGAGGGCTCGACAGCGGCGAGGACCTCGCGGGCCACGTTCGGGGCGGGGACGAGCTCGCGGCGCAGCGTCTTGGGCAGGGAGCGGATCAGCTCGGTGACCAGTTCCATGCGCAGGCCGGGTACCTGCCAGGAGAACTCCTCCGGGCGGGCCTGGTTGAGCGTGTTGAGCGGGATGTCGATGGTGACGCCGTCGGTCTCGCTGCCCGGCTCGAACGCGTAGGACAAGGCGAGGGCCGCGCCGCGGCCGCGGTCACCGCCGATCCCGGCCGAGGAGGAGGTCCACACCTCGGGGTAGTCGCCGGCGTCGAGCTCGTCCGCCGCCGACGACAGCAGGTCGTCAAGCGACAGGGCGAGCAGGCCGGGGGTCTCGTGCCTGGCCTGCTTCCACCAGGTGTCGAAGTGGCGGGCGGATACCGCGTCGGCGGGAACGCGGGCGTCGTAGAAGGCGAACAGCGCCTCCTCCCCCGCGACCAGGCCGCGGCGGCGGGCCCGCTGCTCGAGCGCGGCGGCCTCCGCGAGCAGCTTCTGGTTGTCGCGGAAGAAGTGGTGCCTGGTCTGCCAGTCGCCCTCGACCAGGGCGTGCCTGATGAACAGCTCCCTGGCGAGCACCGGGTCGACGCGGTGCAGCAGGACGGTCCGGTCGGCGATGACCGGGATGCCGTACAGGGTCACCTTCTCGCTGGCGACCGCGCTGCCCTGCGAGCGTGACCAGCGGGGCTCGCTGTAGGAGCGCTTGATCAGGTGCGCGGCGACCGGCTCGACCCATTCCGGCTCGATGGCGGCGACGGTCCGCGCCCACAGCCGGGAGGTCTCCACCAGCTCGGCCGCGACCACCCAGTCCGGCGGCTTGCGCGCCAGGCCGGAGCCGGGGAACACCGCGAACTTGGCGCCCCGGGCGCCGAGGTACTCCGGCAGCGGGCGCCTGCCCCGCTCCGGTCCGCCCGGCGCGCCCGGGCGGGCGGCGCCCGGCTTGGCGGGCGCGAGCACCATCTTCATGCCGACGTGCGACAAGAGGCCGGCGAGCAGGGCGGTGTGTACCCGCACTCGTTCGGATGACGATGACCTGGTGTTGATACCGAGGTCGCGGGTGAGCGAGGACAGCTGGCCGTGCAGGTCCTGCCACTCGCGGACGCGCAGGTAGTTGAGGAACTCAGCGCGGCACAGGCGGCGGAACGCGGAACCGGACAGCTCGCGCTGCCTCATCGCGAGGTAGTCCCACAGCGCGAGGAACGCCAGGAAGTCCGATTCCGGCTGGGCGAAGCGGCGGTGCGCGGTGTCGGCGGCCTGCTGGTTGTCGGTGGGGCGCTCGCGCGGGTCCTGGATGGACAGCGCGGCGGCGATGACGAGGATCTCCCGGGCGCAGCCCTGCTTGCCCGACTCGATGATCATCCGGGCGATGCGCGGGTCGACGGGAAGGCGGGCCATCTGGCGGCCGGTCTCGGTGAGCCGGCCGCCGGCGACGGCGTTCAGCTCCTCCAGCAGCTTGACGCCGTCGGTGATGGCCCGCGGGTCCGGCGGGTCGACGAACGGGAAGGTGCGGACGTCGCCGAGCCGGGCCGCCGCCATCTGCAGGATGACGCTGGCCAGGTTGGTGCGCTGGATCTCCGGGTCGGTGAACTCGGGGCGGCTCTCGAAGTCCTCCTGCGCGTACAGCCTGATGCAGATGCCGTCGGCGACGCGGCCGCAGCGGCCCTTGCGCTGGTTGGCGCTCGCCTGCGAGATCGCCTCGATCGGCAGCCGCTGCACCTTGGTGCGCAGGCTGTACCGGCTGATCCGGGCGGTGCCGGGGTCGATCACGTACCGGATGCCGGGGACGGTCAGCGAGGTCTCGGCGACGTTGGTGGCCAGCACGATCCGGCGGCTCGTCATGGTGCGGTTCGCGGGCACCTCGAAGACCCGGTGCTGCTCGGCGGACGACAGCCGGGAGTACAGCGGCAGCACGTCGGTGTTCGCGCGGCCCTTGAGCGCGTCGGCGGTGTCCCGGATCTCCCGCTCACCGGACAGGAAGACGAGGATGTCCCCTGGTCCCTCCCGCTCAAGCTCGCCGATCGCGTCGGTGATCGCCGTGACCTGGTCGCGGTCCTCGTCGGTGTCATCGTCGCTCACCGGCCGGTAGCGCACCTCGACCGGGTAGGTGCGGCCGGACACCTCGACGATCGGGGCGGGCTCGCCGGTACAGGGGTCCGCGAAGTGCGCGGCGAACCGCTCGGGGTCGATGGTCGCGGAGGTGATGATCACCTTGAGGTCGGGGCGGCGCGGCAGCAACTGCCGCAGGAAGCCGAGGATGAAGTCGATGTTCAGGCTGCGCTCGTGCGCTTCGTCGATGATGAGGGTGTCGTAGCGGCCCAGGTCCCTGTCATTGCCGATCTCGGCGAGCAGGATGCCGTCGGTCATCAGCTTGACGGCGGTGGCGTCGCCCGACTTGTCGGTGAACCTGACCTTGTAGCCGACCACCTCGCCGAGCTGGGTGCCGAGTTCCTCGGCGATCCGCTCCGCGACGGTGCGGGCGGCGATGCGCCGGGGCTGGGTGTGCCCGATCTGGCCGGCGACGCCGCGGCCCAGCTCCAGGCAGATCTTGGGCAGCTGGGTGGTCTTACCCGAACCGGTCTCGCCGGCCACGATCACCACCTGGTGATCGCGGATGGCGGCGGCGATGTCCTCCTTGCGCTGGCTGACCGGAAGTTCCTGCGGGTAGCCGATGGCCAGGCCGGCGAGGGCGGCCTGGCGGGACGCCGCGCGCCGGTCAGCGGCGCGCGGCCGCGCGCCGCGGTTGCCGCCGCCACCGCGGCCTGCGCGAGGAGCGCGGTCGCCGCGGGAAGCGCGAGCTTGTGTGGAAGGTTCGTTCACCGGCGGGAAACATTAGACGATGGGGGCCAGATGATGCCAACGCTTTACCGCGCTTCCGTCTTCCCGGCGCGGGCCTGCCCTGCGCCCGTGTCCCGTTAGGGCCGGTTACAGGCGGCCTAACGGGACACGGGGACGCCGCCGGCAGCAGAGGCGGGCCCGCCGATTAGGAGCCGGCGGCGGCGACCAGCTCCGCGATGAGCTGCGGGGTCAGCGGGCTGCCGGGGAAGGCGGCCATCCGGCCGAGCGGGATGGCGCTGAGGAACAGCAGCATCGTCGGGTCGCTGAAGACCGCGGCCATCGGGCCGTCCCCGCCGTCCGCGCCGGCGAACGCCTGACCGAGCACCTGCGCGCCGCGCGGGTCGGCGAGCCACTCGCCGAGCGTCGAGTCGGTGGTCAGCGGGACCCGCGCGTCGTCGCCCTTGACCTCGGCGACGGCGGTGCCGCGCAGGTCGCGGGAGGAGGCGCCGACGGCGCAGTGGTACTCGCCGCCCTCTACCACCCAGCGGCCGAGCCGGGTGTCCCAGTACGCGAGGTCGTCGCGCTCGATGAAAAGGGTGACGTCGGCGGTCTCGCCCGCCGCGATCGGGACGCAGGCGAACGCCTTCAGCTCGCGCGGCGCGCGGCGCACCGCCGAGCCGGGCAGGCTCACGTACACCTGGACGACTTCCCTGCCGTCCCGCTGGCCCGCGTTGGTGACGGGAACCCGCACCTCGATGCCGGCGTCGGTGGCGACGGCGGCCGGCTGGCCGTACTCGAACGTGGTGTACGACAGGCCGAAGCCGAACGGGTAGGCCACCGGCTGCTCGCGGGCGTCGAAGCCCCGGTAACCGACGTGCAGGCCCTCACCGTACCTGACGTGCCCGTTCTCGCCGGGGAAGTCCAGGTAGGACGGGTGGTCCGGCAGCTTGAGTGGTATGGTCTCGGCCAGCCGCCCGGACGGGTTGACCCGGCCGAAGAGGACGTCCGCGATGGCGCTGCCGCCGGCCTGGCCGAGCAGCCACCCCTCGATGAGCGCGGGCACCGCGGCGTCCCACCCGGCGGTGCTCAGCACCGCGCCGTTGGACAAGATCACCACGGTGCGCGGGTTGACCGCCGCTACCTGCTCGATCAGCTCCCGGTGGGCGGCCGGCAGGTCGATGCCGCCCCGGTCGGCGCCCTCGGTCTCGTGCGCGCTGCCGGCGAAGACCAGCGCGACATCGCTTGCCCGGGCGATCGCCACCGCCTCGGCGAGCAGGTCCCGGTCGGCGTCCGCTTCGCTCTCCCCGTCCTGGGCGGCCCCCTCTTGCGCGGCGGTGTCGCTTGTCAGGTAGCCGGGCGCGAAGAGCACCGTGCCCTGCGCGGTGGCGGTGATCTCGGTGAGCGCGTCGTCCAGCCGGGTCGGGGTGATCTGGGAGCTGCCGCCGCCCTGGTAGCGCGGGGTGCGGGCGAACTCGCCGATCACCGCGATGGACGCGGTGCTGTCCGCGGCGAGCGGCAGGAGGCCCCGCTCGCTTCCTGGCAGGGCGTCGTTCTTGAGCAGCACGATGGCGCGCCCGGCGATCTCGCGGGCGAGCGCGTGGTGCTCCGCCTCGTCGTAGCGGCCCGGCCTGCGCTCCGCGGCCTTGGCGACGAGCGCGCTGACCCGCGCCGCGCTCCGCGCGAGCAGCGCCGGGTCGAGGGTTCCGTCCGCCACGGCGCCGATGAGCTCCTGGTCGCCGGCGGGGTCAGGCCCGGGCATGGTCAGGTCGAGGCCGGCGGCGACCGCGGCGACCCGGTCGGCCACCGCGCCCCAGTCGGACACGACCACGCCCTCATAGCCCCACTCGTCGCGCAGCACCTGGGTGAGCAGCCAGTGGTGCTGGCTGGCGTACACGCCGTTGACCTTGTTGTAGGCGCACATCACGGTCCACGGCCTGGCCCGCGTTATCACCCGGTGGAAGGCGCGCAGGTACATCTCGCGCAGCGTCCGCTCGTCGACGTCGGCGCTGACCCGCAGCCGGTCGGTCTCCTGGTTGTTGACCGCGAAGTGCTTGAGCGACGCGCCGACGTTCCTGCTCTGCAGGCCGTTGACCCACTCGGTCGCCAGCACGCCGGCCAGCAGCGGGTCCTCGGCGAAATACTCGAAGTTCCTGCCGCCCAGGGGGCTGCGCTTGAGGTTGATGCCCGGGCCGAGCAGGACCGCCACGTCCATCGCGCGGCACTCGTCCCCCAGCGCCTCGCCCATCCGCCGCAGCAGGGCCGGGTCCCAGGTGGAGGCGCTGGCCACGGCGGGCGGGAAGCAGGTGGCCGGCTGTCCCCTGAGCAGGTCCCGCGGGTCCGCCTGCAGGCGCACCCCGTGCGGCCCGTCGGTGACGGTGATCGCCGGCAGGCCCGCGGTCTCGACCGACGTGGTGTGCCACGCGTCATTTCCGCTGGTGAGGGCTGCCTGCTCGGCGACGGTGAGCTCGGGCGTCATAGCCGGGTCCCTTCGGCGTCGACTTTTTTCACTACGTGAATTTAGCAAGACTATCCCGAACGAGGGCAGGTGGCACCAGCGGGCGCCCGCCCGCCGCCGCCGTCGCCCGGTCGGCTCCTGTGGTCACATTCAGTCACGGAAAGTAGCCGGCCTCGCGCGCGGCGAGACGGTCCGGCCGGGTCACTGCGGGGCCACGGGTGCCGTCGGCGACGGGCTTCCCGCGCCGCGCGTGCCCCTCGTCGCGCGGCGCGGGAAGCCCTTTCGGGCCGTCGGCGCCCCCGTTTGCCGCCGACGGAGAAACGATGCCGGGCCATTGCAATGCGCAAATGGCACCGGCAGTATGCCTTTGTGAAACTTCACCTGGCCGCGTGACCCGAAATTTTCGGACGCGTCCGGGTACGAGCCAGCGGGCTGGCGTGAATGCATAACCGGCTATCGTGCACCTTGCGCACATCCACACGCCGCAATTGCAGCGCTTCCGCCCTGCCACGCGACCTGGCGCCTGGCACCCGCGCGCCGCCCACCGCGGCCACGCACTGGCGGAACCGCAGGTCAGGTGCATCGCAGGACCGCGCTGGCCGTCCCGGGCTATTGCGAGTACGCACGGGGCCGGCCCTTTTGGTACGCTTCCCGGAAGCCTGTTAACCTTATTGCAACGGGCACATTCCGGCACCCGGCCTTACGAGGAGCGGATGCCTGCTTTCGAATAGTGAAAGTTAAATTAAATATCGAGGAGACGCTTGCAGCTCATCTGCCTATCGTCGGCTCATGCTGGCGGTCATCGCGGGCGGGGGCCTCAGCGAGGAAAACGCCCGGACCTGCTGTTTTCCCCGGGCATTCGTCAACACAACATCGTGCATATTCCGGCCCTCTTTCACGGTAAATGGACTGCCGGGGGGGCCGCGCCCGGCCCACAGGCGGGGAACAACTGGAACCGTGGGCCGGGCACGCACTCGCGCCGCCCCGGGGGATCCCCCTCGTGTTCCCTGGGGACAGGTGCACGCACACGATACGTAATCGGCTTGGTCAATTCGAGTTACCTATCGTGCGGACCCCACACTACCTATTACCTATCTACCTGTCTAGTCAACTCAGCAAGTAATGCCTCTCGTTTCCCCGGAGGTCCGCGTGGCCGATGAGGGTGCCCGGCCGCGGGTGCGGATCGACTACGAGTCCGGCGAGCGCGTGTACCTGCAGATCGTGCGCATCATCCGCGACATGATCATCAGCGGTGAGCTCCCCGTGGGGACGCAGATCCCGAGCGGCACGCAGATGAAGCGCGAATGGGGAGTCAACCGGCTGACCGGGGCGATGGCGGTCGAGGAGCTGCGCAAGGCCGGGCTCGTCGTCACCAGGCCCGGGGTGGGCACCTTCGTGGCGGCGACGCCGTCCAAGCAGGTGATCGCGCTGCACCCGGGCGACCAGGTCACCTCACGGATGCCGACGGAGGAGGAACGGGCCCGGCTGAGCACCGGGTACCTCACCCCGGTGCTCATCGTCACGCGGGCGGACGGCAGGACCGAGCCCTACAACGCGGCCGTCACCGTGGTCCAGTCGCAGGGCGCGGCCTTAACCCGGCGTGCCCGATGGCGGAGCCATCGGGCACACACCGGGGGGTACGGACGGACGCCCCGGCTGGGGACGGCGCGCCCGATACGATGGCGGAGCCATCGGGCACACACCGGGGGGTA
>DASWAE010000120.1:0-1639 GCA_036391275.1 Trebonia sp.
GTCTCGCCGGGGTTCGCCTCGCAGTTGTTCGTGGCGTGGTTGATGAAGATGTTCAGGCTCGCCCCGGTCGGCGTCTGCTGCGCGTCGGTGAGCTGGTCGCGGGTGGCGGTGAACCACCAGTCGTAGCCGGCCGCCTTGGCGGCGGCGGTGGTCATCCCGGCCGGCGCCGGGCCGCGGCAGGTCTTCCGCGTGACGCCCGCGTCGTTGGTGATGCGCAGCACCACGATGTCGGCGCTCGCCGGCTGCGAGGGGAGCAGCAGGCCGGTGGGCGGCTTCACGATGTCGGCGATGCGGTCGAGGATGGTGGCGAAGCTGGGATCGCACATCGACCCGTCCACCACATCGGCGCCGGCGGCCTTGAGCTCGTGCGAGGCCTCGAGGAGCCGGATGCCGGCCGCCTGGCCACCGCAGACCGCGGTGCGGCAGACGCTGGTGCTCCCGGTGCACTGGTAGTCGCAGCACTGCCCCGGCGTGCAGGCGTCGTCCTGGCAGCTGGTCTGCGCGGTGGAGACCATGAAGGCCGCCCCCAGAGGCCGGCCCAGCCCCGTGAAGTACCCGACCATGTCGCTGACCGGAAACTCCTTCGGCTGCGGGGAGCTCGCGTCGGCCACGCAGGTGTCGTTGCCGGCGGGGCCGACCAGGATGATGCCGGCGCTGGCGTCCTGCGGGTTGGAGCAGTCGTCCTCGTCGCCGAGGTAGACCACCACCAGCTTCGAGTTGGGGTGGGGCCAGTCCGCCTTCGAGGCCGCCACCTGGCCGGTGGCGCTGCGCGTGTCGGTCTGCTGCCCGGCCACCGCCTTCTCCACCGCCAGGCGGCTCGCCTGCAGCGCCTGCTCCTCGCCCGAGCCGCAGGTGCCGACGATCGCGTTGCCCGACCACTTGCCGGTGGTGTCCTGGGCGGCGAACCACCCCTTGAGCTGCGCCGCGGTGTAGCCCTGCCGGTTGCAGACCTTGCTGCCGTCGCTACACGCCGGGAGCGCGGGATCGCGGATGGGCTGCCCCGCGGCGTCGAGCGCGGGGTAGAGCTCCTTGTCGAAGTGGAGGACCCGCGGGTTGTCCCCGAGGCCGACGAACGCGCCGTGCGGGTAATACTCACCGTTGATGGCGTTGCCCGGCGTGCAGAGGCCGTCGAACGCGTAGTGCGTGCCGAGGTTGCCGCAGTCGATGCCCGCGGTCGCGCAGGCGACCGTCTCGGTGAGCGGCGCCGCCTTGGTGGTCGGGTCGCAGCAGACGTTCTCGCCGAGCAGGCCGGCGCAGTCGCTCCGGCACTCGAGGCCGGCGCCGCACTGGCTGGCGGCCGGGTCGCACCGCTTCGCGACCAGCATCGGTCCCACCGGCGCCCCGGTGCTCGTGGACGTGTCGCAGCAGACGAGGCCGCCGGCAGCGCCGGGGCAGTCGCTCCGGCAGGTCGTGTTGCCGGTGGGCGAGTTCTGGAAGATCGACGTCGTGGTGACCGCGACGTGGAAGTCGATCGGCTCGAGGTTGTTGGCGCGCCTACCGAGGTTGGTCTGGTCGAGGTTCGCGATGAACGCGGCGAAGTTCGCGGCCAGCTTCTCCTGCTCGCCGCCCATCGATCCCGAGTCGTCCACCACGAACAGCACGTCGGCGGTGGAGAGGTTCGAGAGCTTGACGCGCTCGG
>DASWAE010000121.1:0-35290 GCA_036391275.1 Trebonia sp.
CGCTTGAGCCGCCGCAGCACGCTGGCCATCGTCTCGTTGTCCACGTCCATGCCGGCTCCCTCGGGGTGGCGCACCCGGCGCGCGGATCCGGGTGCCGCACGTTCTCTATACCGTTCGACTATACCCTACGGGGTATCTAGCGACGCGGGGTCAATGACGGGCGGCAGGCGCCGGTCATTGCGCGGCGCCTGCCGGCGTGAGGTCGGCCAGCGCGCTGGTGAGCCGCCGCGCGACCTCGTCGGCTACGGGCTTCAGCTCCGATCGGCCGGTCAGCGTGACCATGACCTGCGGGTCGAGCGCCTCAACGACGGTCCCGTCGCTGGTGGCGCGGACGACGACGTTGCAGGGCAGCAGCAGGCCGATGCTGCGGTCGATGCCGAGTGCCTGGTGCGCGAACGGCGGGTTGCAGGCGCCGAGGATGACGTAGTCCTCCATCTGCTCCCCGAGCTTGGCCCGCAAGGTGGCGGTGACGTCGATCTCGGTGAGCACGCCGAACCCCTGCCCCGCGAGGGCCGCGCGGACCCGGGCGACCGTGTCCGCGAACGGCGCCCGCACCGTGATGCTGGTGCCGTAGCTCACCGGCTCGCCCCTTCCTGTGCGGCTTCCTGCGCGGCGATCTTGCCGCGGACCTCGTCCATGTCCAGCTCCCGGACCGCCTGGATGACCTTCTCCAGCGAGGCCGCGGGCAGCGCGCCGGGCTGGGAGAACACCAGGATGCCGTCCCGGAAGGCCATCAGGGTCGGGATGGAGGTGATCTGCGCGGCGGCCGACAGGCCCGGCTGGTCCTCGGTGTCGACCTTGCCGAAGGTGATGTCCGGGTGCTTGCCGCTGGCGGCCTGGAAGACCGGCGCGAACATCCGGCACGGGCCGCACCACGACGCCCACCAGTCGATGAGCGTGATCCCTGGCTTGGTGATGGTCTCCTCGAACGTGTCCTCGGTCAGCGTGACGATACTCATTGTCGCTCCTTCGGTCGGTGCGGTGGCTTATACCCCCATGGGTATAACGCGCAGCCGGGCAGGGCATTCCCGGCCTACGGCCGGTCGCGAGCGCGCGCTCAGCGATGACGGGCCGGTTCAGCGCCACCTGATGCAGGCGGGAATAAAGACGGCCCGGTCCTTGCCTATACCCATAGGGGTATACCAATGACATCGGCGGCGCCGATAGCCAGGAGGTGCGTGATGAGGCCAGATCCAGTCGCGGGGGCCGGCTCTGACGGGCACCACGAGTACGTGCGCACCAGCTGCGGGCGGGAGCTCACCGTAGGCAGGCTCGCCCTGGGCGACGCCCGTCATCCCGCCGCACGGGTCTTCGTTGACCTGGGGCAGTGCTCCGGCTGTGAGGGGACCGGGTGGGCGGGCCTCACCGTAGCGGAGGCGCGGCAGCTCGCCCAGGCGGTAGTGGCGCAGGCGGCCGCCGCCGAGCGGGAATGCCGGGCGCGCGCGGTCCGGTGGCCGGCAGCTTCCTCGTAGTCGAGGACGAGCGGGAGATCCGGGACTGCTGCGCCGGTACCTGGAGCGGGCCGGCCTGCCGGTACTACGTGGGCCTGGACCTGAGATCGCCTGGCTTCATGCGGGCGGGAGCAGGAGCGGTGTGAGCGTGTCCGCCAGCCAGGTTTCGTACCTGTCGGGGCTCCAGCCATGAGCCGTGGTCACCAGCGTGTACAGTTCGGGGTTGGCCAGTGCCGAATAGGTGGCGGCCGCCTCATCGGCGGTCAGGCCCTCGCGCAGCGGCCCCCGGCTGGCCAGGATGTCGATAAGTCTCCGCTGGGCGCGTAGCCGCGCCTGGTGGTCGGCATGCAGAACAGCTGCGAGTTCGGGATCGGCGGCGGCCGCCGCCTGCAGGATGGTGTGCAGCGGGGCTGCGCGCTGCAGCACCGAGCGGGAGAACGCGGCCAGCGCCCGCACCTGGTCTTGCTGGCTGGCCATCGACCGCACGAGGTCGAGTTCCGGGACAGCCAGGAACCGGGTGACGAACTCTTCTGGTGACGCGCCTGGAACGACCAGGCCTTCGAGCACGGCCAGCAGCATGTTGCGCTTGTTCCGGAACCGCTTGTAGATGGTCTCTACCGACACATCGGCCGCCGCCGCGATGGCTTCGATGCTGGTCGCGGCGTAGCCGCAGGCGGTGAACAGGTCCCGGGCGGCCGTCAGGACCCGTTCGCGGGTGCGCTCGGCGCGGGCGGACCGCCGGTCCCCGGGTGCCCCGCCCGCCCGGCGGGTAGCCTGCTCGTTGACCTGGCCGTCCACAACAAATACAGTACCAGTGTATTTATACAGTCTTACTGTATTTAGCCGGTGGAGCGGAGGCAGCCATGTGCCAGGATCACAGTAAGCCCACGTCGATCCGCGCCGTGTTCCATGACGTGGAGGTGAGACAGCCGATCGGGCTGGAGCCGGTCGACTCCGTCGAGATCGTCTCACTGATGGACAACCTCACCGATGTGTTCATGCCCGACCAGGGCCCGGCCAGGCGCCCCGGGCCGCCGCAGCGGCACCGGGCAGCATCGGTGATGGCAGATCAGCAGACCCTGGATGCGCTGATCGCCGAGCACGGGTTCTCGGCGCTGGTGACGGTCCGCAAGGGCCAGGCCGTGCACCGGGTGCTGTTCGACGCGGGGACCAGCCCTGACGGCGTGGTGGAGAACATGCGCCGTCTCGGCATAGACCCAGGCTCGATCGAGGCGATCGTCTGCAGCCACGGGCATTTCGACCACACGACCGGCCTGGACGGGCTGATCAGGGCGGTCGGCCGGGCTAACATCCCGGTGCTGATCCACCCGCACTTCTGGCGGCGGCGGCGGGTCCGTCTCCCCGGCGTCGAGCCGCAGGAGATCCCGTCCGTGAGCAAACGGGCGCTCCAGGACGCCGGATTCGAGGTGATCGAGGAGGCGCAGCCGAGCTTCCTGCTCGACGGCTCGGTGCTGGTGACCGGCGAGGTCGCGCGGACGACCGGGTACGAGCCGGGGTTTCCGCCGCAGGACGCCTGGCTGGACGGCGCCTGGGCGCCCGACCCGCTGGTGCTGGACGACCAGGCGCTGATGATCAACGTCCGCGGCAAGGGCCTGGTCGTGCTGACCGGGTGCGGGCACGCCGGGATCGTGAACATCTGCCGCTACGCCCGGCGGCTCACCGGGGACCAGCCGCTGTATGCGGCTATGGGCGGCTTCCACCTGAACGGGCCGCTGTTCGAACCGCTGATCCCGCGGGTGCTCGACGACCTGGCGGAGATGGCGCCGCAGGTGCTCGTGCCCGCCCACTGCACCGGATGGCGGGCCCAGCACGCGATGGGCCGCCGCTTCGGTGAAGCGTTCGTGCCGAACACCGTCGGCACCCGCTTCACCCTCTGAACGTCGGCCCCGTGACTGGGCCGGTCGTCGGCCGCTCGCGCCGCGGCCCACCTCGTCCCTCAGCCACCCCATCCACCGACTCCCGTTCGGACACGCCCAAGACCCTCACGCTGAGCGGGGCCAGGGCGGCGTTGGCAGCCAAATCCACGGCTCAGTTACGTAACCGCCGCGGGCGGCGCGGGGCTATCCGGGGTCGGCCGGAACGGGGCTTCCGGCGGAACATGTACATCGCGATCCTCATGGCCGGCCCTGGCCGCGCTCGCCGAGTTGGCCCTAGCGCAACGCCCCCCGCGGCCGGCCTGTCGTTATCCCCGCGACGGACAACCCGGCACAGGACACAGGGCCGAGCTCCGCGGAGCCGCCCGCGCCCGTTCGGAACGAGGCAAGTCTCGTCTCTGGAATACCCCTGGGGTGTTATAGTTGGGCCATCTTGAATACCCCATGGGGTATTTCTGAACCCGAATGACAGCAAGGAGGATCCCGGTGATCCCGGTAGACACACCCGAGATCGACATCGACCGGCTCGCCGAGGCGGTGCGGGCCGGCGCGGCGATCGTTGACGTACGCGAGCCGCGCGAGTACGTGGCCGGCCACGTGCCCGGTGCCGTGCTCATCCCGATGGGCCAGTTGCCCGGTCGTGTGACGGAGCTTGACCGGGGCGCGCCGGTGTACGTGGTGTGCGCTTCCGGCAACCGCAGCGCCACCATGACCGGCTTCCTGCGCGGCGCGGGCTTCGACGCCTACTCGGTGGCCGGCGGGACGACCGGGTGGGCCCGATCCGGCCGCCCCGTCGTCGGCGGCCATGCCCCTCGTCCCTGAGACCTCATCCCCCTCATGACTCCCCGGGAGGCAGGCATGCCTGAAACCGATGCCATCACCGTGATCCCGCTCGACACGCCCACGCTCGGCGATCGCAGCTACCTGGTCCACGACGGCGAAGTTGCCTTCGTGGTGGACCCCCAGCGGGACATCGACCGCGTCCTGGCGCTGCTCGACGCGCATCACCTGCGGCTGACCCACGTCTTCGAGTCCCACATCCATAACGACTACGTCACCGGCGGCTTCGCCCTGGCCCAGCGCGCCGGTGGGGCGTACCTGGTCAACGCCGATGACGCGGTGTCCTTCGACCGAACCCCGGTGCGCGACGGCGACGTCCTGGCGATCGGGACGCGGATGCGGGTCACCGCGGTCGCCACGCCGGGTCACACGTTCACCCACCTGTCCTACGTGCTCGCCGACGCCGTCGCCGGCGAACGGACGGCCGTCTTCTCCGGCGGCTCGCTGCTGTACGGGGCGACCGGCCGCCCGGACCTGCTCGGCCCCCGGCACACCGGGGCCCTCGTGCGGGCGCAGCACGCCTCGGCCCGCAAGCTGGCCGGGATGCTGCCCGACACTGCTGAGGTGTTCCCCACCCACGGATTCGGGTCCTTCTGCTCCGCGACCCAAACCGAGGCGGCCAGCTCGACCATCGGGCAGGAGAAGGCCGCCAACCCGGTGCTCACCCAGGACGAGCAGACGTACGTCCGCGAGCTGCTGGCCGGCCTGAACGCCTACCCCGCGTACTACGCGCACATGGCCCCCGCCAACTCGGCCGGCCCGTCCGAGCCGGACCTGTCACCGCCGGGCAAGGCCGACCCGGCGGAAGTGCGGCGCCGCATCGAGGCCGGCGAGTGGGTAGTGGACCTGCGCAGCCGCACCGTGTTCGCTGCCGGCCACGTGCCCGGCTCGCTGAACTTCGGGCTCGACGGGAGCTTCGCCACCCCCGCGGGTGAGATCTGGGTGCACTGCGCCGCCGGCTACCGCGCCTCGATCGCCGCCTCGCTCCTCGCGGCCGCCGGACGCCGGCTGGTCGCGATCGACGACGAGTTCGGCAACGCGCGGCACGCGGGCCTGCCCGCCACCTGACCCGTCAGCTAACCGCCAGACGACACCAACCACGAGGAGATCCACTATGTGCCGAGCGGTCACCTGCCGGAAATGCGGCAAGACCACCTGGGCCGGCTGCGGCCAGCACGTCAGCCAGGTAATGGCCGGCGTCCCGGCCTCCCGGCGGTGCGCCGGGCACGCCAGCGGCCCCGCCGCCAGCGGCGGCTGGCTGCGTAAGCTCTTCGGCCGCGGCTGACGCCGCCGAGAATGTCGCCCAGGTAACCCAGGGGCCGCCCGTAGGTGGTAAGCACCGGGATCAGCAGCGGCACCGTCAGGTACGCCGCCACCGCCACCACTGGCCTACCGCGCGCGGTTACGGCGAGCCTCATCGCCACATAACAGTTGCATTGTCGCCCAGAGATCGCCTGTCCCGCGACCCAGGTCATCGTTGGCTGGGGGCCGGGCCGGCAAGCCGTTGAGCGGAGCGACCTGGAAGACCGTGCGGTCACCGTGACGCGTCTAGCGTCCAGGCCGCGGTGAAGGCCGTCCACTGGCGGCCGAGTTCAAGCCGCCGGCTCGCCGGCAACTGCTGCCGCAAGCTGGCAAGGATGCCGCGCTCCTCCTGGTCAAGATGGAAGGGGAGGGTCGCCTGGACGGCCCGTACCGCACGCCACCACCGCGGCGACCCGGCTGGTTGCAACGCCGCCTCGGCGATGGCCTCCCGGATGTCGTCATGGTCGGCGGCCATGTCATGCACGTGCGCGGCGGCTTGCGAGCCGAGGAGGAAAGCCGGGAGGTGACAGATCTCCTCCTCGGCCAGGGTATGTGCCTGGATCAGCTCGGCTAGGCGCGGCCAGACGTGCGCCGGGACCCAGCCGAAACCGGAGCGGGCGGTCCACCGGGCTCCGTTGTCCAGCGCCTGCGACAGCCGCAGGATCCTGCGGTGGTCCGCCAAGACGAGTTCGATGACGTCGGCGGCCCCGGTGCCCGGCACGGGGACGGCGCGCGCCTGATGCTCCGGGCGGGCGCGGTGTGACGCCAGTTCGGTCACGGCTGGGTTCCTTCCTGGTCGCGGCAGCACCATGTGTGACTGCAAGCTGGAGGTGCGTCGACTCCTGGAAGTTCCCGGAAGCCGCAGTCCAGGACTGAGAACCGTTTCGGCCGATGGCGGAGCGCTGCTCGTACCTCCGGGCCGCTCCGCTGTTTTCGAGAGACAGGCCCGCGCGCATCGTACGGTCGGTGACGGTTACCCGGGACAGCGGGGGTCAAACCGCGTGCGGCAATTGGTGCGGATCAGGCACATGGCGGTCGCGGTCCCGGGTAGGTGATGCGGCCGTGGTTACCGTAACCAGGGAATTCGCCGACCGCGTGGCTGACGTCGCGCAATTGCTCGAGACGGATGAGAGCGAGGACGACTCGCTGCGGCGGCTGACCGGCCTAGCCGTTGAGCTTGTCCCTGGCGCTGACGCGGCGGCGGTGACCGTTGCCACCGCTGACGGTGGGCTCACCTTCGCCGCGTCCGACCAGCGGCTGCGCGCCCTGCACAGCCTGCAGTTCGGCAGCGCGGAAGGCCCGGTCATCGAGACGCTGCGCTACAACGAGCCGCGCCGGGCCGACGACACAGCGGCGGAGGCCCGCTGGCCGGCGTTCTGCCGGGCCGCCGCGCAAGCCGGATTCGGCAGCTGCCTGGCCCTGCCGCTGCGTACCGACCAGCAGCCGGCGGGCGCGGTCGCGCTCTACGGCGCGCGGCCCGGCGCGTTCCGCGGCGCCGCGCACGATGCCGCCCTTCTCCTCGCCGCGCAAGGCGGCACCGCGGTCCGCAACGCGGCGACGTACGGAGCCTGCCGCCGTCTCGTCAGCAACCTGCACACCGCGCTGGCAGCCCGGGCCGTCATCGAGCAAGCCAAGGGCATCGTGGCGGCTCAGCTGGGCGTTTCGCCGGACCAGGCCTTCCACTTGCTTAGCCGCTATTCGCAGCAAACCAACCGGCGGGTCAGGAAGGTGTCCACCGACCTTGTGCAGGGGCGGCTCACCGCGCAGGAGATCCTTTTAGGACCATCAGCTTCTCCCGGGTCGGCGCGGACGCTGTTGTCCGTCCGGACTGTCCATCTGACTCGTCCGTATCCGGATCCGGCTGCTCGACCCGGGCCAGCGGGACCGCGCCCGCGACCTGATCGCCGGCGTCAGCCGTTCGCGGTGGTTCCGTTCTTGCGCCCGGGGCCGGCGGTGATGACGGGGGTGCGCAGCGGGCCGGGACCGGGGTCTTCGGCGAGGGTGAGGATGTGCCAGGCGACGTCGGCGCGGGAGATGGGCTTGACCGTGACCCGTTCGCTGGCGCGCACGTTCCGGGTGAGCGGGCCGTCGGTGAGCTTAACGGGCCGGGGCGCGTGCCAGTCCAGGCCGCTGGCGGCCAGCTCATGCTCCATCGCGATGAGGTCCTGGCCGACGCGGCCGAGGTTGGGGACGGCCACGGTGCGGAAGAAGCGGAACAGCAGCCGCGGGCCCGGGCCCATGACGGCATCGGCGGGTCCCATGCTTGCGGTGCTGACGCAGATCAGCCGGGCCCGGGGGGCGCCCTGGCGCATCGCGGTGATCAGGGTCCGGGCCAGCCGCTGGTGCAGGTCGGGCGGTGATGTCATGGGCGTGCGGGGGTTGTGGCGGGTGGTGAAGTTCGGCCCGGCCGCGGAGACTACCGCATCGGCGCCCGTGACCGCGCCGACGGCGAAGCCAGGGTCGAAGACGTCCGGGGCGATGACGATCTCGGCCCCGGCGGGGGGCGCGGCGGGTGCTAGCCGGTAGACGGCGCGGACGTGGTGGCCGCGCTGGGCGGCGAGGGCGGTGACGTGGCGGCCGGTGCCGCCGGAGGCCCCGAAGACGGTGATGTTCATGGCTGCTGGCTCCTGTTCGGTTGGCGCGGGCGCGGGCTGTCGGCCAGTTCCGGCGCGGAGACCTGGCCGCGGGCCTCAGCGGCGGTGGTGCTCGCGGCACCCGCGGCGGGCTCGCCGCGGCTGTTGGCGGCGCGCAGCGCGATGACGGCGGCGGCGAGCAGGAAGATCGCGCAGGCGAGCAGGGCGCGGTGGAAGCCTGCGGTGAGCGCTTGAGGCGCCGGGGCGTGCGCGGTGAGCAGGGTGCTGGTGCGGGCGGTGGCGATGGCGGAGAAGATCGCCAGGCCGAGGGCGGTGCCGAGTTGCTGGGAGGCGTTCAGCAGGCCGGCGGCGAGCCCGGCCTTGTCCGCGGGGACGCCGGCGTTGGCGGCGGTGGTGACGGAGACGAGGACGGCGCCGATCCCGATCGCCATGATCACCAGCCCGGGGAGCAGGGTGCGCGGGTAGGTGCCGTGCACCGGGATGCGGGACAGGTACCAGACGCCGGCGGCGGCGGTCAGCGCGCCGGCGGCGATCACCGGGCGGGTGCCGGTGCGGGCGAACAGCTGGGAGGAGATCCCGGCGGCGACGATGATGCCGGCGGTCACCGGCAGGTAGGCCGAGCCGCTGCGGATGGGGCTGAAGCCGATGACGTCCTGCATGTAGAGGGTGAGGAAGAAGAACACCGACACGAACGCGGCGAACGCGATCATCTGGACGGCGTCGGAGGCGGCCAGCCCCGGGATGCGGAAGATGGAGAACGGGAACAGCGGGTCGCGGCGGCGCAGCTCGGTCACGGTGAAGGCGGCGAGCAAGATCCCCGCGGTGGCGAGCTCCCCGATCGTGCGGGCGCTGCCCCAGCCCTGCTCCGGTGCCCGGACCAGGGCGTAGATCAGCAGCAGCATGCCGGCGGTGCCCAGCACCGCGCCGGGGACGTCGAAGCCGGTGGCCGGGGCGGCGGGCCGGCCGCCGGGCACCAGCCGGAAGGCGCCGAGCAGGATCAGCGCGCAGACCGGCAGGTTGACGAACAGCACCCAGCGCCATCCCGGGCCCTGGGACAGCACGCCGCCGAGGAACACCCCGGCCGCCGCGGCCAGGCCGGAGATCGCGCTCCAGACGCCGAGCGCCCTGGTGCGGTCGTTGCCGGAGCTGAAGCTGGTGGTCAGGATCGACAGCCCGGCCGGGGCCATCAGCGCCGCCCCCGCCCCCTGGGCGAGCCGGGCGCCGACCAGCATGCCCGCGTCCACCGCCAGGCCGCCGGCCAGCGAGCAGGCGGCGAACAGCGCGGTGCCCGCCACCAGCAGCCGCCGCCGCCCGAGCAGGTCCCCGGCCCTGCCGCCGAGCAGCAGCAGCCCGCCGTAGGTGACCAGGTAGCCCGACAGCACCCACTGCAGGTCCTGGGCCGAGAAGCCCAGGTCGCGGCGGATCGACGGCAGGGCCACGTTCATGATCGAGGAGTCGACGACGTCGAGGAACTGCACCGCGCACAGCAGGAGCAGCAGCAGCTTGCCGCGGCGGGCGGCCAGCAGCGAAGCGGGTCGGTCGGTCACGAGGGGAGCCTCCAAGACTGGACGAATCAGTACAGTCATGAGGCTAGCAGGAAGTGGACGATTTAGTACAGAGTTAGGCGAGGTATGTCCTTACCTGCGCCACCCCCGCCTCCAGCGCGACGCGCAGCGACGCCATGTCCTTGCGGGCCTGGCTGAGCACCATCCCGCCCTCGATGCCGGCCAGCAGCACCGTGGCCAGCCGGGCGGGCTCGGCGTCGGCGCGCAGCTCCCCGCGCTCGCGCATCCGCTCCAGCGCGCCGGCCAGCAGCCGCTCCCACGCGTCGAACCCGGCCGCCGCCGCCAGCCGCGCCTCCTCGTTTCGCCCGGCGACCTCGGACGCCAGCGTCCCGATCGGGCACCCCGGCATGCCCGTCGCCTCGAACCCCGCCGCGAACCCCGCCAGCGCCCGCTCGAGCTCCGTCAGCGACGACACGCCGCCCAGGGCCTCGGTCAGCCCGGCGATCACCTGTGCGCAGCGGAACCCGACCGCCGCCGCCGCCAGCTCGTCCCGGCCGCGGAAGTAGTGGTAGAACTGCCCCTTGCCCGCCCCGGCCGCCGCCAGCACCTCATCCACGCTGGTGGCCGCGATCCCGCGCTCTGCGAACAGCTCCGCGGCCCGCTCCACGATCCGCTCCCGGCTGGCGCGCCCGCGCCCTGTCTTCGGCTCAGCTGGCATGCCGTTATGGTAGCCGCAAACTGTACCGTGTCGTCCAGTGCCTGCGCCGGTCGTCACGGAAGGCGGGCAGGTCCCGGAACCGCACACCGTTCCTGTTTCGCCGGGGCAAGGGGGCTGGGGGGCCGCGATGCCCTGGGCGCCCCGGCAATGGCCGTCGGCGTTATCGCCCCAGGTTTCAGGCGTCCGGCCCTTGGGCGGGGATCCGCTGGCCGACCTCGATGAGGTGGCCGTCGGGATCGCGCATGTAGCAGCGCAGTTCCGGCCCACGGTCCGTCGGGGGGGTCAGGAACCGGGCGCCGCGTTCGCTCCATTCCTGGTAGACAGCGTGTATGTCGGCGACGCGGATGTTGAGGAAGCTGCTGACCCGGTCGGGGTCGCGGGGCGGCTCGAGCGTCACCGTCGGCTTGTCGTCGGTGGGCGGCCCGCCGGCGTTGATGACGATCCAGCCGTTGGCGAGCGCGATGATGGTCGGCTCGCCGTCCTTCAGTACCTCACCGCCCAGCACGTCAGCGTAGAAGCGCCGTGACCGGCCGACGTCGGACGCGACGACGAACCATCTTTCTGGACGGGGCAGTACAACGGGACCCTACCAGAGAATGGACGATTTAGTACAGTCTACGGCTGCTATCGACGAAACCCCGGCTGGCACGCGGCGGTGAGGCTTGCGCTCAGGTCAGCAGCATCGCGGCGGCGACGGCGACTGTGTCGGCGGCGAGGGCGGCGGCCGCCGCGCCGCAGCGGTCTTCGGTGAGCCAGCGGAAGAACCACGACAGGTCAGCGCGGACTTGAGCCCTTGCGGGCCGGTGGCCGCCTCGGTGACGGTGAATCCGGCCGAGCCGAGCGCGCGGCTGAGGAAGCCGCGGATGCGCGGCTCGTCGTCGACCACCAGGACCCGACGGCCGGTCAAGCTGCCCGCCGCGCCGGCCTGACGGTCTCCCGGGCAGGCTGCGCCGCCTGATTCCGTGCGGCCTTCGCGCGGAGGTACGCCCGTGCGCCAGCGGACTCAGGCCGCCTGTCGGGCCGCTTCAGGACCATCCACAGCGGGATACCGGTCCAGGCGAGAAAGAAAAGCATTCCTAGCAGGATGTTGGCGATAAGCAGCGAGGTCATGAAATTCAAACCCCCTCTATTCTCTGGTTCGGTTATCGTCAACGCTAAGAATGGAAAGTTAGGGAACGGTTAGGGCAGAGCGCGGGTTCGGGCAGGGCATGCGACCATGAGGACCATGAACGCGGCGCGGATCCTCGTCGTTGACGACGAGCTGTCGTTGCGCCGTTTGTTGCGCCTCTACCTGACCAGGGCCGGGTTCACCGTGGTGGAGGCCAGCACCGGAAGCGAAGCCCTGGCGCTGCTGCGACGTGGCGATGTCGACCTGGCCATCGTCGACGTGATGCTGCCGGAAGTCGACGGGTTCGAAGTGGTCCGGCAGGCCAGGCGGAACTCCGCCATACCGATCATCTTGCTCACCGCGCGAGGGGAAGAGGCCAACCGCGTGGCAGGCCTGGAACTGGGCGCGGACGATTACGTGGTTAAGCCGTTCCTGGCTCATGAGGTCGTCGCCAGGGTGCGTGCCCAGCTACGGCGCGCCCGCGGGTTCGACGCGGACACTGACGCGCTGCAGGTAGGCAAGATCGAGCTGGACCGGCGCGCCCGGCGGTGCACCGTCGGCGGTCAGGAGATCGACCTGACCCGGCGGGAGTTTGACCTGCTGGAGACGCTGCTGGCTAACCCCGGCCTTGTCTGCACCCGCGAGCAGCTGCTTGACGCGGCGTGGGGGTCGCGCTACGTCAGCGAGAAGACCGTCGACGTTCACGTTGCGGGGTTGCGCCGCAAACTCGGGGACGCCCTGCGCATCTCGACGCTGCGCGGCGTCGGGTACCGGCTCGAGGCCGATGATTGAACGGCTGACCTCGCTTCGCGTGTGGCTGCTGGCGGCCATGCTGGTAACAGCGCTGGTGACGATACTTGCCGGGAACTTCATCATCGACCGGCTCGACTCCGCTTCAGAGGTGGCCGCCGACCGCGCGAAAGCCCTGCAGATCGCGCAGGCTGTCGCCGCCCAGGTCCAGCGGGGAACCGGCGTCGCCGAGCTGCGTGCCGTGCAGGCGGTACTCCCCAGCGACCAGCTGGTGGTTGTTCAGCACGGGCATACGGTATTTACCGGGCCGCCAAAGACCGGCCTCCCACTGGAACTCACCGTCAGCGCGCCGCTCCCGGGAGGGCAGGTCATCCTGCGCGACCACAGTGCTCCATCCACTGGCGTCTCTGGGCAGGGCACACTCGTGGCCAGCGTCATCGCCGCTCTCATCATCGCCGAGAGTTGGCTGGCCGCGACCCTGCTCGTGTGCACCGTCCGCAAGCCCGTCGACCGGGCGATCGGCACCGCCGACCGGCTAGCCGCCGGGGACTACTCCGCCCGGATGGGAGTGGCCGGCCCGGAGGAGTTCGCCCGCCTGGGCCGCGCCGTCGACAGCATGGCCGCCCAGTTGCAGCGTGCCGACGCCGAGCAAAAGCGCTTCCTGGCCGACCTGACCCACGAAATCGCCACCCCGGTCACCGCGATCTCCGGCTTCGCCGTCGCCCTGGTGGACGGAAGCGCCGCAACCGACGCCGACCGGGCCGAGGCAGCCGGCATTGTCGCGCAAGAATCCGGGCGGCTCCAACGGCTACTCAAAGACGTCCGCGGCCTCAACGAACTTGACCTCACCAAGAGCACCCGCCGGGAGCGGGTTGACCTCCGCGCACTTTGCGCCGAGACAGCGCGGCGGTTCCGGCTCGCGGCCGGCACCGCCCAGGTGACCATCCGCGTTCAGGCCGCGCATCTGGCCGTGACCACCGACCCGCGCCTGATAGAGACCATCCTGGACAACTTCGTGTCCAACGCGATCCGCTACACCCCGCCCGGCGGGAAGGTCGACATCCGCGCCCGCAGGCACCGGACGGAAACCGTGATCGCCGTCCGTGACACCGGAATCGGCATAGCACCCCAGCACCTGGAGCGGATCTTCGACCGGCTCTACCGCGTGGACGAGGCCAGGGACCGGGTCACAGGCGGCTCAGGCCTCGGCCTAGCCATCGCCCGCAGGGCAGCGCAGTCAATCGGCGGGCGCATCGAAATCGAGAGCAAACCCCAGAGCGGAAGCGTATTCCGCCTGATCATCCCACCTGGCGAGCCAGCCCCGTCTCCCGCCGGCACCTCACAAAGCCCGGCATGAAACCTGGCCGGCATGCGGACCATCAGCGGGACCTTCGGCACCGTCGGTGCTGGCCCGGCGGCTGTTACGGTGTTAGCGCAGCGGGCCGGTGACCCGCAGTCCGAAAGGGGGCGGTGCGATGGCCGGCAAGGAGAACGCGGGCTTCGATACGCCCGCCGGAACCCGCGGAGTCCGCCCGGCCGGGCAGTTCGGACGGTGGCTGGGCGAGCGAGGCGACGCGCTCGGGGCCACGCGAGCAGGCCGCAAGGTCTATCGCAGGCTTATGGGCTGCGACGCCATCGTGCTGACCACCGTCGGCCGGAAGAGCGGGATCGAGCGCACGCACCGGGTTGCCAGCTTCCCCGGCGAGGACGGCAGCTGGCTGATCGTCGCGTCTGCGGGCGGCACGGCGGCCAACCCGGCGTGGTATTACAACATGGCCGCCCGTCCGGGCGATGTCCGGATCGAGGTTGACGGCCGCACGGTCGCGGTGACCGCCGAACAGCTCCACGGCACCGAGCGCGCGCAAGCCTGGCAGCAGATCACGGCCACCTCGCCGCAGTTCGCCCGCTTCCAGCGCAAGACCGACAGGAAGCTGCCCGTCATCCGCCTGGCGCCCGATAAGGGAAACCAGGACGGTCCAGCGGCGCGCGCCCGCTGAACTGCCCGCCGTTACCGGCAGGAGCAGGCCATGTCTGCCACGCAGAGCATCTACATCGAAGCCCCCGCTCCGGGACGCGGCTGACGATTCAGGTCCACCCGCAGTCGCTCTGGCGGCTGTGGCCACTCGACAAGCTGGTGGATCGCTTCCAGGGACGAGAGAACGAGCGGGTACTGGCGAAGCTGAAGGATCTCATGGAGGCAAGCGGCAGGTCGGCGAAGACGGTGGCCTAACCGGCTTTTCGTTTCCGGTCCGGGTTCCAAGCCGGGTCCGGCGACTCCAGGTCAGGGGCCCGTGCGGAGGGGGAGAGCGAGTGTGAACGTGGTGCCGTGCCCGGGTCCGGCCGAGGCGACGGTTACGTCACCACCGTGCGCGCGGGCGATGCCGCGTGCGATGGTCAGCCCGATGCCGGATCCGCCAGCGCGGCGCGGCTGTCCCGGAACCCGGTAGAACCGTTCGAACACGCGCTCAAGGTCTCCGGCCGCGAGGCCCACGCCAGTGTCCGTGATCACCGCCTGAGCCGACCGTCCCTGGGCACGGGTCCGGACGCTGACCGATCCTCCGGCGGCTGTCGCGGTGAGCGCGTTCCCGATGATGTTGGTCAGGACCTGAGTGATGCGATCCGGGTCGGCCTGGACGGGCAGTGGCCCGGATGCTTCGACGGTCAGGGTGACGTTGCTGTCGCTGAACTGAGGGGCGAGACGGCTGGCGGCCTGCCGGGCGAGGTCGGCCAGGTCGGTGCTCATCAGGTGCAGGTCGAGCCGCTGTTCTTCAGCTCGCGACAGCGCCGACAGGTCATCGGCCAGCCGGCGCAGCCGGCGAAGCTCGTCGCTCGCCGCCCCGAGGATCTCCGGCTCGGGGGCGAAGACCCCGTCGATGAGGCCTTCCACGTACCCGTCCAGGGCGGTCAGCGGGGTGCGCATCTCGTGCGCGACCTCGCCGAGCAGCCGGGTACGGCGCGTTTCGGTGTCAGCGAGCTTGGCCGCCAGCGTGTTCACGTCGTCGGCGAGCGCGGCTAGCTCTGGTTCGCGGGGAACGGGCACGGTGGCCTGGTAACGCCCGGCCGCGATGAGCCGGGTCGCCGCCCGCACCGCGGTCAGCGGCCGGAGCAGCCGCTGGGTCACGAACGCGGCGGCTAGCGCGGCGGCGGCCACGCTGGCCAGCATCCCGAACAGCAGCGCGGTGGCCAGCGCGGAGCCGAACGCCGACTGCACGCTCGCGGCGGGGCCGCCGTGCCCGCCGGGGCCCATGCCCATGTGGTCGCCGCCGAGCATGTTCATCTCGTGGTCGAAGAACGTCGGGGCAAGCAGCCGGACCGTCACGTACGCCACGGCCGCACCGATCGCGATCACCACCGCGTAGGAGATGAACAGCCGCAATGGCAGGCGCATCCTCATGCCGGCCGCCCGACGAACTTGTAACCGACTCCGCGGACGGTGGCGATCAGCCGCGGGTTCGCCGCGTCGTCGCCGAGCCGGGCCCGCAGGCTGCGAATGTGCACGTCGACGACCCGCTCGTCACCGAAGAAGTCGTACCCCCACACCCGTTCCAGCAGCTGGCGGCGGGAAAACACGCGCCCGGGCGCGTCCGCCAGGGCGGCGAGCACGTCGAATTCCAGCGCGGAAAGGGATACGGCGGTGCCGCCCGCCCGCACCTCCCTGGCGGCCCGGTCGACGGTCAGGCCCTCAAACCGCAGCAGGGTCCCGCCGGCGTCACGCGTCCCGCGGTCGCGGCGTAGCACCGCCTTCACTCGCGCGGCGACCTCCCGCGGGCTGAACGGCTTGGTGACGTAGTCGTCGGCGCCGACCCCGAGGCCGACCAGTTTGTCGACCTCCTCCGTACGCGCCGTGACCAGGATGACGTATACGTCGCTGAAGGTCCGCAGCTGCCGCAGCACTTCCAGCCCGTCGATGCCGGGCAGCATCACGTCCAGCAGCACCAGGTCGGGCGCGGTCTGACGGACCTGCCGCACCGCGGTTTCCCCGTCGGCGGCCTCGGACACGGCGAACCCCTCGGCTTCCAGGTATCCGCGCAGCACGGTGCGGATATGCGGTTCGTCGTCCACGACGAGCACTTGGCGCATCGCTCACCCCCGCCGAAGTCCCTGGCTCATAGTCCCTGGCTCATGGTCACTTCCATCCTGTGCCATGCGGATGAGGCTAGCGGCACGGCGCCGGTGAAGGTCCGGTGAAGGCGGCGGCTTCACGGGAGCTTCACGCGAGCACCGGCGGTTGCCTCACATTGGCCCGGAATCCTTGAAGCATAGGGACAAGGACGAAGGGAGCCAGGCAATGAACGCGAACAGGAAGCACGTGCTGGCCGGACTGGCGGCGACCGGGATACTGGCAGGCGCGGTGGCAGGAGGGGGCGTGGCGCTCGCGTCATCCCGCACTCCGGCCGCGACGGTCGCGACGACGGCGACGACGGCGACGCCGCCCGCCGCTGGCTGGTGCGACGGCCCCGGGGGCATGCACGGCATGGGGTACGGCCGGCAGGCGGTCTTGGCGGCCGCGGCGGATTACCTGGGCGTCAGCCAGACCCAGCTGGTCAGCCAGCTGCAGGCCGGCAAGTCGCTGGCCGACGTGGCCACGGCGCAGCACAAGTCCGTGGCCGGGCTGAAGAACGCGATCCTCGCGGCTATGACGAGCCGGATCAACGCCAGCACCGGGCTGAGCACCGCGCAGAAGGCGGAGCGGATCAGCGAGGTCAAGAGCCACCTCGACGCGATGGTGAACGGGACCTACGCCGTCGGCACGGGCGGCTACCGGATGCACTCGCCCATGCGGGACGCCGGCCAGCCCGCCGGCTGGATGCACGGGATGTAGCCATAGCGGGCCGCGGCCTGCTGGGGAGGTGACGCGCATGTACTGGTACGGGCATGAGATGAGCGGCTGGGGCTTTCCGCTCACGCTGATCGGCATGGCCGTGTTCTGGGCAGCGGTGATCTACGGCATCGTGGCGCTAGTCCGTTACACCGGCCGGAACACACCCCCGTCGGGTGACCCGGGCCGGGCACCGGGGGCCGAGCAGCTGCTCGCCGAGCGGCTCGCCCGCGGCGAGATCGACGAAGAGGAATACCGGCGCCGTCTGGCCGCGCTGCGGGCCGGCTTGGCCTCCGGCACCTGACCCAGCCCGCGTCTCCCGCAACCTGGCCTGCGGGAGACGCACTGCGTTGCCGATCGGAAAGAGCTGAATGGCACGGCCCGCAGGGCCTATGGCACTAGACGCGGGCTGGCCGGCCCGAGCGACCATGGGGAAGGGGGAAGGAGGACTCCATGGGCGACAGACGGCAGATAATGCAGGACTACCTGGATGCCCTGGTCAAGCGCGGGGATTACGGCCGGTACTTCACTAGCGACGTGATCCTGACAGCCGTGGGCACCGACCAGCGTGCCGTTGGCCGGGAGGCCGCGGTACGTCAGATGCAGGACATGCACGAGCGCGCATTCGACGCCCGTATCGAAGTAAAGAGCCTGCTGGTGGATGGCGGCAGGGCGGCGGTCGAGGCGGACTTCGCCGGCACTCACATCGGCGAGTTCGCCGGCATCGCGCCTGCTGGCCGGCTGGTCCGGGTCCCCTACGCGGTCGTCTACGACCTGCGTGGCGATCAGATCAGCGAGCTGCGTATCTATTTTCCCATGGCTCTGCTGGCGGACCAGCTCACCGGCTGAGCGGACGGGCGGCAGTCTTCCGCCCAGCCGTTCGCCCACGGCGTTCCCGGCGACGAGTGATGGACGCCAGGGACACATGGTGGATCGTTAGGAGCCCCAGAGTCCTCCCAACGATCCACCATCTTGCGACAAGGAGATGACCGTCTTTACCCGTCACGTGCCTGAGTGCTGCAGAGCGTGTCGTGACGGCCAGCCGGCATCGTCCGGGCCGGGCGAAGATCGTCGTGACGGTTTTGGCCGGCGATAGCCGGCCAAACTCACCTGACGATCTGTACCTGGCAGCAGGCAGGCCCGGGTGGCTGGAGTGAGGCGGCTCAGGCGGCCTGCCCTCGTTATGGCGTGGCGTTCCGGCGCTTGCACGCGTACGCGGCCAGGCCGGCCCCGGCGGCGAACGCGGCGCTGAGCGGGAGGCAGCGCCGCATGGCTGACGGGGGCGCCGGGGGAGGGGCGGGCGACCTGACCGGGCCTTCGCGCAGCCGGGTAATCGCTTCTGGCAGCAGGGCCGGCAGTTCGACGGCGAGGCTGAGGTACTCGAAGCGGTGCGTTCGCCAGTGCTCTTCCAGCGCCTGTGGACTGGGCAGGAGCAGGCGCCGCAGTTCAGGCAGCAGCGGGCGGGCGAGTTCGGCGAGGTTGAGCTGCGGGTCGACGATCATCGCGGTCGCTTCGAGCGTGACCAGGGCCCGGGCGAGGAGCATCAGCTCGCGGGGGAAGCCAATGCCGTGACGTGCCCCCAGTGCCAGCCCGTGGAGCAGCAGCCGGGGGATGGAGAAGTCCGCCGCGCGCTGGCCGAACCACTCCTCCACGGTGTCGGTGAACCGGGCGTGAAAGCCGTCGGGATCGGCCCCCGGCAAGAATTCCGACAGGTGCAGGAGCTGCTTGCCGACTGCCTCGTAGTCCCCCTCGATGAGCGCCAGGGCTATCACCGTCATCCGCCTCCGTCCGGCGGAGTCGAGGCGTCCGAACATGCCGAAGTCAACGAAGCCGATCCGGCCACCGGGCAGGAACAGCACATTCCCCGGGTGCGGGTCAGCGTGGAAGAGCCCGAACTCGAAGAGCTGGCGCAGCATCGCCGCCGCCCCGGCGCGCAGCCCCGCTTCCGGATCCAGGCCTGCCCGCCGCAGGACGGCCGCCGGGGCCGGCGGCTGTCCCCGCAGGAACTCGGTCGTCAGCACCCGCGCCGAGCTGCGGTCACGGATGACAGCGGGGATCACCACCCTGTCGTCATCGGCGAACAGCCGCCGCAGCCGCTCAGCGGTGCGTGCCTCACGGCGGAAATCCAGCTCGCGACTGGTGTATTCCGTCAGCTCCGCTACCGCCTCGGCAGGCCTGAACGCCGCCATGCTCGGCTGGTGCCGCTCAAGGCGGCGGGCCAGCGTGGCAAGCAGCGCGAGATCACGCTCTACCTGCGGGCCCACCCCGGGGCGTTGCACCTTCACCGCCACGCAGCGGCCATCGCGCAGCAGCGCCCGGTGCACCTGCGAGAGCGAAGCGGCGGCGAACGGCTCCGGGTCGAACTCCGCGAACAGGGCAGGCAGGGGGGCGCCGAGTTCGGCCTCCACGATGGCCGCTGCCTCCCGCGGCGCAAAGGGCTCGGCGTCGGCGTGCAGGCCCCGGAGCGCCTCGGCGTACTCAAGCGGGATACGGTCCGGCCGCAGCGCGAGCATCTGCCCCGCCTTGACGAACGTCGGCCCGAGCCTTTCCAGCGTTACCCGCAGCCGCTCGGCCGGCGAGACATCCGCCGCCAGGTGATGCTCGCACTTCCGGCCCGGCCGCAGCGCGCCGGCCAGGCGGCACCGGGGCGAAACGCAGCCCCGCAGGCCTGCCGCCTGCCCCAGCCAGCCCAGGCCGCCGCCGGACAGCACCGTGGCGATCTCCCTGGCGCGCGCCACCTGCGCCGTGATCGAACGCGGGCCGCCTGCAAACGTGGTCGCCGTCTTCACCGCACCTCCTGCCCTCAGAGGCCCTTGCCCCTTCCCAATACCTGCCGGTGGACACATCCGGCATTACGAGTTGAACCCCGAGGGCTCGAGGTCTGCCGCGTCCGGGGAGCGGCTGCCGGGACGCAGTGGATGTTCGCGGCGTCTATTTTTGACCTGAGGCCTTCATGTCACACACGTCTGTCGTTCCCGTCGCCGGCGCGTCGCCGCACGAGATCCGGCCCGCGGTCCGGGGCACCTACGTCGCCTTCATCGGCAGCGGGTTCGCCTTCGCCAGCTGGGCGTCGCGGATCCCGCAGGTCCGCGATCACCTGCATCTTTCGCCCGCACGGCTGGGCCTGGTGCTGTTCGCCATCGCGGCCGGGTCGGTGGTCGCGCTGCCGCTGGCCGGACCTTTGGTGCACCGCTTCGGCTCCAGGCGCATCGTCGCGGTGATGGCGGTGGTCGTGTGCGTCGGCCTGGCCACCGTTGCCTGGGGGTACCTCGGCGGGCTGGTCCCGGTTGTGATCGGGTTGTTCTTGCTGGGGTTCGGCAACGGGGCATGGGACGTGGCGATGAATGTCCAGGCGGCGCTGGTCGAGCGTCACCTGGGCCGCTCCATCATGTCCCGGTTTCATGCCGGCTGGAGCCTCGGTACCGTCGCCGGAGCACTCCTCGGCGCGGTCCTGGTGTCGTTGCACGTCCCCGTTACCGCTCACCTGCTGGTTGTCGCCACCGTCACTGCCATCGCGGTGTGCTGGGCGACGCGCGCGTTCGTCCCCGACGCGGCGGGCGCCGGGGAGCCGCGCGGCGAGCCCGGCCGACGTAGCCCGCTCGCCGCCTGGCGCGAGCCGCGTACCGTGCTGATCGGCCTGTTCGTGCTGGCCTTCGCGTTCGCCGAGGGCGCCGGCAACGACTGGATCAGCGTCGCCACGATCGACGGCTACGGCACGCCCGCTGCCATCGGCACGCTCGCCTTCGCGGTCTTCCTGACCGCGATGACGACCGGGCGCTGGTTCGGGCCCGGCCTGCTCGACCGCTACGGCCGGGTGCCCGTCGTGCGGTTGCTCGCCGCCGTCGGCATCGCCGGCGTCCTGCTGTTCGCGTTCGCGCCGACCCCGCCCCTCTCATTCGCCGGGGTGATCTTGTGGGGCGCTGGCACGTCCCTCGGGTTCCCGGTCGGGATGAGCGCGGGTGCTGACGAGCCCCGGTACGCCGCCGGGCGGGTCAGCGTCGTCTCTTCCATCGGCTACTGCGCCTTCCTGGCCGGGCCGCCGGCGATCGGGTTTCTCGGCGACCACTTCACCGTGCTGCGCGCCGTGACCGTCGTCGCCGTCCTGCTCGCCATCGCCGCGGCGATCAGCGCGGCCGTAGCCCCGCCGCGAAGCGCTGACGGCCGCTAGCGCCCGGCCCCCAGGCCGTGCGGATGCGGCGTCACAGCCGCTCGATGATGGTAGCGGTGGCCATGGCGCCGCCGGCGCACATGGTGATCAGGGCGGTGCTGGCATCACGCCGTTCAAGCTCGTGCAGCGCGGTGGTGATCAGCCGGGCGCCGGTCGCGCCCACCGGGTGCCCGAGGGCGATCGCCCCGCCGTTGACGTTGACCTTGTCCTCGTCGGCCCGCGCCGCGCGGAGCCATGACAGCGCGACGGAGGCGAACGCCTCGTTCACCTCGAACAAGTCGATGTCCGCGAGCCTCATGCCGCTGGCCGCGAGGACCCGTTCGGTCGCCGCGACCGGGCCGTCAAGGTGGTAGTAGGGCTCCGCGCCGATCAGGCACTGCGCGACGATCCTGGCCCTGGGCCGCAGGCCTAGCGACCGCGCCCGGCCGGCGTCGGCCAGCAGCACGGCGGCCGCGCCGTCGGAGATCTGCGAGGACGTCCCGGCCGTGTGCACGCCGCCGGAGACCACCGGGGTAAGCCGGGCCAGCGCGTCCAGGCTGGTCGTCCGCAAGCCCTCGTCCCGGTCAACCAGCCCGCCGGACGCCTTGACCGGCGCGATCTCCCGGCTGAAGCGCCCCTCCGCCCAGGCGGCCTGGGCCAGTGTCTGCGAGCGCAGCCCGAAGGCGTCGGTCTCGGCGCGCGAAAGGCCCCGGCGCAACGCTATCCGCTCCGCCGCGACGAACTGGTTCGGCAGGTCGATGTCCCAGCTGTCAGGCCGTGGCGTGCCGACCCCGGTGCCCAGGTTCGAGCGCAGCGGCACCCGCGACATGACCTCCACCCCGCAGCCGACGCCGACGCTGATCGCGCCGGCCGCGATGAGGCCGGCGATCAGGTGGACGGCCTGCTGCCCGGAGCCGCACTGGGCGTCGAGGGTCAGGCAGCCCGTCTGGTAGGGCAGGCCGGCGTGCAGCCAGGCGGTCCTGGTGATGTTGCTCGACTGCTCGCCCGCCTGCGTCACGCAGCCGCCGGCGACCTGCTCGGCCGCCGCGGGCTCCAGGCCCGCCCTCTCCAGCAGCGCGACCTGCGCGGCGCCGAGGACCTCCGCGGCGTGCAGGCCCGCGAGCACTCCGCCGCGCCTGCCGATCGGCGTGCGCACAGCCTCGACGATCACCGCGGTACCCACCAGGATCACCTTCCTCATGAATAGAACGTGTTATTCGGCTATGGATTGCCCATAAGGCACCGTGTACTGTACCTAAAATAGAACATGTTACAATTTTAGGCATCACCTGGAGGCGGTCATGACCACGCCGGACATCCCGCCGGGTTTCGACTTCACCAGCCCCGATCTGTACGCCAGCCGGGTCCCGACCGAGGAGTTCGCCGAGCTGCGCCGGGCGGCCCCGGTCTGGTGGAACGCGCAGCGCCGCGGCTCCGCGGGCTTCGATGACGAGGGCTACTGGGCGGTGACCAGGCACGCCGACATCCTCGAGGTCTCGCGCCGCAGTGACCTGTACTCCAGCTGGGAGAACACCGCGCTGATCCGGTACCAGGAGGGCATCACCAGGGACGCGATCGAGGTGCAGCGGGTGATCCTGCTCAACATGGACCCGCCCGAGCAAACCAAGGTGCGCGGCATCGTGTCCCGCGGCTTCACCCCGAAGGCGGTCCGCGGCATGCGGGACAACCTGGCCGAGCGCGCCGAGCGGATCGTCGCCACGGCGCTGGCCGAGGGCACCGGCGACTTCGTCACGGACATCGCCTGCGAGCTGCCGCTGCAGGCGATCGCGGAGCTGATCGGCATTCCGCAGGAGGACAGGAAGAAGATCTTCCAGTGGTCCAACCAGATGGTCGGCGGCGATGACCCGGAGTACGAGGCCGAGGGGATCGAGGCGGCGATGGAGCTGCTCGCCTACGCCATGGAGATGGCCGAGGACCGGGCGGCGAACCCCCGCGACGACATCGTCACCAAGCTGGTCAACGCGGAGATCGACGGCGAGCAGCTGTCGTCGGACGAGTTCGGCTACTTCGTGCTCATGCTCGCCGTGGCGGGCAACGAGACCACCCGCAACGCGATCTCCCACGGCATGCTGGCCTTCTTCGACTACCCCGGCCAGTGGGAGCTGTTCAAGGCGCAGCGGCCGGAAACGGCGGCCGACGAGATCATCCGGTGGGGCACGCCGGTCACGGTGTTCCAGCGCACCGCGCTCGCCGACACCGAGCTCGGCGGGCAGCGGATCAAGCGGGGGCAGCGGCTCGGCCTGTTCTACCGGTCGGCCAACTTCGACGAGGCGGTCTTCGACCACCCGGAGCGGTTCGACATCCGCCGCGACCCGAACCCGCACGTGGGCCTGGGCGGGTTCGGCGCGCATTACTGCCTCGGCGCCAGCCTCGCCAAGCTCGAGATCGGGCTGATCTTCAACGCCATCGCCGACGCGATACCGGATATCCGCCAGGCAGGCCCGCCGGAGCGGCTGCGCTCCGGCTGGCTCAACGGCATCAAGCACCTGCCGGTCAGCTACGGAAACTCCTGATTTTCCGGAACGGAGGCGGCTTACTCATCACCGTCCCTTTTCCCCGGTCGGCGACGGCGGCGTTCCAGAATGCCCCGATCTCACCGCGCCGAGCCGCGCACTATACGGTGTAGTACATGTCAACCTCCACTGTGGACACTCCCGTCGCGCTAGCCCCGAAAGCGGCCAACCGCATCCGTATGGCCAGCTTCGGCGCGCTGACGATGCTGGTCATCCAGTTCGTGCTCGGCACCGCCTACAGCCTGTACGGGACCGCGCCGGCCAGCGGCAAGTCCGTCGGCATGTTCTCCAGCCCGCTGCTCGCGATCCACGTGATCATGGGCGTCCTGCTGGTCATCGCCGCCGTCATGCTGGTCGTGCGGGCGGTCCAGGCGCGGCACACGCCGACCATCGCCACCACCGTGGCCGGCCTGCTGGTGATCCTCGGCGCCTTCGGCGCCGGCTCCGCCTTCACCCAGGACGGCAGCAACGGCGCTTCGCTCGGCATGGCGGTGCTGGCCGCCGTCGCCATGCTCTGCTACGCGGCGAACCTGGTCATCCTCGGCAAGCCGGACGCCGCCCGGTAAGGAATCGCTCGACACCACCCACATCGAGAAGTACTGCGACCCGCCGCCGTAGGCGTGCCCGAGCGCGGTGCGCGCCCCGGCCACCTGGTGCGCGCCCGCCTTGCCCATCACCTGCAGGGCCGCCTCGGCGAAGCGGAGCAGTCCCGAGGCGCCGATCGGGTTGGATGACAGCACCCCGCCCGAGGGGTTGACCGGCAGCTTCCCGCCGAGCGCGGTCTCGCCCGCCGCGGTCAGCCGCCAGCCGTCGCCGGGGGCGGCGAAGCCCAGGTTCTCCAGCCACATGGGCTCGAACCAGGAGAACGGCACGTAGATCTCGGCCACGTCGATCTCGTCAACCGGTGACGTGATCCCGGCCTTCGCCCAGAGCTCGGCCGCGGCGGCGGCGCCCGCCGCCGGGTTCACCGGGTCCTTGCCCGCGAACATCGTCGGCTCGGTCCGCATCGCGGTCGCCCGGATCCAGGCCACCGGCCGCCCGCTGTCCAGCGCCGCCCGCTCGTCGCCGATGACCACGGCGCACGCGCCGTCCGATGACGGGCAGGTCTCGTCGTAGCGCACCGGGTCCCAGAGCATGGCCGACGCCTGCACCGACTCCAGCGTGATGTCCGGCTGCTGCAGGTGGGCGTACGGGTTAAGCGCGCCGTTGCGCCGGTCCTTGACCGCGACCATCGCCCCGATGTGCGGCGGCGCCCCGCTGCGCCGGATGTAGGCGCGGATGTGCGGCGCGAAGTACCCGCCGGCGCCGGCCACCACCTGGATGCTGAACGGCGGCGCGATCGACAGCGCCCACATGGCGTTGGACTCCGACTGCTTCTCCCACGCCAGCGCGAGCACCCGCCGGTGGATGCCCGCCTGCACCAGGTTGGCCGCGACGATGCCGGTGGCGCCGCCGACCGACCCCGCGGTGTGCACCCGCAGCAGCGGCTTGCCGACCGCGCCGAGCGCGTCCGCCAGGTACAGCTCGGGCATCATCACGCCCTCGAAGAGGTCAGGCGCCTTCCCGACCACGACCGCGTCGATGTCGGCGAAGGTGAGCCCGGCGTCGGCCAGCGCCCGGTCCGCCGCCTCCCGGCACAGTCCCGCCATCGACACGTCGGTCCGCTTGGACTTGTGCCTGGTCTGCCCCACGCCGAGAACCGCCGCTTTCACTGTCCCCGTGCTTCCAGTTGTCACCGTGCCTCCATCACGCAGACCAGGTTCTGCTGCAGCGCGGGACCGCTGGTCGCGTGCCCCAGTGCCCGTGGCGCGTGCCCGGACATGACCGCCCGCGCCGCGCAGCCGATCCGGGCGAGACCCGCGGCGAACATCGGGTTGCCGCACAGCGCGCCGCCCGACGGGTTGACCTCGGTCTCGCCGTCCAGGCGCAGCGCCCGGCGCAGCAGGATCTCCTGGTGGGTGAACGGCGCGTGCAGCTCGGCGACCTGAACCGGCCGCCCGGCGCCCGTGCTGAGGTCGGGGCCGAGGCCGCCAAGGCCGGCGCTCAGCAGGTCCCTGGCGCCCAGCGACCCCGACTCGATCCGGTGCCTGAACGACGTGATCCAGGCCGGCCGCTCGCACAGCTCGCGCGCCCGCGGGCCGGCGGCGAGGATGACGACCGCGGCGCCGTCGCCGACCGGCGCGCAGTCGTGCGCCCGCAGCGGGTCGGCGACGTAGGGCGCACCGAGCAGGTACTCAACCGCCACGTCCCCGGACACCTGCGCGGCCGGGTTCGACACCGCCGCGGCCCGGCAGCGCGCCGCGACCTCCGCCATGTCCTTCTCGGTCCACAGGCCGGCCTCGATGCCAAGCCGCGCCTGCAGCGCCGCGACCGACACCGCGTCCGGCCACAGCGGGGCCACCAGGTACGGGTCTAGCTGCAGCGCGAGTACCCGCCGCAGCTCGGCCCCCGAGGACTTGCCGAAGCCGTAGGCCAGCGCGATCTCCGCCTCGCCGGACATGATCTTCACCCACGCCTCGTACAGCGCCCAGGCGCCGTCCATCTCCACGTGCGACTCCATGATCGGCGGGACGGCGCCGATCGCGTCCACCGCCTGCACGAAGGAAAACGCCCGGCCGGCCAGGTAGTCCGACGACCCCGAGCACCAGAACCCGATGTCGCCCTTGGCCAGCCCGGTCGCGGCGTACACCTCCGCGAAGATCGGCACGAGCATTTCCACCCCGCCGGTGGTCGCGTCCTCGCGAACCCGGCAGGGCGACTGGGCGAAGCCGACGACGGCTACCTCTCTCAAATGTGCCTCGCATAGGTTTCGTAGGGGGCGTCCGGTTCGCCGGTCGGCGTGAAGTGGGCGATGGTCGAGGCCGTCGTGGCCCATTCCTCCCGCGGCCGCCACACCGCGCGCACCCGCATCCCGATCCGCACCTCGCCGGGCTCGCAGCCCAGGATGAGGTGCTGGAAGGCGATGTCCGCCCCGTCGAGCAGCACCGCCGCCGCCACGTACGGCGGTTTCACCTGCTGGCCCGGGTAGGCCACGTTCACGATGGAGAAGGTGGTGACGGTCCCGGTGTCCGGCAGTTCGACCTCCTGGTCGGCGGGCACGCCGTCCACCGGGCAGGTTCCCCGCGACGGCACGTACACCTTCCCGCACGCGGCGCACCGCTGCCCGGTCAGCCGGCCGTCGGCCAGGCCGCGCAGGTAGGTACTCTCCCCGGGCGAGGCGGTGTGCTCGTAGCGCAGCCGCACCGGGGTGACCGTCATCGTCACCGGAGCGCCGTCGGACGTACCCTCCGTGCCCTCAGCCGCTGGCCCAACAGCCTCCGCTGCCTCAAGCACCTCATCCGCCTCGCACGGCTCGAAGCATTCGATGTCCCGGATGCTGCCCGACCGCTGGCCGGCCCAGCGCGGCCGCACCCGCAGCCCGGTCCGCATCGCGGCGCCGGACCCGGCGTCCACCGCGTGCAGCATCGCGGTGTCCGCGCCGTCCAGCCGGATGAGCGCCCAGCCGAACGGGCGGCCGAGCGGCTGCCCGGGCAGCGGCCGGTCCAGCCACGTCCAGGTCAGCACGGTCCCGGCCGGCCCGACCGCCACCAGTTCTTCCGGCGGCAGGAACGTCACCGGGTCATACTCGAACGGCGGGCAGTGCACGATGCCGTCCGCACTGCGCGCCCCGAGGACGCGCCGGTCCCTGAGCGCGGTCATGAACTGGCCGAGGACCGGCCCGAGCGACCGCGTGTAGTCGAACGCGATCTCCATCGGCGCCCGTAGCGGGGTATCTGTCACCGGCTCATTGTAGAACGTGTTGCAGTTCACGGCTTGTCCAGATTTAGAACGCGTTCTAGATTGGGCCCTGTGACGGAAAGCCCAGTGACCGACATCGGCTTGTGGACCATCGCCGCGCAGGCACCGGGCCGCCCGGCGGTGATCGAGCCGGACGGCACGGTCGTCAGCTACGCGGAACTGGCTGGCCGGGCCGACCAGATCGGCCGGGGCCTGCAGGCGCTCGGCCTGCGCCCAGGCGACTGCGTGGCCGGGATGCTGCCCAACCGGTCCGCGGCCCTCGCCCTGTTCTTCGCCGCGATGGAGACCGGGCTGTACGTGGTCCCGGTCAACTGGCACCTGGCCGCCGCCGAGGTCGCCTACATACTCGGCGACAGCGGCGCGGCCGCGTTCGTGGCGGACGAGCGGTTCGCCGCCGTCGCGACGGCAGCCGCCGATCAGGCGGGTATCGCTCCCGCCGCCCGGTTCGCGGTCGGCGCGGTCGCCGGGTTCACCCCGCTGTCCGACCTGGGCAGGGGCGGGGCGGGCCGCCCGGACGAGCGCACCGCGGGCGCCCCCATGGTCTACACGTCGGGCACCTCGGGCCGCCCCAAGGGCGTGCGGCGCCCGCTCACCGGCCAGGACCCGGACACCGTCCCGGCCGCGAGCGCCTGGTTCTTCGGCCTGTTCGGCCTGGCGCCGTTCGACGGCCACGTGCACCTGTGCTGCTCGCCGCTGTACCACACGGCGGTGCTGAACTTCGCGACGATCTCGCTCCAGCTCGGCCACCCGGTCGTGCTGACGGACGGGTTCGACCCGCAGGCCGTGCTGGCGCTCATCGAGCGGCACCGGGTGACCCACACGCACATGGTGCCGACCCAGTTCCGGCGGCTGCTCGCGCTGCCCGCGGAGGTCCGGTCAGCGTACGACGTCAGCAGCATGCGCGCCGCGATCCACAGCGCCGCGCCGTGCCCGCAGGAAGTCAAGCGGCAGATGATCGACTGGTGGGGGCCGGTGATCACCGAGTACTACGCGGCCACCGAGGGCGGCGGCACCGGCATCACCGCGGCCGAGTGGCTGGAGCGGCCGGGCTCCGTCGGCCGGCCCTGGCTCGGCTCGGCGGTCGCGATACTCGACGAGCAGGGCAACGACGTCCCTGTCGGCCAGCCGGGCCTCGTCTACCTGCGGATGGGCACCTCGACCTTCGACTACCACAAGGACCGGGACAAGACGCTCGCCGCGCGCGCGGGCGGCATGTTCACCGTCGGCGACATCGGCTACCTCGACGACGGCGGCTACCTCTACCTCTGCGACCGCAAGTCAGACATGATCATCTCCGGCGGCGTCAACATCTACCCGGCGGAGATCGAGGCCGAACTGTCCTGCCACCCGGCGGTCGCCGACGTGGCCGTGTTCGGCGTACCGCACGAGGAATGGGGCGAGGAGATCAAGGCCGTCGTCCAGCCCGCCGACGGCCGCCAGGCCGGACCGGACCTGACCGCGGAGCTCCTGGCCTTCCTCGACGGCCGCATCGCCCGCTTCAAGCTGCCGCGGACCATCGACTACGTCGCGGAACTGCCCCGCGACCCCAACGGCAAGCTCTACAAGCGCCGCCTCCGCGACCCGTACTGGACAGGCCGCGCCCGCCAAATCTAAAAACCAATTTCATTATCAGAACGAGGGCGGGTTACACCCGCTCGCTAGTTCCGGACGGCGATCAGGCTGAGGGAAGGCAGCGAGACCCCGAGGCCTTCGACGTGCCCGGTGCGGGCATCGACCACGGCCAGCTTGCCCTGCGCGGTCACGACGAACAGCCACCGGCTATCGGGTGACCAGGCAAGCCTCTGGTCGGCCGCCAATTTCGCATCAACGGAAACGGAGATTTGCTGATCGGATCCGGACACCAGGTTGATCAGGTGAAGGGTTACCCGGTCGCCGCTGGCCGCCGCGATCGCCGCAGCCGAGCCGTCGGGGGCGATGACGCCAGGCGTCGCCACGGGCTCGGCCGAAGGGCCGGGCAGCGTGTGCCGTGCCCCGGTCGCCGGGTCCACGATGGCATATGAGCAGCTATGGTCAGTGGGGCAGTCAACGATCAGCCACCGGGTCGGGCCGACCGCGGCCAGCGGTCCGGCGATCGGCTGGAAGCCGCCGGGCCGTACGTCGTCCCACGTGGTACCCGTTTCGAAGTATTCGATGACCACCACACCGCCCCGGCCGTCCGAGAACGCCCCCGAAAAGCCGCCCGGCGGCATGCGCGCGGACACCCCGGTCTCGGTGCCGTCCATCCGGACCAGCGGTATCGACGTGGCCGCGGGTCCGGCCTCCACCCATGCTGTCCCTGGCTGCGGTCCCGGGATCACAATTCCGCCAGTGCCAAGCACACCAGAAAGGGGGCGGGCGGGCCGGTCATCGGGCACCAGGTAAGCGGGCAGGTAATCCAGCCGGCTGATGATGGCCTCGTGCGGGCCAACGACAAGCGAGACCGGTCCACCGCTCCGCGCCGGGACGGCCGTCTGCGTGATCCGGCCCGAGGCGAACGCAATCCGCACCAGCCGGCCAGGGCCATAGCCGAACAGCTCCCAACTGGCCCGCACGCCAAGCAGACGGGGGCCTGCCTCGACCGTGCTCACCGCGCCCGTGCTCGCCGGCCGAGCCCGCGGCGGGTTGCTCCCGTGCCCGGTGACCAGCGTCGCGGCCACCGCGGCCACCGCGGCCAGCACGGCCCCGCAGGCAATCAGCAGCCGGCCCGACGGCCGGCGACCATCCGGGCGCCGCGGTCCGAAGCTGACCTCATCATTCTCATCCAGCGCCCGGCGGCGGGTGCTGTCGTCATCGCGCACAGATTCATCATCAACCCTCCGCCCGACGACGAGGAGGCAGCCCCCCTGCACCCGGTCAGGCACGCTGCCCCTAGCCCGGTAAGGGGAAGGTAACCGCCGGTCCCTGACCGCCCGCCCGCCAAGGGTGGGAGCATGAGGCCAGCCCCGTTGCGGCCGGGGCTGGCCACCATGCCAGCCGACCGAGCCGACAGGACCTCTCCCGATGGGCACCCCGCAGACCACCCCAGCCCCAGACCGGCGTGGATGGCACGCGCCCCTGCCCCACGTCGCCCTGGCCCTGCCCCGCGCCCGCACGCGGCCAGTCGACCCGAACGGCAAGCTCTACAAGCGCCGCCTCCGCGACCCGTACTGGGCAGGCCACGCCCGGCAAATCTAGGTGCAGCGGGCCGTATCAGGGTTTCTGGTAGCTTCCTGTCATGGGTGACGCTTGGCGGGTAATCATCCCCTTTGGCAAGCACAGGCACGACCCCGCCCGCGAGATCGCCACGGATACCCGCATCGCCGACGCGACCGGGCTGGCTACCTGGCAGGTCCGCGTCAGGCTACCGGCGCACCGCGACACCGCCACGTTCGGCGCGCAGTTGGAGGCTCAGGGCCTCCGGCCGGTGCGGCGCTGGAGGCACCTGCTTGTCGGCGCGCGGAACCAGGACGAGGCGCAGGCGCTCGCCGCCGTGATCCAGGAGCAGGCCCCGCCGTCGGCCGTCATCTCCGTGCTCCGCGTCCCGGGATGGAAGCTATCCGCCGCCGTGAGCCCGCCATTCGAGCTCTGAGCCCGCCGCCCTGAGCCCGCCGGCCCGTCTTTCCGCTGGCCGGTCATAGCGGGGCTAGGCGTCGCGGAACTGGGGGCGGCGCTTCTCGGCGAAGGCGCGCGGTCCTTCCCGCGCGTCGTCGGTGGCGAACACCGCGGCGCCGATCTTGGCCTCGATCGCGAACGCGTCGTTCTCCGCCAGCCCTTCGGTCTCCCGCATGACGCGCAAGATCGCGCGCACGGCGACCGGCCCGTTGGCGGCGATCGCGGCGGCGATCTCGAGCGCCTTGTCCAGGGCCTGCCCGTCCGGCACGACGTGTCCGATCAGCCCGATGGACAGCGCCTCCGCGGCGGTGATGTGCCGTCCGGTCAGCAACAGGTCGGCGGCCACCGTATAGGGGATCTGCCTGGTCAGCCGCACCGCCGAGCCGCCAAGCGGGAACAGGCCCCAGCGGGCCTCGGAAATGCCGAACCGCGCGCTCTCGCCGGCCACCCGGATGTCGGTCGCCTGGAGGATCTCGGTGCCGCCGGCGATGGCGGGCCCCTCCACCGCGGCGATCAGCGGCTTGGTCAGGCGGCGCCCCTTGAGCAGCGGCTCGATCACCGCCAGGTTGACGTCGCCCAGCCGGGAACCGGGATGATCGCTGGTCATCGCCTTGAGGTCGGCGCCCGCGCAGAACGCGCCGCCCGCTCCCGTTAGCACGCACACCCGGATGTCCGGGTCGGCGTCGACCCGGTCCCAGGCCTGGCGCATGAGCGCCATCATCTCCGAGCTGAGCGCGTTGCGCGCCTCGGGCCGGTTCATCGTGACGATGAGGACATGCTCGCGCTGCTCGATCAGCGCGTGCGGCGGCTCGCTCACCGGCTCGCTCAAACTCTGCCTCCCACCTGACGGGCCAGCTCTTGCTAAAAACAGTAACACGTTCTAATTTCAACCCATGGCGCTGAACATGGCCGACCTGTTCGAGCATGCCGTAGACACCTTCCCCGAGCGGGTCGCGCTGATCTGCCTCGACCGCCAGGTCACCTACACCGGGCTCGAGGACGAGGCCAACCGCCTCGCGCACCACCTGGCCGCCCAGGGCGTCGGTCCCGGCGACCACGTCGGCCTGTACGCCCGCAACTCCATCGAGGCCGTGACGACGCTGCTCGCCACGATCAAGCTCCGCGCCGTGGTGATCAACATCAACTACCGGTACCTGGCGCAGGAACTCGCGTACCACCTGGAAGACGCAGGCCTGGCCGTCCTCGTCCACGACCAGGACCTGGCGCCGGTCGTCGACGCCGCCGTGCTCGCCGGGATGGGGCCCGCCGGGACGGCGTCCACCGGGATGGCGCGCGTCGCGATCGGCGGGAACTACGCCGCGGCGCTCGCGGCGCAGTCCGGTGCCCGCGACTTCGGCCCGCGCAGCCCCGATGACGTCTACATCATCTACACCGGGGGCACCACCGGGCAGCCCAAGGGCGTCATGTGGCGCCATGAGGACATCTGGCGCACGCTCGGCGGCGGCATCGACTTCATCACCGGCGAGCCGCTCGAGGACGAGTGGGCGCAGTCCCGCGCGGGGGCCGGCGGCAACGGCATGGTCCGCATGGCGCCGGCCCCGCTCATCCACGGCGCCGCCATGGTGGCCACGCTGGCGTGCCTGTTCGGCGGGGACACGGCCGTGATCTTGCCGAAGTTCGACCCGCACGCGGTCTGGGAAGCGGTGCAGCGGCACCAGGTCAACGTGCTTTCCATCACCGGTGACGCGATGGCCAGGCCGCTGATGGAGGCGCTGACCGCCGGCGGCTACGACACGTCCTCGCTGGTTTCGTTCAGCTCCACCGCCGCGCTGTTCTCGCCGCCGGTCAAGGAGGCGTGCACCCGGGCGCTGCCCAACGTGTTCATCAGCGAGGCGATCGGCTCGACGGAGACCGGTTTCGCGGGTATCGCGTTCGTCAGCGCGGACGACGAGAACCGCGGCGGTCCCACGGTCACCGCGGGCCCGGACGTCATCGTGATCGACGAGACGGGCGGCGTGTGCGGCCCCGGGCAGACCGGGCGGCTGGCCCGCGGCGGGCACATCCCGCTCGGCTACTACCACGACCCGGTGAAGACCGAGCAGATGTTCGCCGAGGTCGGCGGCAGGCGCTACGCGGTGCCGGGCGACTGGGCCCGGGTCGAGGAAGACGGCTCGATCACCCTGCTCGGCCGGGGCAACACGTGCGTGAACACGGGCGGCGAGAAGGTCTACCCGGAAGAGGTCGAGGGCGCGCTGAAGTCCCACCCCGACGTGTTCGACTCGCTGGTCATCGGCGTGCCCGACGACCGGTTCGGTCAGCGGGTGGCCGCGCTGATCCAGCTCCGGCCCGGCGCCGCCGCCGACCCCGCCGCGATCCGGGCGCACGTGCACGCCCGGCTGGCCGGCTATAAGGTGCCGCGGACCGTGTGGTTCGTGGACGCGATCGGCCGTACCGTGTCGGGCAAGGCCGACTACCGCTGGGCGCGCCGCTACGCCGCCGAGCATCCCCCCGCCGCCTCGGCGGCGGCAGAAAGGGCGACATGACCATTCGGACGCCGGTGTGCGACCTGCTCGGTATCGAGCACCCGATCTTCGGCTTCAGCCCGTCCGAGCAGGTCGCCGCGGCGGTCAGCCGGGCCGGCGGCCTTGGCGTGCTCGGCTGCGTCCGGTACAACGACCCGGCCGAGCTTGACGCGGCCCTGGACTGGATGGACGCGAACACCGACGGGCGGCCCTACGGCGTGGACGTGGTCATGCCCGCCCGGGTGCCCGCGGAAGGGGCGGCCGTCGACCTGGAAGCGATGATCCCGCAGCCGCACCGGGACTTCGTCGAGCGGACGCTGCTCGCGCTCGGCGTGCCGCCGCTGCCCGACGGCACAGCGGGCGCGGACGGCGTGCTCGGCTGGCTGCACTCGGTCGCGCGCAAGCACGTCGAGGTGGCGCTCGCCCACCCCGCCCGGCTGATCGCGAACGCGCTCGGCTCGCCGCCGCCGGACATCATCGCCGCCGCCCACGAGCGCGGCATGCTGGTCGCGGCGCTCGCCGGGCACGTGAAGCACGCGCAAGCGCAGGTCGCGAGCGGCGTGGACATCGTGGTCGCCCAGGGCTATGAGGCCGGCGGGCACACCGGCGAGATCGGCAGCATGGTGCTCGTCCCGGAGATCGTCGACGCGGTCGGCGACCGGGCCACGGTGCTCGCGGCGGGGGGCATCGGCTGCGGCCGGCAGGTCGCCGCCGCGCTCACGCTGGGTGCGGCCGGCGCCTGGATGGGCTCAATCTGGCTGCTCACCAGGGAGTACGCGCAGATGACGGCGGCGCCCGCGGTGCAGGAGGCGCTGCTCGCGGCTACGTCATCGGACACCGTCCGCCTCCGCATCTACAGCGGCAAGCCCGCCCGGCTGCTGAAGAACCGCTGGACCGCGGCGTGGGAGCAGCCGGGCGCACCGGAGCCGCTGCGCATGCCGTTGCAGAACCTGCTGGTCGCGGACGCGCACCAGCGGCTCATGCGCTCCGGGCAGCCGGACGTCGTGCCCATGCCCGCCGGGCAGGTCATCGGCCGGATCAGCGAGGTCCGCCCGGTCGCCGAGGTGATGAGATCGCTCGTCACCGACACGGAACAGGCGCTGCGGCGGTTTGGCGACCCCCGATGAGGATCGCCGTCACCGCTGGCTACTGGGGCGCGGGGCCGCCGCCGGGCGCGGCGGACCTGTTCGACGCCGCCGAGCGCCTCGGCATCGACCAGGTCTGGACGGCCGAGGCCTACGGCAGCGACGCGTGGACGCCGCTGGCCTGGTACGGCTCCCGGACCTCGCGCGTCCAGCTGGGCACGGCGGTCTCGCAGCTGTCGGCGCGCCCGCCGGCCACCCTGGCGATGACCGCGATGACGATGGACCACCTCACCCAGGGCCGGGTCCTGCTGGGCATCGGCACGAGCAACCCGCAGGTGGTGGAGGGCTGGTACGGCCAGCCGTACCCGCGCCCGCTTGAGCGCACCCGGGAGTACGTGGACATCCTGCGCAAGGTCATCGCGCGCGCGGGGCCGGTCAGCTACGACGGCAAGCACTACCAGCTTCCGCTGGCGGCGGGGACGGGCCTGGGCAAGCCGCTGCGCTCGATCCTGCACCCGTACCGCACCGAGATCCCCGTCTACCTCGGCGCCGAGGGGCCGAAGAACGTGGCCCTGGCCGCCGAGATCGCCGACGGCTGGCTGCCCATGTTCTTTTCCCCGGCGATGAACGACTTCTACGCCGCGGCGCTCGCCGAGGGCTTCGGCCGCCC
>DASWAE010000122.1:0-27979 GCA_036391275.1 Trebonia sp.
TCGCGGCGCAGGATGCGGACGCACGCGGAGTGGAACGTCATCACCCACATCGCCCGGGCACGGCGGTCGCCAACCAGGTTCGCCACGCGGGCGGCCATCTCGCCGGCCGCCTTGTTGGTGAACGTGATCGCGAGTATCTCCCCCGGCGCTACCTCCCGCTCGGCGAGCAGGTAGGCGATCCGGTGGGTGAGGACCCGGGTCTTGCCCGAGCCGGCGCCCGCGACGATCAGCAGCGGCCCGCCGGCATGGGTCACGGCGGCCCGCTGCTGGGGGTTGAGGCCGTCGAGGAGCGAACCCCCTGCGTTCTGTCCGCCCTTCTTACGATCAGCCGGGTGACCGCCAGAAGGCAGAGGGTTTGGTGGGTTCGTCGCGGTCGTGGTCACGGCTTCAAGGGTAGGCGGTGCCGCCGTCAAAGGAGCGTTCACCGGGCCGTCGTGTCCGGTCAAATATCACCGTAACAGCGGGTTTTCGAGCATGAAATGTACCGGTTTGGCCACGATCATGACCTGTTACGCGCTATTGTGGGCTGCCTTTACCGTCACCGCAGGGGGTAGCTCATGGGATCGCGCGGCCGATCCATCCGGCTCAGGATCTACTTCCTGGTCGCCATTCCGCTGGTCACGATGCTCGGCCTGTTCGGCTACGTGACCTACACCTCCGTCACCAACTGGCTGAACCTGGACCGGGCGCCGACCCTCATCAATGAGACTTCCGAGCCGCTCACCAACTTCGTCAACGTGCTGCAGTCGGAGCGCCGGGCCGCGGTCGTCTACCTGTCCCACCCGGACGGCGCCAACCTCCGCAGCTTCCAGAGCGCCGTCAGCGCCACGAAGAACGACACGGTAACGGTTAACGCGGCGCTCACCTCGCCGGCGACGAAAAGCGCTTCGACCCCAGCGGAAACCGCGGCCATCGACAACGTGCTCGCGGAGATCAACGGCATGGCCGGGTTGCGGGCCCAGGTCACCGGGAAGACGCTGGCCCCGCTCGCCGCCCTCGCCAGGTACACGGACATCGTCGCCGGGCAGGGTGCCGTGCTCCAGGCGGAGGCGAGCAGCATCCAGGACTCGGCCCCGGTGATCCAGGGACTCGGCCTGATCTCCGCGGTCAACACCCAGGAGGACGTGTCCGAGCAGGACGCGGTGCTGGCGAGCGCGCTGGTCAGCGGGTCGCTGACGCAGGCCGACCGGGTGGCCTTCAGCAACGCGGTCGGGCGGCTGCAGGCCGACACGCTGAGCTACCAGCAGCTGCTTACCCCGGCCGAGCTCAAGACGTACAACGACACGCTCAACCAGCTCGCCCCGAAGACCGTCCAGAGCGATCTGGCCACCATTCAGCAGGCCATCCCGGCCGGCATCCCGCTGAGCGTGATGCAGCAGCAGGGCCTGTCCCCGCAGACCTGGCAGCTGCTGACAAGCACGTGGCTGAAGGCCGCGAGCAAGGCGGGCACCAACAGCGCCACCACGGTGCTCGCCGCCAACGCGCAGCCGGCCATCGACGCGAAGAAGCGGGTGACGGTGCTCGCCGCCGTCGGCGCGGCCGGACTTCTCCTCACCCTGCTCGTGACGATCCTGCTCGGCCGGTCTATCAACCGGCGGCTCACCACGCTGCGCCGCTCCGCGCTGACCCTGGCGGAGGAGCAGCTGCCGTCCGTGGTCGCCCGGCTGCGCCGCGGCGAGTCGGTGGACGTGGCGGCCGAGGCGCCGCCGATCCGGGTCGGCAACGACGAGATCGGCCAGGTCGGCCAGGCGATCGACGCCGTGCGGCAGACGGCCATCAGGTCCGCCGTGGAGGAGGCGCGGGTCCGCCAGGGCGTCAACGACATGTTCCGCAACCTGGCCAGGCGCAACCAGTCGCTGCTGCAGCGCCAGCTCACCGTGCTCGATGAGGCGGAGCGCCGGGCCACCGACCCGGACATGCTCGAGGACCTCTTCAAGATGGACCACCTCACCACCCGCATGCGGCGGCACGCGGAAGGCCTCATCATCCTCTCCGGCGCCCCTCCGGGCCGTTCCTGGTCCGCCCCGGTGAAGCTGATCGACGTCATGCGCGGCGCGGTCGCCGAGGTTGAGGACTACGCCCGGGTCACCGTCTCCACGCAGTCCCGCGCGGCGCTCTCCGGGTCCGCGGTCACCGACGTGATCCACCTGCTCGCCGAGCTCATCGAGAACGCGACCACCCTCTCCCCGCCGTTCACGCAGGTCCGGGTAGGCGGCGAGACAGTGGCCAAGGGCTTCGCGATCGAGATCGAGGACCGCGGTCTCGGCATGACGCCGCAGAAGCTGTCCGAGCTGAATGAGCGGCTGGCCAACCCGCAGGACATCAACCCGGCCAACACCGAGCAGCTCGGCCTGTTCGTCGTCGGGCAGCTAGCCAGGCGGCACGGGATCAGGGTCATGCTTCGCCCGTCGCCCTACGGCGGTACCACGGCGGTCACCCTGATCCCGCTCGCGCTGCTCGTTGAGGAGGGCCCGGCGGCGATCACCGCGGGCGGTCGCATGCCCGCCGCGGGCACGGCCGGCCACGGCGCTTACAGCAACGGGCAGGCCGCTGCCTACGCCGGCGGTCCTGCCGACGACCGGGCCGCCTGGTCCGGCGCGCGCGGCTGGCCCGCGAACGCCGAGTCAAACGGCTGGCCCACGCCCGCTGGCAGCGGCTCGTCCAGTAGCGGCTCGTCCAGCAGCGGACCGTTCGGCAGCGGGCCGTTCGGCAGCGGGTCGTCCAGCAGCGGGCCGTTCGGCAGCGGGTCGTTCGGCAGCGGGTCGTTCGGCAGCGGGACGTTCGGCAGCGGGTCGTTCGGCACCGGATCCGCCTACGGCGACGCCGGCCAGGCACCGGCCGTAGCCGACTACCCCTCGCCGGGCAGGCCAGGCCCCGGCGGTCACGAGGCGGGCCAGCAGGACCAGGACCGGGCGACGATCCGGATCTCCGGCGTACTCAGGAGCCCGTCATCCGCCAGCGGCTCCGGCACGGCCAGCGGCTCCGGCACGGCCAGCGGACCCGGCCAGGCCAGCGGACCCGGCCAGGCCGACGGCGCGCCGGAGCCTGGCGCGCGGCGCGGACGGCACGAGACGGACGACGTCCCGGTGGTGACCGGCGTGCCGGTCACCCGGCCGGCCGCGCCGCCGACCCCGCCCTTCGATGTCTTCACCCCGCTCCGGCGCTCGGGGCCGGGCAGTGAGCCCGCCGCCGACGCGCCGTACCCGCAGTCATACCCGGACTTCGGCGGCCGGGCAGCCGACGCTCCCAGGGAAAGCGCCGGTTACCCGGTCAGCCCGTCGTCCGCGGACGACGGCTACGGATATGACGGCGGCTACGGGAACGATGCGGGCAGCCCAGCAAGTTCTCCTAGAGACGAGCCAGCCGGCAGCACCGAGTTCAAGGGGCTGCCGCGCCGCGTTCGTCAGGCCAACCTCGCGCCGCAGCTTCGCGCCTCGGCGGCAGCGGCGGCAAGCGCGCAAGAGGCTGGTGTTCCCCGGGCAACGGCGGCGTCGCTCACGGACATGCGCAACACGCTGTCCGCCATGCAGCGCGGCTGGCAGCAGGGCCGGTCACAGACGCAACCGAACACGGAAGGCGGAGCGGATGGAAACTAGCCCGCGATACCCGGTGAACCAGCTCGACTGGCTGCTCGATGACCTGGTGATGCGGGTCCCGCACATCACGCGGGCGGTTTTCCTTTCGCAGGACGGCCTGGCACTCGGCGCTTCTCGCGCCCTTGGCCAGGCGGACGCCGAGCACCTGGCGGCACTCGCCGCGGGGTTTCAGTCGCTAGCGCGAGGCGCGGGCCGCCACTTCGGCGGCGGCGACGTCCGCCAGACCATCATCGAGATGACGTCGGGCTTCCTCTTCGTGTCCGCGGCCGGACAGGGCACCTGCCTGGCCGTGCTGACCGGCGGCGAAGCGGACATCGGCCAGGTGGCGTACGAGATGGCGATCCTCGTCCAGCGGACCGGCGACCACTTGCAGGTCAATATGCGGACCCGCTCCGCGTTATCTGACACGCTGGGGGCAGGCGATCATGTCATCGCACGACGAACGGTGGCTCGACGCGGAGGCCGGGCCGGTGGTTCGCCCGTACGCGGTGACCCGGGGCCGGACCCGGCCCGCGGGTGCGCCCTTTGACCTGGTCGCTACGGTGATCGTGACCCAGGCCCGGACTGCGGACCTGGGTGAGCTCGGTCCAGAGCATTTTTCGGTGCTGCAGCTCGCGCAGGCGCCGACGACGGTGGTGGATATCGCTTCTGACGTCGACCTGCCGCTCGGTGTTGTCCGGATCCTCCTCGCGGATCTGCGCGAACTCGGCCTTGTAGTGATTCAGGCGCCGATTCCGGTGAAGGCGCGGCAGGTTGACAGAGAGACGCTCAGGGAGGTCCTGCATGGCCTACGCGGGCTATGAGGCAACTGGTGGCGCGGTCCGCCGCCACCGCGCGATCAAGATTCTCCTCGCGGGCGGGTTCGGGGTAGGCAAGACGACGCTGGTCGGCGCGGTTAGCGAGATCAGGCCACTGCGCACCGAGGAACCGCTGACCGAGAGCGGCAAGTACGTCGACAGCACGGCCGGCGTCGAGCGCAAGACCACTACCACGGTGGCGATGGACTTCGGCCGCATCACGCTGCGCGATGACCTCGTGCTCTACCTGTTCGGCACGCCCGGGCAGGAGCGGTTCTGGTTCATGTGGGACGAGCTCGCGCTTGGCGCGCTCGGCGCCGTGGTGCTTGCCGACACCAGGCGGCTCGCCGACTGCTTCCCGGCGATCGACTACTTCGAGCGCCGGGATATCCCGTTCATCGTCGCGCTCAACGTCTTCGACGGCTCCCGCCGCTACTCGGTGGAAGACGTCCGGGTGGCGCTCGACCTCGACCCCAGCCTGCCGATCGTGCTATGCGACGCGCGCTCGAAGGAGTCGGCCAAGGAAGTACTGATCACCCTGATCGAGCATGTGCTTTATGTGACTGATACTCCAGTTGCGCGATAAGTGCTATGGGTTAAGAATCACCACGGCAAACATCATTTGATCAGATGAGAACGCATTAGTTCGATAGAAAGCTAAATAAGCTAGCCGAACGGGAGCGTTCTTTCCCCGGCCGCACATCGCGTTTCGCGGAACGCGGCTCTAGCTGACAGCCTTGAGCACCGCCCAGACGGCCTTGCCGTTACCCTCAATGGGTGACCAGCCCCAGACGTAGCTGAGGGCACCCACGATATGCAGGCCGCGGCCGCTCTCTCCGTCCGAGGTCGGCGGCTTGGGCGTGGGCGCCTCGTCGCTCGGGTCCGTCACCGCGAGCATCACCTCGCCGGCCCGGCGCAGCAGGCAGATCCTGAGCGCCGGGGCGTTCGCCCCGAACTGCACGAACTGCGGGGCGGTGCGCATCCCGTGCCTGACCGCGTTGCCCACAAGCTCCGCGATGATCAGCTCGGCGTCATCGGACAGGTAGCCGAGTTCCCAGCAGTTGAGCAGCTCCCTGACGAATTGCCTCGCGGTCCTTGCCTCCTCTGCCACCGGACGCAAGGGGCGGCTGGTTATCGCTGGCGTCTCCCACCATGCCGAGGGCACGGGCAGAAACTGGGGGGGAGACGCCGGAAGAGCCGGAAGGGGGACGACCAGCTCTTCGTCGTCATCGTCCGGCTCCCACGCAGCAACCCTCAGGTGGGCCAATGCAACCGCTTCCTGCATCTTGGGGGCTAGAACAGTGCTTGTCGCAGTTTGTGGGGTATGCCTCGATTACATCGTGCCCGAAATGCCGTGCAGATGCAAGACCGGATGCACGTTCATCCGTCGCGTGCGCACATGAACGTGCATCCGCTGCAAACGAGGATGCACGTTCATCCGCACATGGCATACTCGGTCGTATGGCGGTGACGGGCCTGCCCATGACGCCACCGGAAGGTTCTCCGGTAACACCACCTCGATGAACTGGAACGAACATGAGCGAGATCTATAACGGCATACCTGCCACAGAACTGCTCAATGTCACCTGGCAGAAGAGCAAGCACAGCAACCCCAACGGCGCGTGCGTTGAGGTCGCGCACCTGGCGAACGGGGAGATCGCGGTGCGGAATTCCCGCTTTCCTGAGGGGCCCGCGCTCGTCTACACGCGCGCCGAGATCGCCGCGTTCCTGGCCGGGGCCAAGGACGGTGAGTTCGACCACGTGGTCTAATTCCTTGCCGCGGAACCCAGGCGTTGACCAAGGTGAGAATTGCACGGCCATTCTTGTGCAATTGTCATCGATTGCTCTTCCGTTACGTCGCGATCGCGTGGGAGACTACTGACCCGTGCGCATGACCATGAGCTGACGCGAGCCGCCGAGGAGTAGCGATGCTCTCGCCCGAGGACTCGGCCTGGGAGAACCCGCAGCCGCTGTCCGGCCCGCGTTCCGCGGGCCCGACAGTGCAGCGCCTCGTGCTCGGCGGCTACCTGCGCAGGCTCCGTGAAGAGGCAGGCATGACCACCGAGCGGGCCGCGCTCAGCATCCGCGGCTCGCACTCGAAGATCAGCCGCATGGAGCATGGCCGGGTCGGGTTCAAGGAGCGCGACATCGCCGACCTGCTGGCCCTCTACGGCGTCGGCCCGGGCGACGAGCGCGAGGCGCTGCTCAAGCTGGCGCGGGCGGCCAATACGCCCGGCTGGTGGCAGGCCTACGGGGACAGCCTGCCGCACTGGGTCGAGCCGTACTTCGGCCTCGAGGCCGCCGCCTCCTTCATCAGGGAGTTCGAGCTCCAGTTCGTTCCCGGCCTGCTGCAGACCGAGGGGTACGCCCGCGCCGTCATCCGGCTCGGCAACGTGGCGACGGAAGACGAGGTCGTGCGCCGCGCGACGGCCAGGATGTCCCGCCAGGAGATCCTGCGCAGGGAGAACCCGCCCAAGCTGTGGGCGGTGCTCGACGAGGGCGCGCTGCGCCGTGTCATCGGCGACCAGGACGTCATGCGGGCCCAGGTGCGGCACCTGATCGAGATGTGCGACCACCCGGCCGTAACACTGCAGATCCTGCCCTTCTCGGCAGGCTCGCACCGGGCCATGGGCGGCCCGTTCACCATTCTCCGGTACACCGAGCCCGACCTGCGCGACGTCGTCTTCATCGAGCAGCTCACCAGCGCCCTCTTCCTGGACAAGCCGACCGACGTGGACGCCTACCTCGAGGTGATCGAGGAGGTCTGCCTGCAGGCCGAGCCAGCCGCGAAGACCCCCGCCATACTCCGGGCCGTGATCGACGCGCTCTAGTCTTCCGCCCGCCGCTGTCCGCGGGAGACCCGTGCTCTTTGCCTCCGGGGCCCGGCCGAGTGCTCCCACGCGTCGTTCCCCCGTACCCCGCGTCTCCGGAAGCGGTGACCGGGGGTGGTACCGGGGCTGACGGGGTGATTAAGGCTCATGCGTTTCCTGCCTCCTTCCGCCGGAAGCATGATCCGGAAGGGTTTTCGTGTTGTGAAGCCTTTTAGGGGCGATAACGCGCACAACCCTTCATGATCATGGTCTCGGGCGCCGGGGAGGCGCTTCGCTCGGGCCTGGTTGGCGCCTCGGTACGCACATATGCCGCTCTTTTCACAAAAGCGAAGCCCCGTACCTCGCTCGCGGCGAGGACAGGGCTTCGCGAGTGGGCGGCGGTGGCCGTCAGACCTCGTCGGGGACGAGGGTGGGGGTGGACCTGGTGAGCGTCTGCTTGCGGAAGAACGCCGGCATGGCGAACCTCATCCAGACCCCGGCGATCAGGCCGACGAGCGCCGAGATGAAGGCGATCATGAAGGCGCCGCCGATGTACCAATGCGGCCAGAACGGCATCAGCCAGGACGTGTAGCTGTTCTGCGACGCCACGTCCCAGTCGGCCCAGATCGACCAGCCGCCTGCCGCGTACATGATCAGCCCGCCGAGCGACGGCAGGATGCCCCGCATCCACAGGTTCCGCGGGCTGTCGCGGAGCGTCTTGCGGTAGTACCAGGTGCAGGCGAACCCGGTGAGGCCGTAGTAGAACGCGATGTACAGGCCGATCGCGGTCACTGCGTCCGAGATGACGTAGCCGCCCGAGAGGTAGTTGAACGCGAGGTACAGCACCGCCGAGATCGCGCCCATGGTGATGGTGGAGACGGTGGGGGTGAGGTAACGCTGGTGCATCGTGGCGAACGACCGCGGGAAGGCCTTGTAGGCCGCCATCGACAGCGTGGTGCGCGCCGTGGGCAAGATGGTGGTCTGCGTCGAGGCGGCCGCCGAGGTGAGCACCATGAGGACGAGCAGCCGGGCGAAGAACAGCCCGATCCCGTGGCCGCCGAAGACCGCGCTGCCGAGGATTGAGAGCACGTCACCGGTGTTGGCGCTGTTGCCGAGCCCGATGCCCTTGGTGCCGATGCCGGCGAACGACTGCACCGCCAGGATCACGACGAAGTAGGTGACCAGCAGGATGATCGTGGACAGGATCGCGGCGCGGCCAGGCGTCTTGGCCGGGTCCTTGGTCTCCTCGTTGATGGCCACCGCGGTGTCCCAGCCCCAGTAGATGAACAGCATCAGGATGATGCCGCTGACGAACCCGGAGAAGCCGCCTTGCATCGGGTTGAACCAGGACCACGCGGGCGTGATGGACTCCGCCGGGTGGTTCCCGGTGCCGACCCGGACCAGCGCCGTCACGGAGAAGACGAGCAGCATGACGAGTTCGACGGCGAGCAGGACCCGCTGGAACCATGCGGAGACCTCGATGCCGCGGAAGCAGATGTAGGTCATCGAGGCGATCCACAGCAGGCCGACGAGCAGCACCCAGCCGCTTGTCGGGTTACTGCCGATGCCGTCCGCCCCGACTAGCAGGAACACGTACTGCCCGGCGACCTGGGCCAGGCTGGCCATGACAAGGATGTCCGCGGCGACGATCGCCCAGCCGCCGGCCCAGCCGGTCTTCGGCCCGAACGCCCGCGACGCCCAGGTGAACGTCGTACCGCAGTCTGGGTCGGCCTTGTTCAGCTCGCTGTAGCCGATGGAGGTGAGGAAGATCGGAATGAACGCGATCACCGCGACGATGGGCGAGCCAAGCCCGACTACGGCCACGATGAAACCGAGCGTTGCCGCCAGGCTGTACGCGGGGGCGGTCGAGGCCACACCCATGACCGTGGCAGCGACCAGTCCGAGAGCCCCGCTCTTGAGGCCCTTCTCCACTTGCTGTTCGGCGGCGCCCGGAGGCGCCCCCTCGGCGGTAGCCATCGTTACCTTCCACCTCCGCATAGGCGCATAGGCAACGATATTAGGACTAAAGGTCACGTCAGGCGAGTCTTTCAGTGGACAAAACCGGCATCTCCTCCGGAACCAGAAGCGACGGGGGCGGCGCCGCCAGCCTCCGGGACGCTCCGCCCGCCACCGCGGATCCCGGACGACGACCGGCACCGCGAGCCCGTCGGGCCGGCGAGCCGTGCATCGCTGACTGATAGGCCTGACCCGCCCTCGTTCCGCTTGATGCCCCCGGTATTCACCGGTTGGCGAACCGCGAATCGATCCAACCGAACGCAACTTCTGCTTGCATGACGCAATTAGTCTTGACATTGCTGCGGAGGGTCTGGTGCATGCTGTTATGCCAGTCTTACGGTGTCCTGAGGCGCATCTGGCACGGCAAGGAGGCCGGGTTATGAGGATAAGCGTGACGGTCGACGGCGTGCGCTACGACGACGACGTCGAACCTCGATTGCTTTTGGTGCATTACCTGAGAGAACAGGCCGGGCGGACCGGCACGCCAATCGGCTGCGATACCTCGAATTGCGGGGCATGCACCGTGCTGCTGAATGGGCGGTCGGTAAAGAGCTGCTCGGTCCTCGCGGTGCAGGCCGACGGAACCGAGATCACCACCATCCAAGGGCTCGCCAACGGCTCGGGCGAGTTGCATCCGCTGCAGCGGGCCTTCCACGAAGAGCACGCGCTGCAGTGCGGTTACTGCACTCCAGGCATGATCATGGCCGCGGCCGACCTGCTCAGCGAGAACCCGAACCCGACCGAGGAAGAGGTCAGGGACGGGCTTGAGGGCAACCTGTGCCGCTGCACCGGCTACCAGAACATCGTCCGCGCCGTGCTGCGCGCCGCCAACGGCAGTGCGACCGCGGCCGCGAACGGCAGTGCGACCGCGGCCGCGAACGACAGCGCTACCGCGGAGGTGACCGCATGACCGCGACCGATCTCCCCGCGGCCGAGGTCGGCCGGGCCCGCGCCAGGAAGGAAGACGCCCGGCTGATCACCGGCCAGACCAACTGGACAGACAACATCACGCTGCCCGGCATGGTGCACGTCTCCTTCGTGCGCAGCCCGCACGCGCACGCCAGGATCGCCTCCGTCGACGTTTCCGCGGCCCGCGGCGCCGCCGGGGTCTTCGCCGCCTACTCTGGCGCCGACTTCGCCGCGGAGCAGGGCTCGCTGCCCTGCGCCTGGCCCGTCACCCCGGACATCGTCATCCCCGAGCACCCGTCCATGGCGGTCGACACCGTGCGGTACGCCGGCGAGATCGTGGCGTGCGTGGTCGCCCGCGACCGGTACGCGGCCGCCGACGCGCTCGAGCTCATCGACGTGACCTACGAGCCGCTTGAGCCGGTGCTTGACATGGAGCAGGCTCTGGCGGACGGCGCCGTGCAGCTGCACGCGGCCGGCAACAAGTCGTTCACCTGGCCGTTCGGCAACGGCGACATTGACGCCGCATTCCGTGACGCACCGGTAGTCATCGAGCGCACCTACCGGCAGCAGCGGCTCATCCCGTCGGCCATGGAACCGCGGGCCGTCGTCTGCGCCCCGGTCGCCGACGAGTACACCATGTGGACGTCCACGCAGATCCCGCACGTGCTCCGCGTCATGCTCGCCCTGGTCACCGGCATCCCCGAGCACAAGCTGCGGGTGATCGCGCCAGACGTGGGCGGCGGCTTCGGATCGAAGCTGCAAGTCACCGCGGAAGAGGTGCTCGCGCTGCTGCTCGCGCGCAAGCTCGGCCGCCCGGTGAAGTGGACAGAGACCAGGTCCGAGGGCAACGTCGCCGTCCATCACGGGCGCGACCAGATCCAGCGGGTGCGCATCGCCGCCGACGCCGACGGCCGCATCCGCGGGCTCGACGTCGACCTCCTCGCGGACATGGGCGCCTACCTCATGCTCGTCACGCCAGGCGTGCCGCTGCTCGGCGCGTTCATGTTCAACGCGATCTACAAGATGGACGCGTACCGGTTCAACTGCACCGGCGTGTTCACCTCGAAGACCCCCACCGACGCCTACCGGGGGGCCGGCCGGCCCGAGGCGACCTACGCCATCGAGCACCTGATGGACGACCTGGCCGCCGAACTCGGGATGGACCCGCTCGCGCTGCGGGAACGGAACTGGATCAAGCACGAGGAGTTCCCGTTCACCACCATCGCCGGGCTTACCTACGACTCGGGCAACTACGAGGCGGCCACGGAGACCGCGAAGGAACTGTTCGGCTACGACGCGCTCCGCGCGGAGCAGGCGGAACGGAACGCGGCCGGCTCCCCCGTGCGGCTGGGCATCGGCATCTCGACGTTCACCGAGATGTGCGGGCTCGCGCCCTCCCGCGTGCTCGGCTCGCTCGCCTACGCCGCAGGCGGATGGGAGCACGCGTCGATCAGGATGCTGCCCACCGGCAAGGTGGAAGTGGTGACCGGGTCGAGCGCGCACGGCCAGGGCCACGAGACCGCGTGGTCACAGATCGTCGCCGACCAGCTCGGCGTCCCCTTCGAGGACGTGCGGGTGCTGCACGGCGACACGGCGATCTCGCACAAGGGCATGGACACCTACGGGTCACGGTCGCTCGTCGTCGGCGGCACGGCGATCGTCAACGCCTGCGACAAGGTGCGGCAGAAGGCGCGCGTGATCGCGGCGGCCATGCTCGAGGTGTCGCCCGACGACCTGGAGTGGTCCGACGGCCGCTGGGCGGTGCGCGGCGACCCCGACCAGGGCAAGTCGATCGGCGAGATCGCGTTCGCCGCGTTCGCCGCGCACGGCCTGCCGGACGGCGTCGAGCCGTCACTCGACTCGGACGCCACCTACGACCCGGACAACTTCTCGTTCCCGCACGGCACCCACCTGTGCGCGGCGGAGGTGGACACCGAGACCGGGCAGGTGCGCATCCGCTCCTACGTGGCGGTTGACGACGTGGGCGTCGTGGTCAACCCGCTGATCGTCGAGGGCCAGGTGCACGGCGGCATCGCGCAGGGCGTCGCGCAGGCGCTGTACGAGGAGGCGGCCTACGACTCCTCTGGCAACCTGGTCACCGCGTCGCTCGCCGATTACCTGATCCCCTCGGCGGCCGACCTGCCGTCGTTCACGACGGCGCGGACCACTACGCCGTCCACCCTTAACCCGCTGGGCGTGAAGGGTGTCGGCGAGGCGGGCACGATCGCGTCCACGCCGGCGGTAGTGAACGCCATCGTCGACGCGCTCCGCCCGTTCGGCGTGGCGGACGTGCCGATGCCGTGCACGCCAGAGCGTGTCTGGCGAGCGATCCAGGAGGCCCGTGGCGCCGCGACGGCTCCCCCTGCCGCCGCTACCCCCGCCTCTGCCTCGGGCCCGGGCCCGAACCCGGATGCCCAGGACGACTCGCGGGAAGACAGGAGCGCGCGATGATCCCCGCAAAGTTTGACTACACGCGGCCGTCCTCGCTCGAGGAGGCGATCGGCGCGCTCGCCGCAGGCGGCGAGGACGCCAAGGTCATCGCCGGCGGCCAGTCGCTGCTGCCGCTGCTGCGGCTGCGGTTCGCCTACCCGTCGGTGCTCGTGGACGTGGCCGGGCTCGCCGAGCTGCACGGTGTCCGCGACGCGGGCGACGCGCTTGAGATCGGCGCGCTGACCACCCACTACGAGCTCACCAAGGACCCGCTCGTCGCGGCCCACTGCGGGCTGCTCGCCGAGGCGGCCGCGACGATCGCGGACCCGGCGGTCCGGCACCGCGGGACCATCGGCGGCGCGCTCGCGCACGCCGACCCGGCGGGCGACCTGCCCGCGGTCATCACCGCGCTCGACGCGACGCTGATCGCGACCGGGCCGGACGGGACGCGCGAGATCTCGCCCGCGGACTTCTTCGCCGATTACCTCACCACCTCGCTTGCCCCCGGAGAGATCCTCACGGCTATCCGGGTGCCGAAGCTTGACGGGTGGGGCTACCGGTACGAGAAGTTCCACACGACCGCCCAGGCCTGGGCGATCGTGGGGGTCGCTGCGGTCGCCAGGCGGGCCGACGGGCATGTCGCGGAGGCGCGGGTCGGGCTCACCAACATGGGCTCGGTACCCGTCCGGGCGCACGCCGTAGAGGCGGCGGCCGCCGGGGCCGAGGCTTCGGCCGCCGCCCTCGCGGCCGCCGCCGCCAGCGCGGACGAGGGCACCAACCCGCCAAGCGACCTGCGCGGCGCGGCGGACTACCGGCGCCACCTGGCCCGCGTCCTCACCGGCCGCGCCCTGGCCGCCGCGGTTGGCGTGTGACACAGTCAGGATTGTGTTGCTCGCGGGGGGCATCCTCCCCCGCGGGCAACACCTCGTAGAATCCGGGGAGACGTTACCTGCGAGAAAGAGATCCGCATGGCCATAGAGCTTGAGAACGATTTCACCGTCCCCGTGCCGCCGGAAAAGGCCTGGGACGTCCTGCTTGACGTTGAGCGCATCGCTCCGTGCATGCCGGGTGCGAGCGTGACCTCGGTTGAGGGCGACGAGGTCGAGGGCCAGGTGAAGGTCAAGCTCGGTCCGCTCTCCCTCGCCTACAAGGGCACCGCGAAGTTCACCGACAAGGACCAGGAGAACCACAAGATCTCCATCGAGGCAACCGGCAAGGAGACCCGCGGCGCGGGCACCGCGTCGGCGCACGTGCAGGCCACCCTGACGCCCGCCGAGGCGGGCAGCACGCTCGTCGCCATCCACACCTCGCTGAACGTGACCGGCCGCCCGGCGCAGTTCGGCCGTTCCCTGCTGCCCGAGGTGAGCGGCAAGCTCATCGCGCAGTTCGCGGCGAACCTGGAGGCGCTGATCGAGGCCGACGGCGCGGCTGGGGAGGCGGCCAACGCCCCTGAGGGCGCCGGGACGGCGGACGGCTCTTCCGGCGAGGCGGTGCCTGTTGCCGTCAAGCCCGCCGCCCCGGTGATGAAGCAGGAAGAGCACCTGAACGCCTTCAAGTTCGTCGTGATCCCGGTGCTCAAGCGCCTCATCCCGGTCGCCGCCATCGGCGCCGCGATCGCCGTCGTCATCCGCAAGCTCACCCGAAGGAAGAAGTCCTAGCCTGACGGCCGTGTTACCTGACCAGGACCTCGGTGACCGGGAGGGACGAGTCGGCGGGCAGTCCCAGGGTGGACGGCGGGCGGCCCGTCGCCACGATGGAAGCGCCGAGCGCGGCCACCATGGCGCCGTTGTCGGTGCACAGGCCGGGCCGCGGCACCCGGAGCTGGATCCCGGCCGCGGCGCAGCGCTCCGCCGCCAGGGCGCGCAGCCGCGAGTTGGCCGCCACGCCACCGCCGATCACCAGGTCGGTGACGCCATGCGCGCGGCAGGCGGCTACCGCCTTGCGGGTCAGCACGTCGGCGACGGCTTCCTGGAAGGACGCCGCCACATCGGCCACGGGAACCGTTTCCCCGGCGTCCTGGCGGGCCTCCACCCAGCGGGCGACCGCCGTCTTGAGGCCGGCGAAGGAGAAGTCCAGCGTGCCGTCGTGCAGCTTGGCGCGCGGGAACCTGATCGCGTCGGCCGACCCGTCCCTGGCCGCCTTGTCGATCGGCGGGCCGCCGGGGAACGGCATGCCGAGCACCCGGGCCACCTTGTCGTACGCCTCGCCCGCCGCGTCGTCGATGGTCGCGCCGAGCGGGCGTACCTCGCCGGTCACGTCCAGCACGAGGAGCAGCGACGAGTGCCCGCCGGAGACGAGCAGCGCCACGCAGGGGGCGGGCAGCGGGCCGTGCTCGAGCTGGTCAACGGCGACGTGGGCCGCCAGGTGGTTCACCCCGTACAGCGGCTTGCCGAGCGCGTAGGCGTATGCCTTCGCCGCCGCGACGCCCACCATGAGGGCCCCGGCCAGGCCAGGGCCGGCCGTTACCGCGATCGCGTCGATGTCGGACGGGCGCACGCCCGCCTTCGCGAAGGCACCCTCGAGCACGGGCACCATCGCCTCCAGGTGCGCCCGGCTGGCCACCTCGGGGACCACGCCGCCGAACCTGGCGTGCTGGTCCATCGACGACGCCACCTCGTCGGCGAGCAGCTCCCTGCCACGGACGATGCCGACGCCGGTCTCGTCGCAGGACGTCTCGATGCCGAGCACCAGCGGAGAGTCAGTCTTCATCTGAGCAGATCCTTGCGCATCACGATCGCGTCCGTGCCGGACGGCTGGTAGTAGCCGCGGCGCACGCCGATCTCCGTGAACCCGCGCCGCAGGTAAAGCCCGTGGGCCCGGGGATTGTCCGCCCGGACCTCGAGGAAGACCTCGGCGCAGCCCCGGTCCCGCGCGGCGCCGAGCAGGGCGGCGAGCAGGGCCGAGCCGATTCCCCTGCCCCAGCAGGACGACCGGACCGCGATCGTAAGCACGTCGGCCTGCGTCCCGCCGGGAATGAACATCATCCCCGCGTAGCCCGCCATGACCGGCGGGCCGGCCGCGCCACGCCCGGTCATGATGCCGCTTTCCCTGACGCCGCCGTCGCCTGCCTCGGCCTCCGCGATGAGGTACAGCCGGCTGTCCGGCGGCTGGGCCACCTCATCGGCGAACATTTCCGGGGTCCACGGGTCATCGGGGAACAGCTCGTGCTCAAGCGCGATGACGTCGACCAGGTCCGCGGGCACCATCGCACGCAACCGGGGGGCCCGGTCCGTCTGCTCGCCGGGCGACAGGCTCATCACGGCGTGACCCGCTTGGGCGTGCCGGGCTCGCGGGCGTCCGGACGCCGCAGGTAGAGCGGTTCCGGCGGGAGCAGCACCTTGTCCGGGTCGCCGGCCGCGATGGCCGCCACCGCGATCCGGCACAGCGTCGCCGCCGCCGGGTAGGCAGGACCGAGCCCGTCGGGCAGCATCTCGGGGTAGAGCATCGGCCCCTCGCCGGCAGCGGGCAGGCCGGATGCCGGGATCTCCGCGGGCTTGGACACCTCCGGGCCGAAGGTCCGCCGTCCGGCGCTGTCGTACCTGGCCCAGTAGAGCTCCCGCCGCCGCGCGTCCGTGGCGACCAGGAAGTCCCCGTCGAGCTCTCGGTCACCGCTGGCGACCACGTCGGCGGCGATGGCGTCGAGGGTGCACAGGCCGTAGACGGGGATACCGAGCGCGGCGCCGAGCACCCGCGCGGTCACCAGCCCGACCCTCAGTCCTGTGTACGGGCCGGGGCCCACCCCTGCCACGACGCCGGTCAGGTCACGCTGCGCCGCTCCGGCGTCGCCGATGGCCTTGGCGATGGCGGGCGCGAGCAGTTCCGCGTGGCGGTGCGCGTCGACCGTGACCAGCTGGGCGAGCGGCTGTACGCCGTCATGCAGCGCCACCGTCACCGCCGGGGTCGCCGTGTCCAATCCGAGCAGCAGCACGAAGAACGAGGGTAGCTGGAGTGACGCTACTTGGCGATCTGAGACGCCATTTCGCGGGCGATCGCGTTCGCCTCGGCGGTGAGATCGCTCATCGCCACGGGCCCGTACTGCTTCCCGCCGCTCGTCTGGTCGAGGCCGTCCACGACCACGGTGATGATGACGTTGCGGTAGCGGACGAGGACGTTGGCCACGTCGGTGGTCGCGCCGCCCCTGGTGAACACCTGCGTGGCCTGGAAGGAGGACGTCTGCGTGCCGCCTGGCATCCCGGACAGGTCCGTCACCGTGGCCTTTGGCTGACCGCTCTTGGGCCCGGGCGAGGTGAAGCCGTTCTCGAACGACTGGTAGGCGTCTTCCGCCGCGAAGGTGGCGCTGCCGTTCCCTGAGGCGAGACCGCTCGGCGAGTAGGCCTGCAGCTGCACCTGGAGCACCCGGTAAGTCGGCGCGCTGTCCAGCGTCCAGGTGCACTCGGTGCTCGCGCCGGAGTTCAGCGGCGGCGCGGCCACCTTGAGCGTGCCCGGCATGTACTGCCGCAGCGACGCGGCGGGAACAGTGGTGCACGGGTCGGGCACCTGCTGGAGCTCGCCCGGCAGGAAGTTCGTGACGAAGCTGCCGAAGCCGAGGTTGGCCGCTCCGGGGCCGCCGCTGAACAGGTAGATGGTCGCCGCGATGGCCAGCGCGACCACCGCGCCGCCCGCGATGATCAGGCGGCGCCGGGTACGACGAAGGCCCGCCCGCTGCTCGTCCCGCGACTCGAGGCCCCGGCGGTGCCAGCGCTCGGAGAACGCCTCGACGGAGTCGGGCTCCGCCCAGGACGGGGCGTCGTCTTCCTTGCGGGCTGACGGCGGCGCCGCGGCCGCGTGCTTCGCTTGCTGCTGGTAGCGCTGTGACGGCGCCGGGTCCGGCTGGCCCGCCGACTGCCCCGGCCATGGCCGCTCTGCCCACGGGGCCTGCCCTGGGCCGCCGTGGCCGCCTTGCTGCCCCCCGCCGTGCTGCCCGTTCCCGTACCCGCCGCCCGTCGCCGGCTGGCCTGCCGAGGGGTAGCCGGGGCTCCCCCCCTGGTAGCCGCCGTACCCGGCGGGCTGGCCGGGCTGGCCGCCTTGCACGCGCCCGTCCCGCGCCCGGGCCTCCCTGGGGCGGATCGGGGCGAGGTCAGGGAACTCCCGCTGGTCTTCCGGCGTGCCGTCGTACCCCTGCCACTCAGGCACGTCGGCATCGTGACGTGCCCGGCGGCCGCGCGGCCGACCGGGAAATGACTCATGCTGAGTCACGGCATGCCTCCGGTGAGGGTAGGTGACCTAGGGACCACGAGAATGTACAAGACGGAACTGGTACAAAGCCGAACTATAGACGATCGGCGAGGTTCGCGAGGGGCAACTCGACGCCTTCCCAGCGCGCGCCGACCAGGGAAATCCGCACCGTGCGCGGCATGTCCACGGCCGGGTCGGCGATCTCGCCCGCGGCGTCCGCGGCCGGCGGCCCGGCCGGCGGCCCGGGCGGCGGGGCGACGGCGGCAATCGCGATCTCCAGGCGGTCGGTCGCCAGCCCCTCCGCCATTCCCTCGCCCCATTCCACCACCGTGACGGAGGACGCGGTGTCCGTGTCCAGGTCGAGGTCATCGAGCTCGAGCGCGCTGCCCAGCCGGTAGGCGTCGGCGTGCACCAGCGCCGGGCGCGGCGCGGCCAGGTCAGCCATGGGATCGCCCTGAGCGGCGGCGTCCCGGGCCGCCGTGGCGGCCGGCGGGTGCACCCGCGCGATCACGAAGGTGGGCGACGTGACCGGCCCGCGCACGCCAAGCCCGGCACCGATCCCCTGAGTCAGGGTGGTCTTGCCCGCGCCGAGCCCGCCGCTGAGGATCACCAGGTCCCCCGCGCGCAGCGCCGTGGCCAGGGACCGGCCGAGCGCGCGCATCCCGGCGGCGGTGGAGACGGTGAGCGAGACGCTTTCGCCGTCACCCATGGTGCGTCCGCGGCACGCGCGCGCTGATGCCTGTCACGATCTCGTACGAGATCGTGCCGAGTTCCTCGCCCCATTCCTGGGCCGTCGGCTCCCCGTCGTCCCCCGGCCCGAACAGCACTACCTCATCCCCCTCCGCCACCGGCTCGTCGCCGAAGTCGACGAGCAACTGGTCCATGCAGACCGTGCCCGCGATCCGCCACCGCCGGCCGCGCGCCCACACCAGCGGCAGGCCGGTCGCGGAGCGCGGAATCCCGTCGGCGTAGCCGAGCGGCACAAGCCCGAGCGTCGTCTCGCGCGGCGTGACGTAGCGGTGCCCGTACGACACCCCGGTTCCCGCGGGAACCCGCTTCACCAGCGCCAGCCGCGCCCTCAGCGTCATCGCGGGACGCAGCCAGGCCGGCGGCCCGCCGGGAAGGGTGGCCAGGCCGTAGCTGCCGCCGCCGACGCGCACCAGGTCGTAGCGGGCCTCCGGCACGTCAAGCGCTGCCGCGGTGTTGGCGATATGCCGCAGCCGCGGGGTGATGCCCGCGCTCTCCGCGACCGCCAGCGCCTCCTTGAACGCGGTGAGCTGCGCCTCGATCGACGGGTTGCCCGGGTCGTCGGCAGCGGCGAAATGCGACCAGGCCCCGGCGACGACGATGCTGCCGTCGCTTTGCGCCTGCCTGGCCGCGGTGAGCACGGACGGCCAGTCCGCCGGCGTGGCACCGCCGCGGCTGAGCCCGGTGTCCGCCTTGAGGTGCACGCGCGCCGGACGGCCGGCGGCCGCGGCCGCAAGCCGCCGCAGCATGCTCACCGACCCCACCGCCAGGTCGACGCCGGCCGCTATCGCGGCCGCGTGGTCATCGGAGCCGATCGCCATCAGGCACAGCAGCGGCGCGTCGACGCCGGCCCGGCGGATCTCCAGCGCCTCCGCGACATGCACCACGCCAAGCCAGCCAGCGCCGCCGCGCACCGCGGCCCGTGCCGCGGGTACCGCGCCGTGCCCGTACCCGTTGGCTTTTACGACCGCCATGACCGCTGCGGGCGCCACGTGCGCGCGCAGTGCCTCGATGTTCTTCGTGATCGCGCCGAGGTCGACGCTCGCCTCTGCGTGGCTGTCCATGGACATCATGCTAGGCGCAGCGGGGCGCCGCCGTGCCGTCGGCGCGGGCCGGGCGCGGGCCGCGGTTACAGTGCACGGAACGCCCGCGGGATCGCCCGCACGACATCAGCCGCGCCGATCGGCGCCGCTGGGCGAGGCAGCCCGCCGCCGTCCTCGTCGCCGCCCGCGGCGGCGAGCCTGGCGGCTAGCCCGTGCAGGTAGGCGGCCGCGATCGCGGCCTGCGGCGGGAGCAGCCCCTGGGCGAGCAGCGCGCCGGCCAGCCCGGCCAGGACGTCGCCGGTCCCCGCGGTAGCGAGCCACGGCGTCCCCGTGGTGTTCACCAGCACGGGATCGACGCCGTCCGGCGGCGCCACCACCGTGGTTGAGCCCTTGAGCAGCACGCACACGCCCAGCTTGTCCGCCGCGCGCCGCGCGTACTCAAGGCGGCGCGCCTCGATGTCGGCGGGATCCGCGCCGAGCAGCCGGCCAAGTTCCCCCGCGTGCGGGGTGATCAGCGTCGGCGCGGGACGCGGCAGCAGCTCCCGGTGGCTGGCGAGCACGGTCAGCCCGTCCGCGTCGATCAGCACCGGCAGCCTGGTGGCGAGCACCGCGCTGAGCCGCCCCGCCGCCGCGTGGTCAGTGCCCATGCCCGAGCCCACAGCCCACGCCTGCACCCGGCCCACGTCCTGCGGGAACCGCGGGGCGCCGTCCCTGGACTCGGCCGGTGGATCAGAACGGAGGCGTGTTTCACCCTCCAGCTCGGTGATGACCACCTCGGGGTGAAGCTGCCTGACGGCGGTCGCCGAGCCGGGGAAGGTGACCAGCCGGACCATGCCGGCCCCGCCGTTGACCGCGCCGCCGGTCGCGAGCACCGCCGCGCCCGTGTAACGGTCACTGCCGGCCAGCAGGCCGAGCACGCCCCGGCGGTACTTATCCGATTCCGCGGTCGGGCACGGGAGGAGCGCGGCGATGTCGCGTGCCTGCGGGGCGCTCGCGTCCGGCGGCTCCTCGAGGTAGGGGCCGAGCCCGATGTCGATAAGCTCCACGACGCCGGCGTGGCCCGCGCCCGGGTCGATCAGCAGCCCCGGCTTCACCGCGCCGAAGGTCACGGTGACGTCGGCGCGGACCGCGGGGCCGGCGACGACCCCGGTGTCGGCGTCGACGCCGGACGGCAGGTCAACCGCGACGGTGACGGCGCCTCGCGCGTTCGCGGCAAGCTGCGCGAGCGTCGCGTACGGCTCCCTGAGCCCGCCCCTGCCGCCGATGCCGAGCATCCCGTCGAGGATCAGGTCCGCGTAACCGATCGCCCGGCGCACCTCGTATCCGGCGTCATGCCGGCCGTGGCCGGCGGGCTCCGCCTCGTCCGCCAGGTCATCCCTGGTCTCATCCGGATCGCGCGGCGGCCGCACAGGGATGGCACGGCCCCCGGCAGCGATTAGCGCCCGCGCGCCCTTCTCGTGCAGGCGCGGCCCCGCCTGGATGGCGGTGACCGACGCGCCGCGCCGGGCCAGCCGCTCCCCCGCGTAGAGCGCGTCTCCGCCGTTGTCCCCCGTCCCGGCGAGGATGACCACCCGCGCGCCGTAGACCGCCCCCGCGCCGTCACGGAGCAGGCCCGCGCAGACCGAGGCGAGCCCAGCCGCCGCCCGCTGCATGAGCGCACCGTCCGGCACGAGTGCCATCAGCGCCGCTTCCGCCGCCCGCACCCTGGAAACCGAGTAAGCAACCCGCATGCCTCCAGTCTCCCCGGTTTGACGCGGCCAGGCAGCAGGACACGCGAGCGGTGGGGCCGCTAGACCCAGCCAACCCCGGAAGACCCCGGCGTGCCTTCGGCGATGACCACGGCGCTGGCTATGCCCGCGTCGTGGCTGAGGGAGAGGTGCCAGTGGGTGACGCCGAGCCGGGCAGCGGCCACCTCGACCGTACCCCTTACCTCCAGGTGCGGCCTGCCGCCGGCGCCGACGACGATCTCCGCGTCGGTCCAGAGCAGGCCGCGCGGCGCGCCGAGCGCCTTCGCCAGGGCTTCCTTGGCCGCGAAGCGTGCCGCTAGGGAGCGCACGGGCAGACGGCGTTCGCCTTCAGTGAACAGGCGGTCGGCTAGGCCCTTGGTCCGTGCCAGGGCCTCCTCGAACCGGGCGAGGTCGACGACGTCGATGCCGACGCCGACGATCACGACATTGCCGCGCGGACGACGGCGACAAGCTCCCCGGCGACCTGCTCGGCGAGCTCGGGCTGCCGCGTCTCGACCATGACCCGGATGACCGGCTCGGTCCCGCTCGGCCGCAGCAGCACGCGCCCAGCCTCGCCAAGCATCGACCGGGCGGAACTCACCGCCGCCGCGAGCTCAGGGCTGGCCATCGCGCGATCCTTGTCACCGCGGACGTTAATCAGCACCTGCGGGTACCTGGTCATCATCTTCCCCGCGGCGGAGACCGGGATGCCGATGCTGTTCACCGCGGCGAGCAGGTGCAGGCCGGTCAGCACGCCGTCTCCCGTGGTGGCGTGGCCCATCTGAATGATGTGCCCTGACTGCTCGCCGCCCAGGGTGTAGCCGCCGTCCCGCATCGCGGCGTAGACGTGCTTGTCGCCGACCGGGGTCTCGACCACCGAGATGCCCGATTCGCGCATCGCGTCATGGAAGCCGAGGTTAGACATCACGGTGACCACGACCGTGTCGCCGGCCAGCTGGTTGCTCCGCTTGAGCTGCGACGCGAGCACGACGAGGATCTGGTCGCCGTCGAGCGGCTGGCCGTCGCCGTCCACCGCGAGGCACCGGTCCGCGTCGCCGTCGAACGCGAGGCCAGCGTCGGCGCCATGCTCGGTGACCGCGGCTGCCAGCGTGCCCAGGTGCGTGGAACCGACGCCCGCGTTGATGTTCTCCCCGTCGGGCGCGGCGCCGATCGCGATGACCTCGGCCCCGGCCCGGCGGAGCGCTCGCGGGCCGATGCTGTAGGCGGCGCCGTGCGCGCAGTCGACGACCACGCGCAGCCCGTGCAGCGGGGGCTGCCCGGCTGGGCCGGCCGGCAAGGTGGCGAGCAGGTGATCCAGGTAGGTCTCGTGGGCGGAGTACGCGTCGGTGACCCGCCCGAACCCGTGCGCGGGGACGTGGGGAGCCATCGCCGCGGTGGGCGCGCCCGATACGATGGCGGAGCCATCGGGCGCGCACCGGGGGGTACGGGGGGTCGTCCCCCCGGGAGACGGCAGCCTCGCCTCGATATCGTCTTCGGTCTCGTCAGGCAGCTTGACGCCGGCCCGTCCGAAGAACTTGATGCCGTTGTCGGCGGCAGGGTTATGGCTCGCGGAGAGCACGACGCCGAAGTCCGCGCTGAGCGCCCCGGTGAGGTACGCGACGGCCGGGGTGGGGATAATGCCGAGCCGGAGCACGTCGACTCCCGAGCTCGCCAGCCCGGCCACGACGGCCGCTTCGAGGAAATCCCCGGATGCCCGCGAGTCACGTCCGACGACCGCCACGGGCCGACGTTGACGACCAGAAGCGGCCGCGGCCGGTGCCAGCACGGGCACCGCCGCGACCGCCAGGTCCAGGGCAAGCTGAGCAGTCAGTTCGACGCCAGCGGCCCCGCGAACACCGTCAGTACCGAAAATTCGGCCCATGTCGGTAGATCTGGGTGCCAGCCGACGGCTAGCGCTTAGAGTACTGGGGCGCCTTGCGGGCCTTCTTGAGACCGTACTTCTTCCGCTCCGTGGCGCGGGCGTCACGGGTGAGGAAGCCAGCCTTCTTGAGCGGCGGCCGGTTCTCCGGGTCGACAAGCGTCAGCGCGCGGGCCACGCCAAGCCGCAGCGCGCCAGCCTGACCCGAGACGCCGCCGCCGCCGATGCGTGCGATCACGTCGAAGTTGCCCTCGGCGCCGAGCGTCACGAACGGCTCGCTGATGATCTGCTGGTGCACCTTGTTCGGGAAGTAGGCCTCAAGGGTCCGGCCGTTGATCTTCCACTGGCCGGTGCCAGGGACAATACGGACGCGGGCGACGGCCTCCTTGCGGCGGCCCAGGCCACTCGCGTGACCGGTGACCACCGGCCGGCGGGCGGCGCGCGGCGCGATGGCCTCGGGGGACTCGCTGGTGTACTCCGACGGGGCGTCCTCGCCGTCGAAGTCGTCCTCGGCGACGTACTCCGGGTCGAAGTATGCCGTGTCGTCTGCGGGCGTCTCTACGCCAGTGGGCTCGGCCACGTTGCTCTTCCTCACGCTTCCTTGCGGCGCTACTGGGAAATCTGCCGGATCTCGTACGGCTGCGGCTGCTGCGCCTGGTGCGGGTGCGTCGGGCCCGCGTAGACCTTGAGCTTGCTGAGCGTCTTGCGACCGAGGGAGTTCTTGGGGAGCATCCCTTTGACCGCCTTCTCCACCGCGCGCTCCGGGTGCTTGGCCATCAGCTCGCCGTAGCTGACCGCGCGGAGGCCGCCCGGGTAACCGGAGTGCCGGTAGGCCTTCTTGTCCTCCAGCTTCGCCCCGCTCAGCGAGACCTTGTCCGCGTTGATCACGATGACGAAGTCACCAGTGTCGACGTGCGGAGCGAAAATGGGCTTGTGCTTGCCCCGCAGCAGCACCGCCACATGGCTGGCCAGGCGGCCGAGCACGACGTCGGTGGCGTCGATGACATGCCACTGACGCGTGATGTCACTGTCCTTCGGGCTGAAAGTGCGCACAGTCGTTTAGCCTTCGCATGTGGTTCGTGATCCTCAAGACCCGGCGCTACCGGAAGATCCAGGTGCCTGGTCAGCGCAGCCGGAAATGCTGCTCGTCGCGGATGACGCCAATGCAGCATACTCGAATCCACGCCCGCTGCCAAAGTGCGCGCAGACTCTCCTGCCGTGTATCCACCTAGCTTACCGCACCCGCGGCGTCCGGGTGCCGCGGCGCCGTAACGCCGCTGCTGTCCGACTCAAAAAACACATCTACCCGTGTCGGAACTGGTACTAACGCTACTCTCGACGATATGGGATACCGCGGGGAAGACGTCTCCACCACGCACGGAGCCTGGGGGCGCCAAACGCCTTGGCAATTGTCATCCGATGACGGCCAGGGCGCCGACAGCGGCGCCCCCGGTTACGGACCAGGCAATGCCTACCCAGGACAGGGCCAGCCGGGCTACCCGGGCTACGGGCAGCAGGACGAGCAGTACGGCGCTCCTTACGGCCAGCAGCCGCAGGTAGACCAGTACGGCCAGCCTTACCGTCAGTACGACGGCTACGAGCCCGGCGTGGGCGGCTCCGCGAGCGACTGGGGCACCCCGGGCGACGGCTGGGCCGGCACGGCGGGCGGTTACGGCGGCCAGCCGGAGCACGGGCAGGGCGGCTACGGTTACGAGGGCGGCGCGGGCACCGGCGGATACCCTCAGGGCGGCTACGACCAAGCGCCGACGGCCGGATACGGCCCGTCCAGCGGGTACCAGGACGGACCCGGCCGGTACCAAGGCCCGGCAGGCGGCTACCCGGACCAGGGCGGCAGCGGTTACCCCGGCCAGGATGGCGGTTACGGCCAGTCCGGCGGATACCAGGCACAGCGGTCTAGCGGCGGCTACCCGGCGTTGCCGGCCGGCCAGGGCGGGTATCCGGCCCAGGACGCGGGAAACGACTGGTACGGCGGCCAGCCCGACGCGGCGCGCGGCGGGAGCTTCGCTGACACCGGCACGTACCAGTTCAACGGGCGGGCCATCGACGAGTACGGCACCGGGCCGCGCGGCGCACTGCGCGATCCGGCGCGCGGTTACCCGCCCAGCCCGCAGCAAGACCCCGGCCAGCTGCCCACGTCCGTGATCCCTGCCGTCTCCGGCCCGCAGGCCGTCCGGCGCAGCGGGCAGCAGGAGCGGTTCGACGACAACGCGCCGTACCCGAGCTACGGGCAGGTTGGCGACGGTTACCCCGGCTCCGCGGCACGCGAGGCGTACGGCTACGACGACTACGGCACGCGAACCGATACCGGCGGGCACCGGGTCGCTGGTTACCAGGCGCCGCCCGCCGCCGCGGGCCTCGGCCGTGACCGTGACGGATATGACGAGTTCGAGGGCTCCGGTGACCCCTACCAGCAGGACCCCTACGGTGACCGCGGGGAACCTGTCGCGCCGCGGCGCCGCGGCCGGGATGGCGGCAGCCGCGATGGCCGCAGGGGCTCCGCGAGCGGACCGCTTGGCGGCAAGCGCCTGCTGCTTGCCGCGCTCGCCGTGGTCGTCGTCGGGGTCGTCGCCGTCGCGGCCTACGTGTTCCTGCTCAAGCCCAAGTCGACCGCCGGCAACCCGAACGCCCAGGGAGCGCTGCCGACCGGCAGCGCGGCGGCGTCACAGCAGGCCTGCGCCCAGCAACTCGGCACGTACTGCCACATCGCGGCGCGCACCGACGACCCCACGCCGCTCACCACGGCCGAGTTGTTCCCGCCCGCGTTCACCAACGAGGCGGACAAGACCTCTTACTCACTCGTTTCCACCAAGCTGGACAAGACCTGCTCGAACGCGGTGATCGGCGCGACCCTGATCAAGGCGCTGCAGGCCGGCAGCTGCTCCCAGGTACTGCGCGCCAGCTACGTGTCCGGCGACGGCAAGATCATGGGCACCATCGGGGTGGTCAACCTGTCGACGACGAACCAGGCGCATTACGCGGGCAAGGACGTCGGCCAGAGCGACTTCATCGCCCCGCTGACGGCGGCCAAGGGAGTCGCGAGCAAGCTCGGCAACGGCACCGGAGTCGTCGAGGCCGAGTACAAGGGCCACTACCTGATCCTCACCTGGTCCGAGTTCGTGAACGGCGCCACGCCGTCGACGAAGACGCAGGACGGCCAGCTCGAGCGGTTCAGCAACGACCTGGTGGCGGGCACCGCCAACGTCGACCTCAGCCAGCGCATGGTCACCGGCACCGCCCCTACCCCTGCGGCGTCCACCCCGGCTGCGTCCAAGTCACCGTCCGCGTCCGCCAAGGCGTCCGCCACCAAGTCCTGACCGTTCTGGCCGGGAGGGATCACGTGGCTGATGACCCCCTAGTGCGGATCCGGGTCGACCTCAGCTACGACGGGACCGAGTTCTCCGGCTGGGCGGCGCAACCCACGCGGCGGACGGTCGAGGGTGTGCTATCCGGGACCCTCGGCCACGTGCTGCGGCTGCCCGAGCCTGTACGGCTGACGGTGGCGGGCCGCACCGATTCCGGTGTGCACGCGCGGGGCCAGGTGGCGCATGCCGACGTCCCCGCCGACGCCTGGGCTACCCACGCGGACGCGGCCCTGCGCCGCCTCTCGCGGGCGCTGCCGCCAGACATCCGGGTGCGCTCAATCGAGCGGGCGCCCGAGGGATTTGACGCCCGGTTCGCCGCCCTGTGGCGGCGCTACGCCTACCGGATCTGCGATAACCCGGCGAGTGCGGACCCGTTGCGGCGCCGGGATACGCTATGGCATCCGCGTCCACTTGACCTAGCCGCCATGAACGACGCAGCGGCGCTGCTGCTCGGCGAGCACGACTTCGCCGCGTTCTGCCGCAAGCGCGAGGGTGCCACGACGATACGGGCCCTGCGGCGCCTTGATTGGGAACGGGACGCCCAGGGTGTGGCCGTCGGCTGCGTAGTGGCCGACGCGTTCTGCCACAACATGGTGCGCTCACTCGTCGGCGCACTACTCCCCGTCGGCGAGGGCACCCGCCCGCCGTCCTGGCCCGCCACGTTGCTATCGGCAGCGGTCAGGGACCCAGCCGTCCGGGTCGTACCGCCGCACGCCCTGTCCCTGGAAGAGGTCCGCTACCCGCCCGCCGCAGCCCTAGCGGCCCGCGCGACCCTCACCCGCCGCATCCGCACCAATGAAGACACGGCCGAGCAAGATGCGGAGCAGGATAGCGCGGGCCAAGACAAGGTAGGGGAAGACGCGGCGGGGGAAGACGCGTAGCCGACGGGCCGACGGCACCGGCGGCCGCTTGGGCCGATGTCCGCTGCCGTTCATTAGCGCCGTGCGGCGTTCAGCGAGGGAACACCGAGGCAAGCGAGAGCTACGAGCAGCCTGGTAAGGCTGCTAGCACGCATCTGTGCTGGCAGAACGATTTATGCGGAAGAGTTTTGGTGTCAGGAAGGGTTTTAGGCGCAATAGCGCGAAAAAGTCTTCATGATCATGGTCTTGGCCTGCGGAGATAGTTTCTCTGAGACCGATGATGCTAAGGGTGCTCGCTGGATGACGCCGCCAGCCGTCAGAAGCTCCTCGCGACACGCTACCCCGAGAACGTGAAAGCAGGGGGCGCCGGCGGTTCGAGCCGCGCGCCTTCGGGACCCCGGTCTAGGGTCACGACGAGCGCACGGGCGAACCGTCCGCCCCCAGCGACCCATCCGCGGACCGTCCGCCCCATGAACCTCAGCCTTGCTGGGTCTGGCTTAGGTGGTTAGAGGTAGGCGGCGGATTTGAGGTGGACAGCTGGTTGAGGTGGTTGAAGGTTGGCGGCGGGTTGAGGTGGTCAGAGGTGGGGCGGCGGGTTGAGGTGGGC
>DASWAE010000123.1:0-49815 GCA_036391275.1 Trebonia sp.
GTGGCGCGAAGTGGACCCCGACGCTGCCCAGCGGGTTCCTCCCGGGCGTCACCAAGTTCACCAACGATCCCGCGGTGCCAGGCGACGGCGCCTATGACGCGGGCGGCGACCCGACGATCGCGTTCAGCCCGGACGGCAAGGCCGCCTACTACGTCTGCCAGGCGTTCAACTTCACCTCTCCGTTCCAGATCGCCCTCCTGCTCAACCGGTCCTATGACGGCGGGCTGACCTGGCAGCACAGCGGCCTGACGCAGATCTCCACCTTCACCGGCAACGGGGTCAGCAAGGGGTCGAACGGTCAGTTCCCTGACCACGAGAACATTCATGTCGACCCGGTCACCGGCTACATCTACGTCACCTGGGCCCAGTTCAACGGGAACGGCACCCACTCGCCGGTGAACGTGGCGGTGTCGCGCGACGGCGGGAACACCTTCACCGTCACGCAGGTGACGGCGGCCAGCGTGCGGAACAACCAGGACCAGCGGATCGTGACCGACCAGTCAGGCAATGCCTACCTCACGTTCGACAACGGCATCCAGGGCGGCAAGGGAACCGCCTTGTACGCGTCGAAGTCGACTGACGGGGGCAGCACCTGGTCCACTCCGGTCAGCTTCGCGACACTGACCGACCCGGTGTGCGTCTTCCCGCCGTCCTGCTTCAACATCTCGGGCGGCCAGTTCCGCGCGGGCGGCACCTACCCCGCGCCCGCGTTCGACACGGCCCGCGACAAGCTCGACGTGCTGGTCGCCGACATCCGCGGCACCTACGCCGGGATGTACTTCTACGCGCTTGACCCGGCCACGCTGTCTGTCGCCTTCACCAGCACTATCCCGGGCGGCAACGGGGACCGGTTCGAAGGCGAGCTCTCGGCCGCGCCCAACGGCCGGCTCGACGCCTCCTTCTACGACCGCGGGTACAGCGGCAACAAGCTCGTTGACCTGACCTATGCCACGAGCAGCGACGGCGGCCTCACCTGGCAGCAGGCGCGGGTGACTCCCCAGGGATTCGACCCCTCAACCTGGGGCGTGCCGAGCGGGTCGTCGTTCCGCCCGTTCATCGGCGACTACAACGGCATCGCTTCCACCGCCGACCATGCGGTAATGACCTGGACCGGGTTCGCCCCGCCGCAGCCCTACAACCTCGAGGTCGATTTCGCCACCGCGACTCCATGACCCTCAGCGGGTGGGCGGCGACGCCGGCCTTGGGCCCGCCGTCGCTAGCACGGTCCGCCACGCGTCACCCCTTCAGGAACGTCTCCGCGTACTGCCGCAGCGCCTCCACCGCATGGTCAACGCTGTCGCCGGGCGGCCGCAGCACGAACGAGTCCACCCCGGCGCCGGCGAGCTGGCCGAGGTGGTCCCGGTGTTCCTCGGCTGACCCCGGCCGCTGCATGAAGCCGGCCTGCGGCGTGTGGACCTGGATGGTCAGCGGGACGTCGGCCCCCTTGACCGCTGCCGCCGCGTCCCGTACCCCCTTGACCTGGGCGGCCAGCTCCGCGATGGTGCTGATGCCCGGTGTGCGCGAGGTGCGCGCCACCTCCGGGCTGACCAGCAGCGGGCTCCAGCCCTGGTTGCGGGCGGCGCGCGCCCGGGAGCGGGCGCTGTTGCCGCCGATCAGTATCGGCGGGCCGCCGGGCTGTACCGGGGCGGGCAGCGACGCCACGCCGCGCGCGGTGAAGTGCTTGCCCTGGTAGGCGAACGGAACCTCGCTCCATGCGCCGCGCAGCACCTCGAGCGACTCGTCGAAGAGCTCGTTGCGGACGCTCATGTCGACGTTGAGCGCGAGGAACTCCGAGCGCAGGTACCCGGTCCCGGCGACCACCGTCAGGCGCCCGCCAGACAGCAGGTCAACGGTGCTGAGCGCCTTGGCCGCGAGGAACGGGTTGTGGTAGGGCAGCACGAGCAGGTAGGTCATCAGCCGGACCCGGCTGGTGACGGCGGCGCAGAACGCGAGGGCCGACGTCTGGTCGAGCGACTCGTGACCCCCCGCGTTGAGCCATTTGCTCGACGGGGCGGGGTGCTCGCTGAACGAGATCGCGTCGTAGCCGTACTCCTCCACCGCCCGGGCGACCGTGGTCAGCCCGGCCGCGGTGACCAGGGCCGGGTCGTAGCCGGCATTGACGATCGGGTAGTCGACGGTGAACTTCACCGCGTTCCCTCCAGCTGGGTTCCCGCCAGCAGGGCGAGGCTGGCCTGGGCGTAGCGCTGGCCGCGGCGCTCGCTGACCATGAAGGACGGGGGGGCGAGGTAGGCGACGTCGCGGGGCAGCGAGTCGCCGCGGCGGGCCAGCGCCGCCCGCGCGTCGGCGGTGCTGCCGCAGACGGCGACCGCTTCCAGCATGTCATCGGTAACAGCCCTAGCCATGGCGTCGGTTTTTCCCGCGGCGAAGGCCTGGCGGATGGCGGCGACCTGGGCCGTCCAGCCGTGATGCTCGACGTAGGGGTCGTAGGTCTTCACGGTCAGGTAGAAGGCGATCATCCGGCGGGCGTCCATGACGGCGCGCCCGGGGTCGTCGTCGTCGATCGCGGTGATCACCCAGCCGTGCTCAACCGGGGCGGTACCGCGGTCGCTCTCGGCCGCGCCCTTGGCCACGGCGGGCCGGACCACGTCGTCCCACCAGGTCCGGGTGAACAGGCCGTGGGCGATGATCCCGTCGGCCGTCCGGCCGGCGGCGGCCGCCATCAGCTTGTTGAACGCGCCGAGCAGGACCGGGACGTCGATCCGGCCGAGCACCGGCGCACCGACCGCGGCGTCGACGTGATAGAACTCGCCGTCGTAGCGGACGCGCTGCCCGTTTTCCGCGTGCAGCCAGGCGCGGACGGCGCCGACCAGGTCGGCCATGCGCGCGGCCGGCCGGTCGGCGGCGACGCCGAACCAGTCGCGGTTGATCTTGAACGCCCCGGATCCCAGCCCGAGGAAGACGCGCCCGGGTGCGTGCCGCCAGGCGCCGCGGATGCCGGCCGCGTGGGCGTACGGGGTGCGGGCGAACGCGTACGCGATGCCCGGCCCGACCAGCGCCCGCTCCGTGTTGAGGGCCATCTCGGCGAGGGTTGAGTAGGCCTCGTGGTCGACGAACTCGCCGGAGCAGAACGCGGCGGCCCCGGCCGCCTCGGCGGCGCGGGCCACCTCCGCGCCGCGCCAGGGCAGGCCGTACCGCCTGTCCGCGGCGGTCAACGCTTGTCCCGCGGCAGGCCGAGCGCGCGCTCGGCCACGACCGTCTTGAGCACCTCGTTGGCCCCGCCCGCGATCGTCCAGGCCCGGGCGTAGAGGTACGCGTCCTGCCACCAGCCGTCGGCGTAGGCCCCGGGGTCGCCTTCGACCGCCAGGCCGCCGACGCCCTGCAGGGCGACGCCGAACTCGGTCATCGCCAGGTTGACCTCGCTGAAGAAGACCTTGGCGAGCGGTCCGTCGCCGGCGTCCTCGGTGTGGCTGGCGATCCGGGACTGGACGGACTTGCTCATCACGTCGGTGACGTGCGTGAGGGCGGCGAGCCGGCCGAGCCGCTGCCGGGTGGCGCCGTCGGCGATGGCCGGCTGCCCGGCCGCGGTGGCGGTGCGCCGCGCGAGCTCCATGAGGTCGTCGAGCTGCGCGTAGAGTTCCACCGCGCGGGCACCGACGCCGCTGCGCTCGTGGCCGAGGCTGGCGTTGGCGACCCGCCAGCCGTTATCGACCTCGCCGATCACCTGATCGGCCGGGATGCGCACGTTGTCCAGGAAGACCTCGTTGAAGTCGCTGGTTCCGGTGATCTCGCGCAGCGGGCGGACGTCGATGCCCGGCGTCCGCATGTCGACGGCGAACGCGGTGATGCCTGCCTGCTTGACGACGTCGGGATTGGTGCGCGCCAGCAGGTAGCCGAGGTCGGCGTGGTGGCCGTTGGTGGTCCATACCTTCTGGCCGTTGACGACGAAGTCGTCGCCGTCGCGGACCGCGCGGGTCTTCAGGCTGGCCAGGTCGCTGCCCGCGCCGGGCTCGCTGAACAGCTGGCACCACAGGTCCTCGCCCGAGCGGATCCGCGGCAGGTAACGCTGGCGCTGCCGCTCGCTGCCGAAGGCCAGGATGGCGCCCGCGGCGAGCGCCCCGGCGCCGATCTCGCCCCAGGTCCTGGCGCGCGCGATCTCCTCGGCGACGATGAACGCGTGCTCGATGGTGGCGCCGGGGCGCCCGCCGTACGCGGCCGGCCACGTCTGTCCCAGGTACCCGGCCGCGTACAGCTGGGCGACCCAGGCGCGCAGCACCGGGACCTGCTCGGGGTCGGGTGCCCGCACCCCGACGTGCTTGCGCGGTCCTGGCCCGTGCCGCTCGATGAAGGCCCGGACCTCGGCCCGGTAGTCCTCCAGTTCCTGACTGTAGTCAAAGCGCATGGCTTCTCCTGGATCGGTGCGGTCAGCGGGGCGGCATGCCGGGGTCGTGCGGCAGCCCGAGCACCTGCTCGGCGACCGTGTTCAGCTGGATTTCCCTGGTCCCGGCGCCGATGGTAGACGCCCGGGTGCGCAGGAAGCCGGTCAGCCAGCGGGACCGCTGGACCGCCTGCGGCGCGGACTTGCCGAGCAGCCCGGCCGGGCCGAGCAGGTCGACCGCGAACTCGTGGATGTCCTGCTCGAACGCGGTGATCAGCAGCCGGGAGACGGACGAGGCGGCGCCGGCGTCGCCCCGGGCGAGGATGCCGCTGATCGTCCGCTCGGCGTTGTAGCGGATGATCCTGACCCGCATCTCGAGGTCGGTGAAGCGGTCGCGGGTCACCGCGTCGGCCAGCTGGCCGCGCTCACGGGCGAGTTCCTCGAGTTCGGTCAGCACCCGGCGGTACATCGCGGCCTGGTTCAGCGCGCCGGCCGCCCGCTCGTGGCCGAGGCTGGTGCGGGCGAGCCGCCAGCCGTCGTTCTCCTCCCCCACCCGGTTCGCCGCCGGCACCCGCACGTCGTCGAAGAAGATCTCGGCGAACAGGTGCCCGCCGGTCAGGTCGCGCAGCGGGCGGACCTGCACGCCGGGCGCGTGCGCGTCGATGATCAGGTAGGTGATGCCCTTCTGCCTGCTCTCCCGCGTCCCGGTGCGGACCAGGGCGAAGATGATGTCCCCGTCTCCCGCGTGCGACGTCCACACCTTCTGCCCGTTGACGACGTACTCGTCGCCCTCGCGGCGGGCGGTGGTGCGCAGGCTGGGCAGGTCCGAGCCGGCCTCCGGCTCGGAGTAGCCCTGAACCCAGATCACGTCGCCGCGCAGCATCGGGGCGAGCCAGCGTTCCTTCTGCTCCTGGCGGCCGTACTTGATGATGGTCGGCGCGGCGATGTTGAGCCCGGTGCCGAGCGGGCCGGGCACCCGGGCACGGGCCACTTCCTCGTGGTAGATCACCTGGTGCGCGAACGACAGCTCCATGCCGCCGAACTCGCGCGGCCAGCTGGGGCCGGCGAAGCCGTGGTCGAACAGGGTCGCCAGCCACGCCTTGGTCCACGGCAGCCGCTCGCGCGGGTTCTCGGGCGGGCGCCCCGGGTGGCGGGCGGTGAGGAATTCCCGCAGCCGGGCGCGGAAGGCGTCGTCCGGCTCGGCCACCGTCGCCGCTGCTTCGCGTTCCAGGGTCATCGGTGTCCTTCTCGTCGAAGCAAGCCCTCGTTCCGGCTCATTCGCATGTCAGATTCCCGCCAGCTCGGCCAGCCGTACCCGGGAGCGGGCGGGCGGCCCGAAAAGCAGTTCCGACGACTTCGCCCGCCTGAGGTACAAGTGCGCGTCGTGCTCCCAGGTGTAGCCGATGCCGCCGTGGATCTGGATGCACTCCTTGGCGGCATCGGTGAAGGCGCGCGAGCAGTAGGCGTACGCGAGGTTGGCGGCCAGCGGCGCGTCCGGCTCTCCCCCGGCGAGGGCCTCGCTCGCGTGGTAGACCGCGGAGCGGCCGCACTCCACTTCGAGCAGCAGGTTGGCGCACTTGTGCTTGATGGCCTGGAACGAGCCGATCGGCCGGCCGAACTGCTCGCGCACCTTGGCGTAGCTGACCGCCAGGTCCAGGCAGCGGGCGGCCCCGCCGACCTGCTCGGCCGCCAGCGCCGCCAGCACCAGGTCGAAGGCGGGCTGGAGCCAGTCGGCGGTGTCCTGGCCTGCCGCGACCCGGACGGCCGGGGTGGCGCGCAGGGTGACGGAGGCGAGCGCGCGGGTCAGGTCGAGCGCGTCGAGCCGCGCCGTCTCCAGGCCGGCCGCCCCGCGCTCGACCGCGAACAGCCCGGGGCCGTCGGGCGCGTTCGCGACCACCAGCAGGAGGCCGGCCGTGTGGCCGTCGACGACGAACAGCTTGGTCCCGGTGACCGCCCACCCGTCGCCGGCCGGCTGGGCGCTGGCCGGCTGGGCGCTGGCGGTGATCCCGGCCAGGTCCCACGATCCGGCATCCTCGGCCACCGCCACGGTGGCGGTGAGCGAGCCGTCGGCGATGCCCGGCAGCCAGCGGGCCATCGCCGCCTCGTCGCCCGAGGCGGCGAGCACCTGGCCGGCCATGGCGACGGTGGCGAAGTAGGGCGCCACGAGCAGGGCGCCGCCCATCTCCTCAAGCACGATCCCCAGCTCGACCGGCCCGTAGCCGGCGCCGCCGAAGCGCTCGGGGACGGCGATGCCGGTCAGCCCGAGCTGCCCGGCGAGCAGCGCCCACACCTGCTCGTCACGGCTCTCTCCCGCGTCCATCAGGCGGCGCACCTCATGGCTGGGCGACCGCTGCGTGAGGAACTCGCGGACGACCTGGCGCAGCTCGTCGTGTTCGGCGCTCATCGCTCGTGCCCCTCGCCTTGGTCTCTCACAGCAAGTTAGTATAGTGCAATTAGCTAACTATGACAGCTCCATCCGGGAGCGGTCGCCCGGGACCTGCCCGCAGTCGGAAGGCAAACGATGGACATCAAGGGAGCAGTGGCGCTCATCGCCGGCGGCGGCGGTGGCTTCGGCGCCGCCACCGCCCGCCGCCTGCACGCGGCCGGCGCCCGGGTCGTGGCCTGCGACCTCGACGAGGCCAAGGGCAAGGCGGTGGCGGACGAGCTGGGTGACGGCTGTGTCTTCGTACGGACGGACGTGACCGATGAGGACAGCGTGCAGCAGGCCATCGACGCGGCCGCGCAGCTGGGCCCGCTGCGGATCGCGGTCGTCGCCCATGGCGGCGGCGGCGGGCCGCGGACGCTCGACAAGGAGAACCGGCCTGCCCCGCAGGAGTCGTTCACCAAGGTGACCGGCATCTTCCTCGCGGCCACCTACAATATCGACCGCCTCGCCGCGGCCGCCATCGCCGCCACCGATCCGCTCGAGCACGGCGAGCGCGGCGTCATCATCAACACGGCGTCCATCGCCGCCTACGACGGCACCATCGGCCAGGCCGCCTACGCCGCGGCCAAGGGCGGCATCGTCTCGATGACGCTGCCGCTCGCCCGCGACCTCGCCCCGGCCGGAATCCGGGTGGTGACGATCGCGCCCGGCACGTTCCTCACACCCGCCTTCCGCAACGCCGACCCGGAGCAGCTTGACGCCTACTGGGGCGCCGCGGTTCCGTTTCCCAAGCGGATGGGGCGTGCTAACGAATACGCTCAGCTTGCCCAGCAGATCGCGGAGAACGTATACCTGAACGGCGAGACGATCCGCCTGGACGGCGCGCTGCGCTTTACTCCTAAGGGAGGCAAGTTATCTTCGGGCGGACGGGGTAGTAACACGCCACAGGGACAATTAATCTGATGGGTTCATTCTTTTAAACGATGCGACAGATATGATTGTGACGTGACTACGGTAAGCAGCAGCTCGCCCGCCCTCATCGGGACGATCGTACGGGCCCCCAAGACCGGCGAGCTGATCGCCAGCCACCTCCGGCGCCAGATCGTCCGCGGTGAACTGCACCCGGGCGAGACCCTGCCTGCCGAGAGCCAGCTCATGGAGCAGTTCGGCGTCTCCCGCCCGACCCTGCGCGAGGCCTTCCGCATCCTGGAGGCGGAGACGCTCATCAGCGTGCGGCGCGGCAGTCGCGGCGGCGCGCGGGTGGTCGCTCCCGATGCCTCCGTGGCCGCGCGCTACGTTGGCCTGCTGCTGCAAATGCAGGGGGCCACCATCAACGACGTCTACGAGGCCCGGATGATCTCCGAGCCGCCGTGTGCCCGGCTGCTCGCGCTGCACCGCACCGACGAGGACATCGAGAAGCTCACCCGGGTGGTGGACGAGCTCGAGGCCGAGGTCGCCGCGCGGAAGCCGTTCATCCCCGACCCTTATACCTGGTCTAACCTCACCTACCGCTTCCACGCGCTGATCCTGGAAGGCTGCGGCAACAAGACCATGGCCATCCAGGGAGCGGTGCTGCAGGACATCGTCGCCACCCACCTGCGCACCAAGATCGCCCAGCGCGACGACAACGACACCGACGAGCGCTTCCAGCGGGTCATCCGCTCCTACCAGAAGCTCATCGCGCTGGTCAAGGCGGGGAACGCGGCCGGCGCGGAGAAGCACTGGCGCTCCCACATGGAGGTCGCCGCCCAGTACCTGCTCAAGGATGACCTGAGGACCAAGCCGGTCGTCGACCTGTTCTCCTGACGCTCATGAGCCCGCGGGTGCTCCTCGAGCAGCGCGTAGAAAGGAGACACCGGGTCTATGGCAGAGCCAACGGACTTCCGCCGGTCCGAGGACGACGGCGTGCTCACCTTCACCTTCACCAGGGACGCCAAGCTCAACGCGGTCTCCCCGGCGATGATCGACGGCCTGCGGGCCGCGGTCGACGACCTGGGCGACCGCGACGACCTCAAGGTGCTGATGATCGCCGCCGACGGCCGCTACTTCACCGCGGGCATCGACCTGCGCGAAAGCGCGGGCGCGGGCGGGCGGCGCGGGTACGCGCCGGACGGCAGCTTCAGCCCCCGGCGGCTGCGCCGCGGCTACCGGGGCTTCCACCTGCTCATGGACGAAATCGAGGCCATCGAGAAGCCCTCGGTGATGGCGGTACACGCGCGCTGCTTCGGGGTCGGGCTCGAGATCGGCGCCTCCTGTGACTTCCGGCTGGCCGCCGAGGGCGCGAGCTTCGCCCTGCCAGAACTGCCTAATCTCGCTGTCATACCCGGATCGGGCGGCATCAGCCGGGTGACCCGGCTGGTCGGGCCGCACTGGGGCAAGTGGCTGGCGTTCGGTGAGGAGGTCTCGGCGGAGCTGGCGCTCACCATGGGACTGGTCCACGCCGTGTACCCGGCCGAGTCGTTCCGCGAGCGGGCGGCCGCGTTCGCGCGCAAGCTCGCGGCCCTGCCGAGTGAGGCGGCCGGGGTCGCCAAGACCGCGGTCGACATCGCCGCCAGCGTGGACCGCGGCACGGCCCGCGACTTCGACCGCTACGCGAACAACCTCCTGCTCACCTCGGACGAGCACCGGGCCAGGCTGGAAGCGTTCAAGAACCGCAAGCGCCCGCCACGGGACGCGGCCGCCGAGGAGCGAGCGGACTAGCGGTGGGCGAGCCGGTGCTGCCCGCGCACATCCTGGCCGGGGCCGCCGCCCACGACGGCTGCCCGCTGGTGTTCGCGGCCGGGGACGGCGACCGCGCGACCACGCTCGGCCAGCTGGTGAGCGACGCGGAGCGGGCCGCCGCGGCGTTGCAGGCCCGCGGTATCGGCCCCGGCGACGTGGTCGCGGTTCAGCTGCCCGGGTCCTACGCGGGAGCGGTGATCCAGGCGGCCGTCGGCCTGTGCGGAGCCGTCCTGCTGCCGGTGGTGATGATCTACGGTCCCCGGGAGATGGACTTCGTGCTGCGCCGCTCGGGCGCCGCCGCGGTCGTCCTGCCCCGCGAGCACCGCGGCCGCCCCCACGCCGACGTCGTGCTCCGCGGGCTGTCCGGGCTGCCCGCGCTGAAGCTCGCGGTGGTGACGGGTGACGACTCCCCCGGCCACGGTGCTGGTGACCACGGGGCCGCCGGCCACGGCGCCCTCAGCTACGCCGGGCTGCTCGCCGACCCGGGCGGCACGTACCGCCAGCCCCGCCCCGGCCCCGGTGACCGCGCGGTGCTCATGTACACCTCGGGCACCACGGCCGAGCCCAAGGGCGTGCAGCACTCGCACCGGACCCTGCTGGCCGAAGCCACCTCCCGGGTGTACACGCTCAACGGCCCGGACGCCCGGCACCTGGGGCTCTTCCCGCCCGGTCACATGGCCGGGCTGCTCAGCCTGCTGCGGATCTTGCTGCTTGGCACGCCCACGGTGATCATGCAGGCGTGGGACGCCGCCCGCGCCGCCAAGCTCATCGACCGGTACGGGGTCACCTCCTGCGGCGGGGCCCCGGTCCAGCTATCGGGCCTGCTCGACCAGCACGCCAACGGCACCGCGGCCCTTGGCACGCTGCGCGAGTTCCTGTCGGGGGCGGCGCCCGTCCCGCCGAGCCTGATCCGGCGGGCCGATGCCGCCGGGATTACCGCCTTCCGTTCGTATGGCAGCAGCGAGCACCCGACCGTGAGCGCCGGCACCATCGCCGACAGCCTCCACCTGCGCGCCGACACGGACGGCGGGCTGCTCGCGGGCAACCAGGTGCGCATCGTCGATGCCGCCGGCCGCGACGTGCCCGACGGCGGTGCCGGCGAGATCCTCACCCGCGGGCCTGAGCTGTTCACCGGGTACACCGACCCGGCGCTGAACGCGGCCGCGCTCCTGCCCGGCGGCTGGTTCCGGACCGGGGACGTCGGGCGGATCGGCGCCGGCGGGCACCTGACGGTCACCGACCGGCTCAAGGACATCATCATCCGCGGCGGGGAGAACATCTCGTCCAAGGAAGTCGAGGACCTGCTGATCACGCACCCCGCGGTGGCGGACGTGGCGGTCATCCCGGTGCCTGACCCGGCACTCGGCGAGCGGGTCTGCGCGGTCGTCGTCGCCCGTCCCGGGTCCGCCTTCGACGTCGCGGCGGCCCGGGACCATTTCGCCGCGGCCGGCGCCGCCCGGCAGAAGACCCCCGAGGTGGTGGTGCTGGTGGACGAGCTGCCGCGCACTCCGTCGGGCAAGGTGCGCAAGGACGTGCTGCGCGCCGCCAGGCGGTGAACGGTCGGCCACCTCGGCCCGGGTGGCTGTGCCCGGTGAGATCTTGCGCGGCACGTTCCGTTGGGCGGGAGGCGTAGGGGACGCCAGGTGTCACGCGAGGGTACATATGAAGGGTGCCTCACCTCGTGTCCGCTGAAAGCATGGGAGCTCGCCGTGGCCGTCTCGCCTGATCTGCACGGTCTCGGCAGCGAGGATGTCCTAGCCATCCAGTACGTGATCATGAAGTACGGGTTCCTCATCGACGACCGCGAGTTTGACCGCCTGGGCGAGGTGTTTACCGAGGACGCGGTCGTGGACTACCGTCCCGGAGGCGCGGGGCCGTTCGCCGGGCTGGCTGAGATCGACCGGGCAATGCGGACTTTGCAGCATCCGGTGCAGCACATGCTGGTCAGCCACATCATCGACAGCGTGTCCGGCGACGAGGTCGTCACGCGGACCAAGGCACTGGTGCCGCTGCACGAGGGCGGGATCGCCGACATCGCCTACCGCGATGTCCTGGTACGTACGCCGGCCGGGTGGCGCATCAAGGACAAGTCCATCCGCAGCTACCGGTAGCAGGGAAGGTCGAATGACAAGCACCAGGGTGGCCCTCGTTACCGGCGCGGCGGCGGGCATCGGAGCCGCCTGTGCCCGGCGGCTCGCGCAGGAAGGGATCGCCGTCGGGGTACTCGACCTCGACGAGGGGCGCTGTGCCGGCACGATCGCGGCGATCGAGGCGGACGGCGGCAAGGCCGTCGCGCTTGGTGCCGACGTGTCCGATCGCGGCCAGGTGAGGGCCGCGGTGGCCCGGCTGCGTGACGCGTTCGGCCCGGTCACCATCGTGGTGAACAACGCCGGCGTCACCGACTTCACGCCGTTCGAGGACGTCACCGAGGACCTCTTCAGCTTCGTCTACAAGGTCAACGTCCTCGGCCCGATCATCGTGACGCAAGAGACCCTGGCCGATATGAAGGCGGCGCGGTGGGGCCGGGTGGTGAACATCTCGTCCTCGAGCGCGCAGACCGGCTCAAGCAAGATGGCGGTCTATTCCTCGTCCAAGGGCGCGGTCATCAGCCTGACCCGCACGCTGGCCCAGGAACTTGGCCCGCACGGCATCACGGTGAATACCATCCCGCCGGGCTCGATCACGGGCACGATCATGGCCGATGAGAACATCAGTGAGGCGAGCAGGGAAAGGCTCGCGAAGACGCTGCCGGTGCGGCGCGTCGGCCGCCCCGAGGACATCGCCAATGCCTGCGCATTCCTGTGCAGCGAGGGATCGAGCTACGTGACCGGGCAGATCATCGGTGTCAACGGCGGTCGCGTCGTCACCTGAGCGGTGTCATTCGTACCACGGGACAGGGCCGCTCAGCAGTTGGCGGATGCGCGCGACTCGTTCGCCGTCCCAATTGACCGCGGGGTCGGGTTCGAGGAAGGCGGTCGCGACACTGCCCGCGCCCAGGGCGGGCACCGACCACTCGCGTGCGGTGGCCGCGCCGAACGGGCTGGCGCTGACCCGGGACGCGGCGATCCCAGGGACCGGTTGGGCCATGATGATGAGCCCGCGCAGCGTGGCGTCAACCAGCGTGATCAGCGTGTCGAAGGTGGCGCCGGTCTCCGGCCGGATCCGGTAGCCGAACAGGTCGGCGAGCAGTTCCCACGCTGCCGCGACGCGGGCCCGGCGTTCCTGCTCGGACGCGGCAAGGGCCGCGCGCACGCGGTCGCGCCGCTCAGCGTCCGTCATGGAGTTGAGTGCCGCCTGCAGGGCTATGTACGTCTGCCACTCCGGCGAGTCGGCCAGGGCGCGGAAGTCCAGGAGCGCGAGCCGGCGGAATAGCTCGGTCAGCAACTCGTGGCGCTGCCCGGGCGTGTCGAGCTCGCCGGGAAACTCGCTGACGGTCTGCTGGATCAGCGCGTACTCCGCCTGCACGATCCCCGGTGGCGCGCCCTCCTTGGCCAGTTCCTCGATCAGGTCGCTATAGAACAGGTCCTTATACGGCCAGCGCCGGTAGGCGGCGCTGCGTGAGACGTCCGCGTCGCGGATGACGTCCTCAAAGCCGATGTGGTCCAGGCTGACCGTCAGCCCGGCGCGGTGCACCATAGCGGCGGCCGCCCGCAGCATCCGCCGTCGCAACTCCTCGTCCGGGAGCCGCCGCCCGCGGCGCCCGAGGCCGGTCGGGGCCGGTGTGTTATCTGGCACTGCTACCTGCCTGCTCGCTGAGAGAAGAAGACGGGACCTTAGACCCTGGATTTGAAATATCGTATTTCAGATTCTAGATCTTGACATCAGCATACCTGGAGGAGAGCGTGCAAACCTGGATGTCCTACAGCGACAGATTGCGGTCCATGTACCCGGGTGGCCGGGGGAACTTGCGAGCGCGCCGCCTCTCGCGGCTGTGGGCGGCCGTGTTCGGCCTCGGCCTCGGTCCACGACGGTGGGTGAGCCTTGAGGTGCCGGGGCGGAAATCCGGCCGGATCGTCCGCTTCCCGCTAGGCATGGCAGACGTGGCTGACCAGTGGTACCTGGTCTCGATGCTCGGCGAGCACTGCAACTGGGTGCTGAACGTGCGAGCCGCGGGCGGCCGGGCGGTTATCAGGCACGGGCGCGCCACCGACTGCCAGCTCATCGAGGTGCCGCCGGCCGAGCGTCCCGAGATCTTGCGCCGCTACCTGCGAAAGGTGCCGGGCGGCCGCCCGCACATCCCGGTCACCCGGCATGCGCCGATCGCTGACTTCGCGGCCATCGCGCCAAGGTACCCCGTGTTCCGCGTGGTTACCGGAAAGGGTGGCGAGCCGTGAGCGGGCCGGGGGCGGGTGGCCGGCGCCGCTGGTGGCGGTGGCTGCTGGCCGGCGTGGTACTCCTCGTCGTCATCGTCGTGGCAGGCGCCGCGCTCTTCGTCAAGTCGCAGCCGTCCGCGGCGCCGCTAACCCTCCCCTCGGGCACCGCCCGCCCACCGACCGGGCCGGCCGACGGCACCTGGGACGCGGCCGCGGGATCCGTTGCCGGGTTCCGCATCAGGGAGAGCGTCCTCGGCTTCGGTGACGAGGTCGCCGGCAGGACGACGGTCGTCACCGGGACGGCCGCCATCGCCGGCGACCAGCTCACCAGCGCGGTCTTCCGTGTCGGCCTGACCGCGATCACGGTCGGCGGCAAGTCCAGGCCGCAGATCGCCGCCAGCCTGGATACGGCTGCGCATCCCGGTGCGACGATCACGCTCGCTGGCCCGGTGCGGCTTCCCGCGGGGTTCGGACTCGGGCGGACTGTCACCGCGGTGCTTCCGGGCCAGCTCACGCTGCGGGGTGTCACGCGGCCGGTCACGATCACGGTTTCGGCCCGGCGCGATGGGGCCACGGTCGAGGTCGCAGGGTCACTCCCGGTCGCGTCAGCCCGCTGGGGCATCGCGCTGCCAGCAGGATTCGGCTTCCTTGGCGGGCTTTCCAGCGAGGCGACGGGCGAGTTCCTCCTCGTCCTGCACAGGAGATGGTAACCGGTGGGATGTCTCGGTGCCGCCTGACCGTCCTCGCCGCACCCGGACGAGACGGCCGACTCGGGTGATGCGGGTCCGGGCGAGCCGTGCCGGGGACGCCGGGCTGGCCGCCTGGGCCGCGGGCCGGCCGGCGGTGCCGAGCCAGCCGGTGATGGCGCTGGCCGTGTCATCGGGGACTTCGAGCTGGGGGACGTGGCCCACGCCGGGCATTTCGATCATCGTCCAGGCCGGGTTGGCGCGCGCCGCCGCCCGGGCGACGGCGATGGGCACCAGCCGGTCGCGCGTGCCGTGCAGCAGCAGCACCGGGCAGGTGACGGAGGCGATCGCCCGCCGGTACGCCCGTCCGTACAGACGACCGGCGAAGATGGCGAGCAGAGACCGGGCCGCGGCGGAGATCTCCTGCTCGGTGCTTGGCAGCGACAGCGCCTGCCGGGCCACCATGACGTGCAGGGCGCGGACGTCGGCGGGCACCCGGGAGGCATCGGCGCAACACAGCGACAGGATGCTGTCGGCCAGCTCGTCGGGTGACATACGGCGGCGGCGGCTCATCAGCAGCGGGCCCAGCCCGGGTAGCGCGTAGGCGGCGAGCATCGGGGTGACGTAGTGGTCGGGCACCGCCGGCGCCAGCGGCAGCACCGGGTCGATCAGCACGACGCCGGCCACCGCGGCGGGGACGGTGCCGGCCTCAAACAGCGAGATCATCCCGCCCATCGAGTTCCCGAACAGAATCACCGGGCCCGCGGCCACCGCTTCGATGAACCGGTGCAGCAGGGCATGCAGGGCCGGGACGCTCGTGCCGCGTCCCTGCGCCGCGGTGAGACCGTGGCCGGGCAGGTCCACTGCGAGCATCCGGCAGGTGCGGGTCAGCAGCGGGGCGATCGCCGACCAGTTCACCGCCGAGCCGGCCAGGCCGTGCACGCATATGACGGCCGGCCCGCCGGCCGGGCCGCCGAAGTCGAGGTAGTGGACCGGACCGTCCAGGTCAATCCACCGCGAGTGGGTCCCCACGCCCAGCTTCCCCGCGTCATCGTCATCCGCGCCCGGAACGGCAGCCGGCCCACGGCCGCGGCCCGGCTGACCGCGCACAGAGCGGCCAGCAGACGGGGAACTGGCCTGAGGATCAGGTGAGCTGTGTGTGCCCGGCGAGACGCCGGACTGGTCAGCCTTCACGGCAACCTACCTCCAACCCAATGGATGCGACGATGCGCGCTGCGGCGGGGCTGCACTCGGGACCTTCGGCCGTGGCGGCCCCGGGCTGGTTCCCGGCTCCTGCCACGGATTCCCGGCTCCTGCCACGGACCGGTCCTATCCGCGAACGAGGCGGAGCTGCGCGTACCTCACTCGGCGGGCTCGCCCGCCCTGACGGGCCCGCAGCGGGGACGCTGCCTCGGTCACCTCGTCGGCGAACTGCCGCTGGCTGGCGAGCAGCTGCTCGGCGAAGTCATTGGCGTTGGCTACCACCTCGTGCGCCGTCGGCAGCCGACGCGCAAGCGGCACGTGGACGGCGGGCATCGCGGGGGTGAAGAACTCGATGGTCTCGACGAGGGCCTGGAACGCGTGCAGCGCGATCTCCTGGCTCTTGCGCAGGGTGGACAAGGACTCTCCCTGCGGTTCCTCTCGGACGGTGGCACCCATGACACCACCTCCTCATCGCTCCTCTTGCTTACTATACCATACTTTCGCGTGATATAGTAAGCACGATGCTCCACGCGGCACCGGTGACGCGGGCACCGCAGGTTGTTACCGAGGTGGGGCCACGCCCGGTGCGCGGGCGACGGCGGCGCCGAGTTCGGCCATGCGGAGGTCGCCGACCGGCGTGCCTGAGCCGCGGTTGCAGACCATCGCCAGCGCCACGTCACGCCGCGGGTCGGCCCAGCCGCCCGAGCCGCCGAAGCCGAAGTGGCCGAAGGCGCCGGGCACCGTGCCGCGTGTGGTGAACGCGCTGTGGTAGCCGAGCCGCCAGCCCATCGGCAGGACCAGGACGAGATCGGGCCCGCGGGAGTGCACCACCGCGATCTTCCGCAAGGTCTGCGGCGACAGCAGCCGTACCCCGTCGAGCTGGCCGCCGTGGGCCAGCAGCGCGTACAGCTTCGCCAGCGACCGGGCGGTGAAGAACCCGTTCGCCGCCGGGATCTCGGCGTCCATCACCTCCGGGCCCCACAGCACGTCCTCGATCCCGCGCGGCAGCAGCGCGTTGACGAACCGGCGCGGGCTGACCGGCAGCCCCAGCAGCGCCGGGATCCGGCCGATCGGCCCGCCCATCACCTCCCACGGCCGCAGGCCAAGCCGGCCGGCCAGCGGGGCAGCCATGGGAGCCAGTGTCGCCACCCGGCCGCGCTCCCCGGGCGGGCACCCCACGTACAGCCCGTCCAGGCCGAGCGGACAGGCGAGCTCCTCGTCGACGAACTGCGCGATCGGGCGGCCCGAGACCCGGCGGACCAGCTCCCCGGCCAGCCAGCCGTAGGTCAGCGCGTGGTAACCGTGCCGGGAGCCCGGCTCGTACGCCGGCTCGGCACGTTCGAGCGCCGCCACCATGTAGTCCCAGTCCAGCATCCGCTGCGCGTTATCTACCATTGTCCGCATCCGGTGCAGCCCGGCGGAGTGGGTGAGCACGTGCCGTACCGTTATGTGCTCCTTGCCGGCCTGCGCGAACTCCGGCCAGTAGGACGCCACCGGGGCGTCGTAGTCGAGCTGCCCCCGCTCGGCGAGCACGTGCAGCGCCGTGGACGTGACGCCCTTGGTCGTGCTGAAGCACATCGCCAGCGTGCCACGCTCCCACGGCTGCCCCTTGGCACGCCACCCGCCCCACAGGTCGACGACCAGCTCACCGCGGTGATACACCGCCACCGCGGCACCGCCCGTCGTGCGCCGCAACTGGCGCCGGAACACGCGCGCCACATCCTCGAAGTCCGCGCGCGCCCATCCGTCCATGTGACCCACTTTGCCACTGCGCGTCTGGCGTTCCATGGGGCTATGGTCCTGAGTGCCAGGCTAAGGACCCTTCCTAAGCCGGCCTGCTCAACGGAAAGTCGCTGAACAGCCGGAAGGCATGCGACAATGTAACGATGGAGGGGTGGATACATCCGGATTTCGGCGCGGTTGAGCAGGTGTTTGACCGGCAGCTTCGCCATACGGAGGGCGGAGCGGCGCTCAGCGTCTATCACCGTGGCGAGCTCGTCGCCGACCTGTGGGGCGGCACGCGGACGACCGCGGGTGACCCGTGGGAGCGCGACACGCTGGTGATGTGCTTCAGCGCGACCAAGGGCGTCACGTCCACGGCGCTGCACGTGCTCGCCGAGCGGGGGCAGCTCGACTACGACGCCCCGGTGGCGTCCTACTGGCCGGAGTTCGCGCAGGCCGGCAAGGAGCACATAACGGTGCGGCACGTGCTCACCCACTCCGCCGGGCTGCACTCCATACGCGCGCTGGTCGATGGCGCCTACCGCATGCTCGACTGGGACTACATGGTGGATGCGCTCGCGCGCGCCAAGCCGGCGTACCCACCGGGCACGCGCCATGGCTACCACGGGCTGACCTACGGCTGGCTGGCCGGGGAGCTGATCCGCCGGGTCTCGGGCCGCTCGATCGCGCAGTTCGTCGACGACGAGCTGGCCCGCCCGCTCGGCCTGGACGGGCTGTACGTGGGGTGCCCGCCGGAGCAGCGCGGCCGGATAGCGCCCCTCGCGCCGCTGGCCTCCCCGATCGGGCGCCTGGTTGACAAGCCGGGCGGGAGGTTCCCCGTGATAATCCGGTTTCCGGTCACCTCGCAGGGCCGCAGGCTGGTCGATGCCCTGCTGCCCAGCGGGGTGGAGGACGTGATGTGGAGTGCCGGCGTCATGGACGCGGCGATCCCCTCCGCGAACGGGTTCGTCACCGCGCGGTCACTGGCGACGCTGTATGCCATGCTGGCCGGCGGTGGTGAGATCAACGGGGTGCGGCTGCTCTCGCGGTCGACCGTCGAGCAGATCAACGTCGTGCATTCGCACGGCCCCGACTACGTTCTGGTGCTGCCGATGGCCTGGAGGCTCGGCTACCACCAGGCATTCACCAGCCGCGGCGTGCTGCGGGGAGCGTTCGGCCATTTCGGGCTGGGCGGGTCGGGCGGCTGGGCCGACCCGCAGCGTGACCTCGCGCTCGCGATGGTCTGCAGCCGCGGCACCGGCACCCCCATGGGTGACCGGCGGATCGGGCAGCTCGGTACCGCGGTCGTCCACGCCGCGGACAGGCGCGCGGCGCCGCGGTCCTGGCAGCCAATCGCCAGCTGACCCGCCTCACCGCTGGTCCTTGAGCGTTTGCACCATCCCGTCGATCACCTTGGACGCGCCCATTTTGAAGGAAAGCTGGCTGACCTGGCGGGGCATCGCCCGGCCGGCCAGGATGAGGAGGCGCAACCCGACCGGAGCCACCATCACCTCGGCACGGTTGTCTTCGACCGCCCGGACCACGGCCCTGCCGACCTGTGCCGGTGACCGCGTCGGTCCCGTCAGCCCGGCATCGGCCCACATGCCGGCCTGGCTGATCGCGCCCGGGTAGATAACCGAGACGCCGACACCGTGCGGGGCCAGTTCCGCCCGCAGCGCGAGCCCGTAGTTCGCAAGCGCCGTCTTGGTGGTGTTGTAGATGGTCAGGCCCGGGGTGGGCAACACGGCCACGACCGAGGAGACGAACACGACATGGCCGCGGCCCCGGCTGGCCATGCCTGCCCCCAGCAGGCGCGACAGGACCATCGGCGCCCGGAGGTTCACGGCGATGGCCCGGTCGATCTCCTCGGCCGAAAAGGTCTCCACCTCGCCGGCCGCGGGCAGCGCCGCATTCGCCACCAGCACGTCGACCTCGCCGCTGTCGCGAACCAGCCGGTCCACGTCCGAGGGGTCTGCGAGATCGGCGACCACCACGTCGGCTCCAATACCCCGGGCCACCTCCCGCAGGGCCTGTTCCGTCCGGCCGGTGACAATGACGTGCGCCCCGCGCCCGGCGATGGCCTGGGCGATCGTGACACCGAATCCCCGGCTGGCACCAGTTACCAGTACCCGGGCACCTGCGAGCTTCATGCCTGCCTCCCCACGCTAACCGGCCAGGGCGAGCACCGCGTCGAAGCCCTCGCGCATGCAGTCGACGAGCGTCTCCACGTCCGGGACGGCGGCGCTGTCGACGTTGAACCCGATGAAGGCGGTGCCACGGTAGGACACGAGCGTGATGTCGGCCGCGGTACCGAAGGTCGGGCCGAACCCGTACATCGCCAGGATCTCAGCCCCGCCGAAGTAGAGCGGAACCTGGATGCCCGGGACGTTGCTCGCCGAGAAGTCGCAGTGCTTCATGACCGAGCCCATGAAGCCGGAGACGAACGGCCCGAGAGCCCTCGCCACTACGTCCAGGGCGGTCACCACCGGCTGACGGGCGTCCTCGCGAAGCAGAAGGATGGCATCGTGGTAGGCCGCCATGTATTTCGCAGGGTCGCCGGTGCCGACCGGGAGGGTCAACGCGCCGCCCCTGAGGTAGTTCCCGTACGGCGAGTCGCCCTCTCGCCGGGTGTTCACCGCGACGACCGCCCGCAGCTGGCCGACCGGCGCGGCGTGCTTCTCGTGATAGCGGGCGAAGCCGTAGCTGAGGGCGGTCACGAACGCGTCGTTCACGGTGGCATTGTGCGACCGGGCCGCGGCCCGCAGCGCGGCCAGGTCGACGTCGATCGCGGCGAAGCGGGACCAGCCCCGTCGTTCGGCCATGATCGGCGATAGCCTGTCGGTCCCGGGCATCCCGATCCGTCGCAGGGCCTGCAGGTTGCGCGCCGCGGTGCCGAGCGCGCCGATCGGGTTGACGATGACGCGGGGTGTGTGGCGCAGGGCGGGCCCGCCCGTCACGCGCACGAAGCTCCACAGGCGTTCGTGGTTCGCGCCCACCGCGTCGAGGACGCGCCCGGGGAGGCTCGCCGTGACGTGGTTCCCGGGCATCCCGGGCATCGGGCCGAGGTCGCCGGGCTCGCGGGTGACGTCGGTGAGGAAGGGCAGCATGGCGATGCCGCCCATCCCATCAGCGAGCACATGGCTGAGCTTGAAGATCACCGCCGCTCGCCCGCCCTCCAGCCCCTCGACCACGGTGCACGTCCACGGCGGCCGGTCCGGGTCGAGCCCGGACATGACCGACTGCCGGGCGTACTCGAAGACGGTGTTCAGCGTCTTCGGCTCCGGCGCGGCGATCCACCGCAGATGGTAGGAAAGGTCGAAGTCGGGATCCACCACCCACCGGGGCGTGGCCAGGCGCAGCGGCGCTGCCTGCAACCGGTGGCGACAGCCGGGCACGCTGCGGCTCATCCGCTCTAGGTGCGCCAGCACCGCGTCCCGGTCCGGGACACCGTCGAGCACCAAGGTGGCGCTAATCGTCATCCGGAGCAGCGGGTCCTTGGCGACCTGCAAGAACATGTCAGCATTGTCGTTCAGGCGACCTGAACGCTGCGGCTGCACTGTTTCGCTCATGAGGGATCCCCCCAGCCGTTTCCAGGCCCCGCGATCAGGCCGCGTGGCATACCGGCGGCATGTACCTCTATGTCTTTGTTGTGGCATGCTGCCAGCCTCGCTACAAGAGGCGTTGGTCCTCTTCCCCGGGGGCCGTGGTCGGCTGGCCTGGTGCCGCGGAGCGGCCGGTGATGAACAGGTAGCCGTCGGCGTCGAGGTGGCCGATGTCGCCCATCCGCGCCCAGCCCTTGTCGTTGTACATCGAGGCGGACTTGTCCGGGTCGCCGTGGTAGGAGAACTTGTTGGCCGGGCGGGTGAACCAGATGACGCCGTCCTCGCCCGGCGGCAGCTCGTGCCCGGCGTCGTCGGTGATCGCGACCTCGCCGTGAGCCACCCGGCCGACCGAGCCGGGGTGCGCCAGCCATTCCTCGCTGCGGATGGAGACGTGTCCGGCCGCCTCGGTGGCGGAGTAGTACTCGCTGATGACCGGGCCGAACCACTCGATTATCTGCCGCTTGACCTCGACCGGGCAGGGCGCGGCGCTGTGCGCGACCGCCCGCAGGTCCCCTGGCCGTAGCCCGCGGGACCGCAGCACGTTCGCCAGCCGCCTGGACTGGTCGACCATGGTCCGGTAGGAGATCCGCCGGCCGGTCGCCGGCACGATGACCGCGGCGGCGTCCGGTGCGCGGTCGGCGTGGTCGTCCGGGCGCAGCAGGGCCGGCCGGTCGGTCACGTCGCTCCTCCGGGTCTCGTCACGTGCGGGTGATCCAGCCGCCGTCGATGTTGAGGGTAACCCCGGTGACCCAGTCGCTGGCGGCGGAGGCCAGGAAGACCAGGCCGCCGACGAGGTCTTCCGGCTCGCCGAACGGGAACGGGATGGACCGCGCGATCGCGGCCCGTACCTCGGGCGCAGTGGTGGCGTTGCCCGCCTCGGTGTTCGTCCAGCCCGGCGCGATGGCGTTGACCCGGATGCCGGACTTCGCCAGCTCCTTGGCCAGCGAGATCGTCATCGAGACGATGCCGAGCTTGGTCAGGCCGTAGTGCGCGCCGCCGAGCCAGGCACCGCCGGACGACTGGTTGATGATCTTGCCGTAGCCCTTCTCCCGCATGTAAGGGACAACGGCGCGGGTGCACAGGAACGGGCCGGTGAGGTTGACGTCCAGGGTGCGGTGCCACATGTCGAGCGGGATCGTGGTGAGCTGCCCGCCCGTCATGACCTCGGCCATCAGCGCCGCGTTGTTGACCAGGATGTCGACCGAGCCGAACCGCTCCGCCGTCTGCCGGGCCATCGCGAGCGTGCTCTCCTCGCTGGTCACGTCGACCTGGAGGCCGATCGCGTGGTAGCCGTCGGCGGCGATGGCGGCGGCTTGCTCCGCCGCCGCCTCACCCCGGACGTCGGCGAGCACCACGGCCGCCCCGGCCTCGGCCAGGCCGCGCGCGTACGCCCGGCCGATCCCGCCGGCAGCACCGGTGACGATGGCCACCTTCCCCTTCAGCGGCTGCGGGTCGATCACCGCGACTCGACCTTCGGGCCGCGCGGCGTCCAGAAGGACAGCCGGGAATTGCGGGCGTCGAACGTCTCGCTCATGACGATCTCGCCGGCGCGCACGGCCTTACTGGTCGCGGCCAGGACCTCGTCCGGGTCGCCGTCGATCTCGTAGATGGCCATGTAGCGGAAGCCCGGCCCCACCCAGTCCTCGCGGGCGAGCGGCCGCAGGTCGTAGCGCTGGGCCGAGATGACGCCGGGCATCGCCAGCACCTGGGGCAGGTGCACGTTGTCGTACCACTCGTTGAACTCGTCGTCCTTGCCCTCGAACGGGTTGGAGAAGACGATCTGGATCGTGCTGTCAGCCACGTTGCTTTCCTTCCGGCGGCGTTGACCACCTCACCGGGCATGCCGACGGCCACGGACGAGATGGCTGTTCCGGCAGCTTAAGTTAAATAAACTATTAGGTCAACTGTTTGCTGGCTGAGTCAGCCGCGCCCGTTCTGTAAGAGTAGTCCATTATCTTTTCCAGGCGACCGCCGCAGCCGCTGTTACGATGAACCATGACTGCGCAAGCGGAGAACGCGCCGGGCCGGCGCCACCACTCCACCGGCGAAGCGACCCGTGAACTGCTCATGGTGACCGCTGAGCGCCTGTTCGCGATGAACGGTGTCGAGGGGGTGACGCTGCGCGAGATCCAGGCGGCGGCCGGGCAGTCGAACTCCTCCGTGATCACCTACCACTTCGGGTCGCAGGCCGGCCTGGTGCGCGCCCTGCTCGAGTTCCGCTACCGGAAGGTCAACGCCCGCCGGGCCGAGCTGCTGCAGGCGGCGCGGGACCGCGGGGTCCTTGGCGACCCCCGCGAGGCGGTGTGGATCATCGTCCGCCCGCTGATCGAGAGCATCGACGCGGGCGAGATGTTCGTGCCGTTCCTGGCCCGGGTCAGCGCCAATACCCGCACGTTCGCGGAGTACCGGTCACCGGAGACGATTGACAGCACCGTCAACGTACTGCGGGATGCCGCGCCCGCCTTGTTGTCTGGCCTGCCCGAGCGGGCGCGGCTTGGCCGGGCGGTACAGCTCTACAACAGCGTGCTCAACCTGCTGGCCGAGCTCGCGCGCGGCCACCAGCGGATCAGCGACGCCCAGCTCAGCAACTACGTCGACGGCTGGGTGGGCATGCTCACGGCGCCGATGTCGTCCGCCACCGCCGAGCTGATGGCCAGGATGAGCCCGTCCGGCTAGGCACTGGCCGTCTTGGCCGGCTTGCGCTCGACCGCGAGCTTCCTGCTGGTATCGAAGCCGGCGACCTTGGCCAGGGTACCGCCGAGGATCGCGGCGCGGTCCTCGGCGGAGACGGTGTCGTCGAAGTGCTCGGCGATGACCTGCTCGGTGCCGTTGAAGGTGCCCTCGGCGTGCGGGTAGTCGTTGCCCCAGACCACCGTGGACACCCCGGTGATGTGCCGGGCCTGGACCGCCACCGGGTCGTCGGCGAACTGGATGTGGAACTGCCGCCGCACGTAGTCGGTCGGCTTCAGCGGGTACGGCCACTTCTCGTTGATGTTGAAGAGGCGGCCCATGGCCGGCTGCTCGTAGGGCGACTTGCTGTCGTCCCAGAAGCCGAGCCACCAGTTCGGGTCCTGGCCGGTGCCACGGCGCCAGGACTTGTCCATGAACGCCATGTACGAAACGAGCCAGCTGGCACCGAACTCGACCAGGGTGAACTGCAGGCCCGGGTGCCGCTCGGGAACCCCGCCGCCGATCATGTCGGCCATGATCTTCGACGGGCTGGCGGCCGCGGTGTTGCCGCCGCCCATGGTGCGGCCGGCCACCATGTCGTCGGTCAGCTGGCCCTTGCCCATGTTCATGGCGGCCATCATGCCCTTGACCGTGCTTCCGGTCTTGGACGCGTCCTCCTTGACCATGACCCCGCCGGTGGCGACGTGGATGAAGATCGGCAGGCCGTGCGCCTCGGCGCAGGACCACACCGGCTCGTACTTGCGCGACCAGTACGGCTCCGGCGGGATCTCCGGAATCATGATCGCCCGCAGGCCGAGCTTGACCGACCGCTCGATCTCTTCCACCGCGTCCGGGATGTTGGTCAGCGGGATGGCCGCGACCGGGCGCATCCGGTCCTTGTACTGCAGGTAGGTCTCGGCGACCCAGGTGTTCCACGCCCGCGCGTGGGCGATGGAGAGCTCGTGGTCGTCGGTGAACAAGACGAACAGCGCCAGGTTGGGGAAGAACACGGCGGCGTCGACGCCCTCCATGTCCATGTCGGCGATGATGTCGTCCGGGATCCAGCCGGGCGTGGTGCCGTCGTGGCCCTCGAACTGGCGGTACTTGGACACCGTCCAGCCGTCGAAGCCGATGGTGTGCAGCTTCCTGAACTCGGTGTGACCGCCCTTGACGATCGGCTCCTCGAGGGTGAACTCCTCCTCCCACAGCGCCCGGTCGCGCATGTTGGCCGGGAGCCGGGACTTGAACAGGTCCGGCGGCTCGATGATGTGGCAGTCGCCGGAGACAAGGAACTCTTTGTACTGGGCCATCGGCAGGTCGCTCCCTCGAGCCAGTTACCTGGAGATCAAATAGTCGGACTTCCATGTATTAACATAGCCGTGGGCACGGGCGGCGGTCAACGCCCGGAGCCTCTCGTCATTAGCCAAGGCCAGCTCGTGGAGAGGGTCAACCGGGTCGTCCCGGCCAGCGGAACGCGAGCGGCAAGCCCGGGCGGGCGGCTGGTTGTGGCAACGGGCCGGCCAGAGGCGGCTGGTTGTGGCAACGGGCCGGTTGGACCTCGCGCAGCAGCGCGTCGGTGTGCTGCCCGAGGCGGCAGCCCGACTCCGGCTTCGTCGCGGAGCGGGAGAAGCGGTTGAGCGGGGCCGGGCGGCGGTGCTCGCCGAAGATCGGGCCGACCGCGTCGACCGCGTAGCCGGGGGCGGGCCGTGGAAGACGGACTCCTGCTCGAGCGAGAGCAGGCTGCCCAGGTCGGCCGCCACGCCGGCCGCGGCGCACGCCCGCAGCACCTCCGGTGACCGCAGCGTCTCGCCGATGGGCGTCCAGAAGACGACGGTCGCCAGGAACGTGGCCAGGGCCGGCGCCGCCGGGTCGTCCAGGTACGCCGGCCGCCCGTATCTTGCCCCGCTCGATCGGCATGACCGCCATCGGCCGCTCCCCAGAAACCTAAGAAATTGTCATTAATAGTTAGCTGATCTGGCCTTATAGGAAACGCCCCCGGCGCGCTAGTCCGCGCCGGGGGCGTATCACTACCGGAGGGAGGCCGGGCAGTGCCTCAACGTGCCGGGTGCCGTTACTTGACGTGGGCCGCGCCCTTGCGGGCGGTGACCGGTTCGGCCAGCCGCTGCTCGTCGACCAGCACCTGCAGCCGGGCGATCGTCTCGTCCAGCCCGTCACCGATCCGCGGGCCGGGGGTGAAGGTGGCGGGCAGGTGCTTCATGCCCTGGATGATGCCGATCGTCTGGTAGTGCTCGGCGCCCGCGGGGTCGCACACGTAGCCGGGCATCCGGTCGAGCACCGCGGTGATCATCCGCTTGAACACCATGCGGGCCAGGTTGGAGCCGATGCAGCGGTGGATGCCGAGGCCGAAGCTGTGGTGCCGGTTGCCGGTACGGTCGAGCTCAACCTCGTTGGGGTTGGGGAAGACCGCCGGGTCGCGGTTGGACATCGCCCACGACAGCCAGATCCGCTCGCCCTCCTTGAACTCCTGCCCGGCAAGGACGCAGTCCTGGGAGATGGTCCGCCCGTCGCCCGGAGCCGGGGTGAAGAAGCGCAGGAACTCCTCGGTCGCCGAGTCGAGCAGTGTGTCGCGCTCCCGAGACAGCCGCTCCCGTTCGGATGGATGTTCAGACAGCCACTCGAGCGAGCGCGAGGTCAGCGCGGTGGTGGTGTCGAACCCGCCCCCCATGAGCAGCGAGATCACCCCGAGCAGCTCGAAGTCCGGCGGCACGGTGCCGTTGATCTCGGCCGTGGCCAGCGCGTTGATCAGCCCGGGCCTGGGGTTCGCCCTGATCTCCGCGAGCTGGCCCATCATGTCGTCGCGCATGGCGAGCCTGCTGGCCTGGATGCGGGCGATGTCAGGCGAGTTGGGCGAGGTGTAGACCGAGGCGTGGATCGGCTCGACGTAGATGTCCCAGTTCTTCAGCGGCATCCCGAGCATGCCCAGGGTGAGCACCGCGGGCACGATGTTGGCCAGGTCGTCGACGAAGTCGATCCGGCCGGTCTCGATCTTCTCGTTCAGGCTGGCGCGCACCAGCTCGTCCACCACCGGGGTCCACCGGGCGACCGCGGCCGGCGACAGGTAGGGGTTGAGCAGCTGCCGGTAGTGCCGCTGCTCGGGCGGGTCCATCTCCAGGAAGCCGCCGCGGAACGCCACGTCAGGCGACGGGATCGAGATGCCCTTGTAGCCCCGCCGCTCGTGGCCCGGGTCGTGGTCGTTGGACAGGTACTCGGCCGACCGGGCCAGCTCGAACACCTGCGAGTGCCCGGCGGCGACCCAGTGGCCGCCGTAGGTGTCGCTCCACGCGACCGGGCACTTCTCCAGCATCTCCGCGGTGACCTCGGTGAACCTCTCCCGGTAATCAGGGGTGTGCCGGTCGAAGTGGTAGCGGTTCTTCTTCCGCCCCGTGTCGTCCTGCTCCGGGTCGTCGTCGGCGAGGGGTTGGTTGGTCATGCGTGCCTCCTGCCCGGCTAAGGGATGACCGAGATTGCTTGTTCCGGACACGAGCGGATCGCCTCGGCCGCCTTGGACTCCTGGTCGGCCGGGACCTCGCCGTCGATGGCGGTGGAGTGGCCGTCCTCGTCGTCCAGCGTGAACAGGGCGGGGGCGATCATGGAGCAGAGCGTGTGCCCTTGGCACCGCTCCGGGTCGACGCGCACCTTCACGTCTGGTTTCCCTTCTTTTAAATCGAACGGAGGCGGATCACCCCGGCGCCGTCCTGCTTCCCGTCAGGCGTGGTAGTCGTACCACTTGAGGTATCCCCCGGCGTCCACCCGCAGCTGCACGCCGGTCACGTAGCGGGCCTCGTCCGAGGCGAGGTAAAGCACCGCGTTGCTGATGTCCACCGGCTCGACCCACGAGATCGGCATCGCCTGCTGCACGCGGTAGGCCGGCAGCGCGTCCTCCAGGGTCGGGTTCTCCAGGTCGGGCCGGAAGGACCGGAACATGGGCTCGACGCGCATCATGTCGGTGTTCACGTTCGTGGGGTGGACGACGTTGGCCCGGATCTGCCGCGGGGCCAGCTCGCGGGCCAGGTCGTGCACGAAGCTCGACACCATCCGCTTGGCCACCATGTAGGCGATGCCGCCGGAGTCGGTGCCCACCTGCTGCATGGGCAGCGTGTTCATGAACGCGGCGGTGGAGCCGGTCGCGATGATCGAGGCGCCCGCCCGCAGGTGCGGCAGCGCCGCGTGGATGGCGTTGATGATGCCGATCCCGTTGGTGTCGAACACGTCGGCCCAGGCCCGCAGCGGGTCCTTGCTCTTCTGGCCGATGACGCCGGCGTTGGCCACCACGATGTCGAGCTTGCCCAGCTCGGCCAGGCCGGCCTCGATGGCCGCCACGAGCTGCGCCCGCTCGCGCACGTCCGCCTGCACCGCGACCACCCGGCGGTCCAGGGCCTCGATCTGGCGAGCGGTCTCCTTCAGGTCGTCCGGGCTTGACAGGTGGTAGGGCAGGGACTCGATGTCATGGCAGATATCGACCGCGATGATGTCCGCGCCCTCTTCCGCGAGGCGTACCGCGTGGCTGCGGCCCTGGCCGCGGCCGGCCCCGGTGACCAAGGCGACCTTGCCCTGAACGCGTCCCATCAGTACTCCTCCTCGGCTCGGCGGCCGGTATAAGCCGCTGTTTGATGTTGAATAGTACTTTGATATTACTGTTTATGTAAGGGCGCGGCGATGACTTTCGCGTAGCGGTCGAGGACGGGGAGGATCTCGTCCCGGTCGACGGTGTTGAAGGAGATCAGCACTTCGGCGACACCGAGCCCGGCGAGGCGGTCCAGGTCGGCGCGGAAGGCGTCGTCATCGGTGATCTCCTGGATGGCCCACACGACCGGGCCGGACTCGGGGCGGCCTGCTTCGCTCCAGCGCTGCCGCAGTTCGCTGAGCTTACCCGCGATGTAGCCGACGGGGCCGCCTGGCATCCAGCCGTCGGCCCAGCCGACGATCGCCTTCATCGCCAGCGGCTGCCCGGCCGCGCCGAGCAGGACCGGGATCGACGGCTGGGCGGGCTTCGGCCACGACCAGCTGCGCTCGAGGCTGGCGTGCTCGCCGTGGTACTCCGCCTCCACCTCCGTCCACAGCTGCCGCATCAGCTCGACGTGCTCGCGCACGATCGCGCGGCGGTGGGCGTAATCGCGGCCGTGGTTGGCGAACTCGTCCGGGTTCCAGCCGTAGCCGACCCCGAGGGTCAGCCGCCCGCCGGACAGGAAGTCGAGGGTGGCGAGCGCCTTGGCCAGGGCGATCGGGTCGTGCATGGCCGGCAGCGAGGTGCAGGTGGCGATCTTCAGCGGGGTCTGCGCCGCGACGAAGGACAGGGCGACGTAGGGGTCGAGCAGCCGCGGGTAGCTGTCGGGGATGACCGGGCCGCCGCCGGGAAACCAGGACGGGTCGGAGCTGACCGGGATGTGCGTGTGCTCGCCGAGGACGAGGGAGGTGAACCCCCGGTCGGCGGCGGCGCGCGCCAGTTCGAGGAACCGCATCTGGTCGGTCGCCCGGTACAGGACGCCGACGCCGGGCCGTCGCGGCGGGGTGCTCATGCCGCCGTCAGCCTGCGTCCGGAGCGGGGGCTGGCCTGCCCGCGGCGCCGGGCAGGTGGGCCAGCAGGCCGCCGTTGACGTCGATGGTCGCGGCCTGCACGTACCGGGCGTCGTCGGAGGCCAGGAACGCGACCACCGGCGCGATGTCCTCCGGCCGCGCCAGGTCGGCCAGGCAGACGTCCGCCACTGCCGCCTGGAACAGCCCGCGCTGCACGTCGGTGAAGCTGCCCTCGTCGGCCCCGGTCCAGCCCGTCGCGATCGTCCAGCCGGGCACGATGGTGTTGCACCGGATGCCCCGCTTGCCGTACTGGGTGGCGATGTACTTGGTCAGGATGGCGACGCCGGCCTTGGCCGCCCCGTACGCGGCGGCGGTGGTGGAGCCGCCGAACCCGTTCCCCGATGACATGTTGATGATCGATCCGGTCCCGTTGCGCAGCATGTGCGGCAAGACGGCCCGAGCGCACAGGAACTGGCTGGTCAGGCAGGTCCTGATGGTCCAGTCCCACGCCTCGAGGCTGGTCCCGATGAGATCGGTGGCGGCGCCCGGGTGAACCGCGTACGCGTTGTTGTGCAGCGCGTGAACGGTGCCGAAGCGGCCGGCTGCCGCCTCGACCAGCCGGTCCACGTCGTCTTCGGCGGTCAGGTCGGCCGCCTTGGCCAGCGCCGTCCCGCCTGCGGCCTCGATCTCGGCGGCGACCGCCGCGGCGCCGCCGGCGTTCAGGTCGGCCGCCACCACGGCGGCGCCCCGCGCGGCGCACAGCAGCGCCGCCGCGCGTCCCATCCCCGACGCGGCGCCGGTGATGATCACCACCTTGCCGTCCAGCGAGCTGGCTGGGTACTGCGTGGTCATCGGTAGCCTCCCGCGGCCAGTATTCCTGGTGAAACGGTGTTCCGGTATGAATAGTGCTCTGATATTACTGTTAAGGTAACGCGAGCCTGCGCCCACGAGGGAGAGAACCGATGCATCGCATGCTCATCGACGGCAAGCTGGTCACGGCCGACCAGACGTACCCGTCGATCAACCCCGCTACCGGGCAGGTACTCGACCACGCGCCGGACGCGTCGGTCGCCGACGCGCAGGCCGCGATCGCCGCCGCCCGGCGCGCGTTCGACACCACCAGCTGGGCGACCGATGTCGCGTTCCGTGCCCGCTGCCTCGACCAGCTGCACCAGGCGCTGGGCTTGCAGAAAGAAGCACTGCGCGAGCTGACGATCGCCGACGTCGGCGCGCCCCGGGTGCTCACCTACGGTGCGCAGCTCGAGGAGCCGATCGGGATCGTCCGCTACTACGCCGACCTGCTTCCCGGCTACCCGATGACGCAGGAAATCGGCGAGATGGAGTTCCGCGGCCAGCGGCACCGCCGCTGGATCGAGAAGGAGCCAGTCGGCGTCGTCGCCGCCATCATCGGCTACAACTACCCGACCCAGCTGGCACTGGCGAAGCTGTCGCCCGCCCTCGCGGCCGGCTGCACGGTGGTGCTCAAGGCCGCGCCGGACGACCCGCTGATCACGCTCGCGCTCGGCGAGCTGATCGCTGAGCACACCGACATCCCGCCGGGCGTGGTCAACGTGCTCTCCTCCACCGACGTGGCCGTCGGGGAGGCGCTCACCACCTCGCCCGACGTTGACGCGGTGACGTTCACCGGGTCGACCGCGACCGGCCGCCGGATCATGGCCGCCGCCAGCGGGACCATCAAGCGCGTGTTCCTCGAGCTCGGCGGCAAGTCCGCGATGGTCGTGCTCGACGACGCCGATCTGCGCGGGCCCATCGGCACGGCGGCGTTCGCGACCTGCTCGCACGCGGGCCAGGGGTGCGCGATCCCGACCCGGATGCTCGTGCCGCGCGAGCAGCACGACGCGATCGTCGCGGCGGTCACGGCCGCGCTCGGCCAGGTGACCTACGGCGACCCGGCCGACCAGAACAACTACATGGGGCCGCTGATCAGCGAGCGGCAGCGGGACAAGGTCGACGGCCTGGTGCAGCGGGCGGTCGCGGCCGGCGCCACCTTGGTGACCGGCGGCGAGAAGGTCGACGGTCCCGGGTTCTTCTACACCCCGACGCTGCTCACCAACGTGGACCCGGACAGCGAGATCGCACAGGAAGAGGTGTTCGGCCCGGTCCTCGTGATCATCCCGCACGACGGCGACGACGACGCCGTGCGGATCGCCAACAACTCCATCTACGGCCTGTCCGGCGCCGTGTTCGGCAGCGAGGAGCGGGCCCTGGCGGTGGCGCGGCGGATCAGGAGCGGCACCATCGGCGTCAACGGCGGCGCCTGGTTCGGCCCCGACGTGCCGTTCGGCGGGTACAAGCAGTCGGGTGTCGGGCGGGAGATGGGCGCCGCCGGGCTTGAGGAGTTCCTCGAGACCAAGTCACTGGCGATCCCAGCCGGCTAGCGATGGAACGGCAGCAGGAAGCGGACCTGTCTGGCAAGGTGGCGATCGTCACCGGCTCGAGCCGCGGCATCGGCAAGCGCACGGCACTCGCGCTTGCCCGCCGCGGCGCGCGGCTGGTGATCACCGCGCGCACCGTCAAGGAGTCCGGGGGCGAGGAGTCCGGCGGCGAGGAGTCCGGCGGCGAGCTGCCCGGCACCATCGGCCAGACGGTCAAGGAGATCGAGTCGCTCGGGGCTGAGGCGATCGCGGTCGCCGCTGACCTGTCGGACTCCGGCGACCTGGAGAAGGTCGTCGACTCGGCCGTCGGCCGGTTCGGCGGCGTCGACATCCTTGTCAACAACGCCGCCGTGACCGTCGGCTACAACTGGTCGGCGCCGCTGCTCGAGATGCCACGGGCCGACTGGCTGCACCACTTCGCGGTCAACGTGCACGCCCCGTTCACCCTGATGCAGCTGGTGGTGCCGAGCATGGCGGCGCGCGGCGGCGGGCGGATACTCAACGTCACCACCGGCAGCGCCGAAGCGCACCGCCTGGTCGAGGAGCCGTCACCCGCCTCCAGCGTCCGGTACTACCACGGGGACGAGACCGGGGGCATCCCCGCGCCCGGCGCCAGCATGGACATCCCCGCCCTGTGGTCGCCGGCCTACTTCGCCAGCAAGCGGGCGCTTGACCGGATGTCCAACGTCCTCGCGCCGCAGCTGGCGGCCAAGAACGTGTTCATCATGAGCGTCATGCCCGGGTGGGTGGCCACCGAAAGCGCCGAGGCGAACCACGATCTCGGCGACCGGCAAGACGCGAAGATGGTGCCCATGGACGTCCCGGCCCGGATCCTGGCCTACTTCGCGGCCTGCGAGAACCCGCTGGAGTACACCGGCCGGGTCTTCTTCGCCGAACGAGAGCTGGCGGCGCTCGGCCTCGACACCGACACCTGACGGCGGCTGGCCATGCGCGGGCTCCGGGGGCGGATGGTTGCGGCAACGCGCCGGTTATAGGCGGATGGTTGTGGCAACGCGCCGGTTATGGGCGGATGGTTGTGGCAACGCGCCGGTTATAGGCGGATGCGGTTATAGGCGGATGCGGTTATAGGCGGCTAACGGGCTTCCACGCTCCGCAGCACCGTGGCGACGAAGTTGTCGAGGATCCCCGCCCGCTCCGCCCGCGACAGGTCATGGCTGGTGATCAGCATCGCGTACAGGCCGAGCATGAAGAACTGGGCCGTGCGCAACGGGTCGGCCTCCGGGTACGTCTCGCCGCGGTCCTTGGCCAGCGCGATCGCCCGGACCGCCAGGGTCATCATCGGGTAGTCCGCCCACTGGTCGGTGCCGGGCAGTACCTCCGGGCGGTTCGGTGAGAAGTGCAGCGCGAGCATCTCGCGGAAGAGGACCTTGCCGACCCGCCGTTCCATCTGGGCCATCAGCCGGACGGTCTCGGCCAGGGCGGCGCCCAGGTCATGCGGCCGGGCCAGGAACTTTTCCAGCTGGGCGGCCAGCCGCGCCTCCTCGTGCCGCTCAAGCTCGGCGAGGATGTGCTCCTTCGTCGGGAAGTGGAAGTAGAAGGTGCCGCGGGCGACGCCCGCCTCCTTGACGATGACGCTGACGTCGGCGGCGGCCAGGCCGACCCGCCGGAACTCCGCCACCGCCGCGGCGTACACGCGCTGGCGTGTCTCCTGCCGCTTCACCTCACGCCCGTTGGGCGCGTGCTCCCCAGTTGCCATGGCACCCCGATGGTACACGCCGCTCACTGACAGCCGCCACTGACAAGAGTCACTGACAAGTGTCAGTGGAACCTTGCCTTCGTTCGGAATCTGATTTATATAGATAATTGACCGCTTACCCAACGACGGGAGGCTCACCGCGTGGACTCTGGCGCCCTCTACTGGGACCCGTACGACGCCCGCTTCGCGGCCGATCCGTGGCCGCTGTTCAACCGGATGCGTGAGGAGGCCCCGCTTTACTACAACGAGCCGCATGACTTCTACGCGGTCAGCCGCTACGCCGACGTGGAACGGGTGCTGACGGACACCGCGACGTACTCCTCCGCCCGCGGCGTCATGCTCGAGCTGATCAAGCTGAACGTGGACATCCCGCCGGGCACGCTCATCATGGAGGACCCGCCGATCCACAACATCCACCGGCAGCTGCTCGCCCGGGTGTTCTCGCCGCGCCGGATCGCCGAACTTGAGCCGCTGGTGCGCGAGTACTGCAACGCCTGCCTGGACCCGCTGGTCGGCGAGACCCGGTTCGACCTCATCGAGAAGCTGGGCCTGGAGATGCCGATGAGGGTCATCGGCATGCTGCTCGGCATCCCCGAGGAGGGGCAGGTCGCCTTCCGCAACGAGTCCAACGCCAAGATCCTGACCGAGGACGGCGGCAAGATCGACTTCAGCGAGGAGGTCGTCCTCACCCACGAGGCGATGGGCGAGTACATCGACTGGCGGTACACCCACCCGTCCGACGACGTGATGACCGAGCTGATCAAGGCCGAGTTCACAGACGAGAACGGCGTGACCCGCACGCTGACCCGCGACGAGGTGCTGATGTACGTCACGGTCATCGGCGGCGCGGGGAACGAGACGACCGGCAGGCTCATCGGCTGGATGGGCTCCACTCTCGCGAAGCACCCCGGCCAGCGGGCGGAGCTCGCCGCCGACCGGTCCCTCGTCCCCGGCGCGGTCGAGGAGGTGCTGCGCTGCGAGCCGCCCGGGCCGTTCAACGCCCGCTACGTGAAACAGGACGTCGAGTGGTACGGGCAGACGGTGCCCGCGGGCAGCGCGCTGCTGTGCATGGTGGGCGCGGCCAACCGTGACCCACGGCGCTTCGCCGACCCGGACACGTTCAATATCCACCGTAAGAAGGACATGCACCTGACCTTCATCCTCGGCCCGCACTACTGCCTCGGCTCCGCCCTGGCCCGGCTGGAGGGCCGCGTCGCGCTCGAGGAGATTCTCAAGCGCTGGCCGTCCTGGGAGGTCGACTGGGACGCGGCCAAGCTGCAGAACACCTCGTCGGTGCGCGGCTGGGAGAAGCTGCCGCTGGTGGTCGGATGAGCGCCGCCCCGCTCCCGGATACCGCCGCGGCCCGCTACGCCGGCAGCCGGGTGCGGCGCGTCGAGGACGCCCGGCTGCTGACCGGGGCGGGCACCTTCGTCGACGACGTCACCCGGCCGGGCATGCTGCACGCCAGCTTCGTCCGCAGCCCGCACCCGCGGGCGCGCATCGCGAGAGTCGATACCGCGGCCGCGCTGGCACTGCCCGGCGTGCACGCCGTCTTCACGGCCGACGACCTCAACGGGGACGTGGTGGAGGCCTGGTACACCGGGACGGGGAGCATGGTCCCCGACACGCCGCGGCCGCCGCTCGCGGCCGGCGAGGCACGGTTCGCCGGCGACATCGTGGCCCTCGTCGTGGCCGGGAGCCGTTACCTCGCGGAGGACGCCGCCGAGCTGGTCGACGTCGGCTACGAGCCGCTGCCCGCGGTCGCCGACTACGCGGCCGCCCGGACGGCGGAGGCGCTGGTGCACGAGGGCTACGCCGCCAACCTGGCGGGCGAGCTGGCCGGCGCGCCCGCGGAGACGATCGCCGACGCCTACACCTCAGCCGCGCACGTGGTCAGCGAGACGATCTGGGAGCAGGCGCAGGGCGCGGTCCCGCTGGAGACCCGCGGCCTGGTCGCGGAATGGTCGCGGGGCAGCCGCGAGCTGACCGTCTGGGCCGGCACGCAGGCCCCGCACGAGGTGCGGATGTTCGCGGCCCGGCTGCTCGGCATCCCCGAGCACAGCGTCCGGGTGATCACCCGGGACGTCGGCGGCGGCTTCGGGCAGAAGGTCGTGCCGATGCGCGAGGACATCTGCGTCCTGCTGGCGGCACGGAAACTGCCCGCCGCGGTCAAGTGGATCGAGGACCGCCGGGAGAACCTGATGGCCGCGGGAACGGCGCGGCATGAGCACGGCACGGCGCGGCTCGCCTTCGGCGCGGACGGGACGCTGCGGGCCGCGTCGCTCGACCACGTGCAGGACGTCGGCGCGTACCCGACGCCGTGGCCGGTCGGCACCGGCGCGGCGACCCCGATGATCTTTCCCGGTCCTTACCGGGTCTCGGCGGGGACGTTTACCCACGCCTCGGTGTTCTCGAACACCCCCGGCCGGGTCGCCTACCGGGGACCGTGGGCGTTCGAGACCCTGGCCCGCGAGGTCACCCTCGACATCGCGGCCCGCCGGATGGGCATCGACCCGGCGGAGCTGCGCCGCCGGAACCTGCTGCGCCGGGACGAGATGCCGTACTCCAGCCCGACCGGCATGCCGTATGACCACATGGACCCGCTGGAGACACTGGAGCAGGCCCTGGCGGTGCTGGACTACGACGCGTTCCGCGCGGAGCAGGCCGCCGCCCGCTCCCGCGGCCGGTACCTGGGCGTCGGGATCTCCTGCTATGCCGAGCCGACGACGCCCGCGTTCGGCGTCTACGCGACCGAGGGCGCGACCATCCGGATCGAGCCGTCGGGGAAGGTCAACGTCTACGTGGCCGGCGGCTCGACCGGGAACAGCCTGGAGACCACGGCGGTGCAGCTGGCCGCGGACGCGCTCGGGGCCGACATCGCGGACGTGCACACCATCCAGGGCGACACCGCGGTCACGCCGTTCGGCGCGGGCACCGGCGGCAGCCGCAGCGGCTCGATGATCGCCGGGGCCGTCGGGGTCACGGCGGCCGAGCTGCGGGACAAGCTCACCAAGCTGGCCGCGCACAAGCTGGAGGCGAGCGAGGCCGATATCGAGCTCGCGCGCAGCCGGGCGGCGGTGAAGGGCGACCCCGAGGCCGGGGTCAGCTTCGCCGAGCTGGCCGACATCGCCTACTTCCAGCCGTACGCGCTGCCGCCAGGGATGTCGCCGGGGCTTGAGGCGTCCGCCCGGTACGCGGCGACGGGCATGGGCCTGTGGGCGTGCGCCACGCACGTGTGCACGTGCGAGGTCGACAGCATGACGGGCAAGGTGACGCTGCTGCGCTACGTCGTCGGCGAGGACTGCGGGCACATGATCAACCCGGCCGTCGTCGAGGGCCAGATCGCCGGCGGCGTCGTGCAGGGCATCGGCGGCGCGCTGCTTGAGGAGCTTGCCTACGACGCCGACGGCAACCCGGTCGCCACCACCTTCATGGACTACCTGCTGCCCACCGCGACCGAGGTGCCGCTGATCGAGTACGCGCACGTCGAGACGGCACCAGGCCCCGAACCCGGCGGGTACAAGGGCGTCGGCGAGGGCGGCGCGATCGGCGCGCCGCCGGCCGTCGTCAACGCGGTGGCGGACGCGCTCGCCCCGTTCGGGGTGACGATCACCAGGCTCCCGCTCTCCCCGGCGGTCGTCGCCGGGCTGATCGACGAAGCGGGGGGCAGCCAGTGAAGCCGGCTCCGTTCGAGTACCACGCACCGGATAGCGCCAAGGAGGCGGTCGACCTGCTCGCCGAGCTTGGCGACGGCGCGAAGGTGATCGCCGGCGGGCAGAGCCTCGTCCCGGTGCTGGCCCTGCGGCTCGCGGTCTTCGAGCACCTCATCGACATCCGCCGGATCACGGCGCTGCGCGGTATCGAGGAGCGCGGTTCATCCGTGTGGATCGGCGCGGGCACGACCGAGGCGGAGATCGGCCACTCGGACCGGGTCGCCCGGCACGTGCCGCTGCTGTCCCGCGCCACGCCGCTGATCGGCCACTTCCAGATCCGCAACCGGGGCACGATCGGCGGATCGCTGGCCCACGCCGACGCGGCGGCCGAGTACCCGGCGGTGGCGCTGGCCCTGGACGCGACCGTCGAGGCGCTCTCGCCCCGCGGCCAGCGGACGATCCCGGCGGCGGAGTTCTTCACCGGCATCTGGGCCACCGCGCTCGCGCCCGACGAGCTGCTCACCGGGGTCAGCTTCCCGGCGGCAGTCAACATTCCGGGCGGGCGGCAGGGCTTCGCGATCGAGGAGTTCGCCCGCCGCCCCGGCGACTTCGCCGTGGCGGGCGCGGCCGTCGCGGCCGGGCTCGATCCCGGCGGCCAGGTCAGCGCGAGCGGCATCGCCCTGTTCGGCCTCGGCCCGGTCGCGCTGCGTGCCGCCGCCGCCGAGGCGGGCGTTCTCGGCCGCTCCGTTCGCGAGATCGACCCAGCCGATGTCGGGCGGGCCGCGGTGGCGGACCTGGACGCGGTCCCGTCCGACCTGCACGGCAGCGCCGGCTACCGGAAGAAGCTGGGCGCGGCCATGGTGGCCCGCGCCTGGGAGAAGGCCGTCAAGGAGGCAGCCAGTGGCTGACGTCAGCATCGAGGTCACCGTCAACGGGCAGCTCAGGAGAGCTGTCGTGGAGCCGCGGCTGACCCTGGCCGACTTCCTCCGCGAGCGCTGCCAGCTCACCGGCACGCACCTCGGCTGTGAGCACGGGGTGTGCGGCGCGTGCACCGTCCTGCTCGACGGGCAGGCGGTACGCGGGTGCCTCGTGTTCGCGGTGCAGGCCGACGGCGGCTCGGTCACGACCGTGGAGGGCATCGCCGCGCCCGACGGCACGCTTTCCCCCGTCCAGCAGGCGTTCCGTGAGCACCACGGGTTGCAGTGCGGCTTCTGCACCCCCGGCTTCGTCACCTCGGTGACCGCGTTCCTGCGCGACAACCCCAGCCCCACGGACGAGGAGGTCCGTGCGGCCCTGTCCGGCAACCTGTGCCGCTGCACCGGCTACCAGGGCATCCTGGCCGCCGTCCGCGCGGCGGCCGATACCACCAGCGCCGGCACCGTCAACGCGGGCACCAACAACGCTGCCACCACCAACCAAGAAGCGAGGTAACGAGCATGCCAGGAAGAGTCGATGGCAAGGTCGCCTTCATCACCGGTGCCGGCCGCGGCCAGGGCCGCAGCCACGCGGTGAAGCTGGCTTCTGAAGGCGCCGACATCATCGCGATCGACATCTGCCAGGACGTCGAGGGCGCCCTGGCGATGTCCACACCCGACGACCTCGCCGAGACGGTCAAGCTGGTGGAGGCACAGGACCGGCGGATCATCGCGATCCAGACGGACGTGCGCGACCTGGACGCGGTCAAGGCGGCGGTCGACGCCGGCGTCGCCGAACTCGGCCGGCTGGACATCGTGGTGGCCAACGCGGGCATCGCCAGCATCGGCGGCACGGTCCAGGACATGAGCGTGGACAACTGGCATAACACCATCGACATCAACCTGACCGGCCCGTGGAACACCGCCCGGGCGGCCATCCCGCACCTGATCGCGGGCGGCCGCGGCGGGGCGATCGTGCTCACCAGCTCCGTCGGCGGCGCGAAGGCGATGCCGGGCATGAGCCACTACATCTCGGCCAAGCACGGCGTGATCGGGCTGATGCGGACCCTCGCGGTGGAGCTCGGCCCGCACCACATCCGGGTCAACTCGGTCCTGCCGACCAACGTGAACACCCCGATGTTCATGAACGAGGGCGCGTTCAAGATGTTCCGTCCCGACCTGGAGCACCCGACCGCGGCCGACGCCGAGCCGATCATCGCGCAGTTCATGCACGTGCTGCCGCACGGCTGGGTTGAGCCGGAGGACATCAGCAACGCGATCCTCTTCCTCGTCAGCGACGAGGCCCGGTACATCACCGGCGTGCCGCTCGCCGTCGACCTGGGCGCACTGCTCAAGTAGTCCGCCGGGTGGTCATGACCCGGGTCGCCGTGGCGGCGGGCGGGCGGTTCGCGCCGGGGCGCCCGGGTAACCGGCGCGGCCGCCGCCGCCCGGGACCCGGGTGGACCGGAGGCCCGGGGCCCGGGGCCCAGGTAAACTTTTCACCCGACGTAAAGAAAAAGCGTCCTACGCGCGTTTTCTTTACCGGTTGTGATTTGTTTACCGGTAAATCCGGCGGCGGACCCGCCACCGGGGCACCGCCGGCGCGGTGACCGCCAGGCAAACTGCTTCACTCAACCGCCTCGGGGTACGGCCTCCTGACCGGAGCCTTACCCTCGGCGTTAACGGAATCTGGCGAGGAGCAGCGGTGACGGTAACCTACGCGGGATCCCGCCCCTGAGGCTGAGGTTGAGGTTGGCGTTCCAGATGGTGGCCGCCGTGCCGCGGACGGCCTCGGCCGCCACGCCCCACCGCATCCGGTCGGCCGGCCCGGTGACGGAGACCGCGCCGATCGGGTAGCCGGAGCTGCGGATCGGGGCGGCGACGCACACGAGTTCCTCGTAGGCCTCGCCGCGGTCGAAGGCCACCCCGGCTTCGCGAACGTGCTTGAGCTCCGCGCACAGGGCGACCGGGTCGGTGATCGTCTTGGTCGTCTTCCGCGGCATCGGGGCCGAGGTCACCAGGCGGATGGCGTCGTCGTCGTAGGCTGCTATCGCCTTGCCGAGCGCGGTGCAGTAGGCGGGCTTGCGGCCGCCGCGCCGGGTGGGCAGCCGGATCGGGCCCACCACGATCCGTTCCAGGTAGACCACCTCGGCGTGGTCGAGGATGGCGAGCTGCGCCGCCAGCCCGGTGCGCGACGCGAGCGCCTGCAGGTGCGGGAACGCGGCCTCGTGGAGCCGGTTCCCCGCTACCGCGAGGGTGCCGAGCTCGAACATCCGCAGGCCGACGCGGTAGCCGCCCTGTTCGCGTTCCAGCCACCCGACCTGGCACAGCTGGTCGACCAGGCGGTGCAGGGTCGACTTCGGCAGGTGAGTTCGCTTGTTCAGGTCGGCCAGGCTGAGCACCTGCTTACCGCCGTTGAACGCCTCCATGATGCAGGCGCTGCGGCCAAGGACCGTGTGCTCCGGGGGACGGCGGTCGACGCACTCCTCGTCGCGTCCCCGCAGCATCGCGGGCGCTAGGGGCTCTGCCCCCTCGATGATCGATGTCACCGGCACAGCTTGAGCCCCCTAGCTGAAAAATTAGATTAATCAGTATTCTATTCATAATCAGCTTCCCGAGCCAGGCTGTCAAGAGGTGCGGGGAAACGCGGTGAACCGGATTCCGCTGGGCGGGACCGGCGCTGGACCGCCGGGGCCGCTTGGCGCACAATCCGGGGCCGGTGGCCGCGCGCCCGGCGCGACTGACCGCGGCGGGCTTGCCGCGTAGCAGCCCGGGTTCAGGAGCTGACTGTCCGGCTGCTCAGGTGCTGCAGGAAGTAGGCCGCGACGCCGGCGTCGAAGTACTCGACGCGGACGCCGTGCAGCGCCTCCGGGCGGGTGAGGACCACCCGCGGCGCGCCGTCCTCCCCCGGTGCGATCAGGTCGGCCTGATCGCCGAAGGCGGCGCAGCGGGCGGGCACGCTCGGGTCGGAGATCCCGATGTGGTGGAAGCCCTCGGGCTGGCCGGCGGACCAGCTCCCGGTCCCGGTCATCTCCACCAGCTCCAGGTAAGGCGGCCCCTGGAGCGAGTAGCAGAACCTGGTCGTCTCGCCGGTGGCGATCCGCTGGCTGCGGGTTGGCTCGAATTCCAGCCCGAGCTTGGCGGCGAAGTCGGCCCGGGCCGCCTCGACGTCCCTGACCAGGATGCCGACGTGGAAAAAGGGCTCGGTCATGAGTCATCCTCCGGTCAGGTGATCGCGCCGGCGATCTTCAGCTCTACCAGCCGGTCGTCGGTGAACCCGAGTTCGTGCAGTACCTCGTCGGTGTGCTCGGCGAACAGCGGGCCGCGGCGGAGCGTGGCCGGGGTCTCGTCGAACTGGACGGGGTTGGCGATCAGCTCGCGGCGGATGCCGTCGGCGTCGTCGAAGCTGGCGATCATGCCGTTCGCCCGCAGCGACACGTCGTTGGCGACGCCCCAGGAGTCCTGCACGATCGCCCACTGGCCCTCGATGGTGGCCAGGATCTCGAGCCACTCGTCGAACGTCTTCTCGGCCATGATGCCCGCCACCAGCTCGCCTGCCACCGGGGCGTTGGCCATCAGCTTCTCAACCGTGTCGAAGCGCTCGTCGGTGATCAGCTCTTCGTGCCCGCTGACCTTGCAGAACTCGGCCCAGTAGCGGCCGGGCTGCAGCATCGAGAACAGGATCCAGCGGTCGTCGGAGGTCCGGTAGGGGCCGATGAGGGGGTTCCTGGCCGAGCCGTGCCGCGGCACCGGCGGCCGCGGCGGCACGCCGCCCGCCTGCATGGCCAGGTTGGCGGTGAACTGCGTCGCCCAGGCGCCCACGCCGAGCAGCGACACGTCGATGACGGAGGTCTCGCCGGTGGTGGCGCGGGCGTACAGGGCGGCGGCGATGCCGCCCGCGATGGTCATGCCGCCGATGTTGTCGCCGTAACCGCCGGCCGGCATCGGGGACAGCCGGTCGGCGCCGGCCGGGGTGGCCCCCGCCCCGCTGCCGCCCCGGGCCCAGAAGGCGGTCATGTCATAGCCGCCCTTGTCCGCCTCGGGGCCGCGCGCGCCGAAGCCGGAACCGCGCACGTAGATGATGTCGGGGTTGACCTTGCGGACGTCCTCGAGGTTGATGCGCAGCTTGGCCCGCGCGCCGGGCAGGAAGTTGGTGAGGAAGACGTCGCTGCGCTTGATCAGCTCATCGAGCACCGCCCGGGCCTCGGGCACCTCCAGGGCCAGGCCCACGCTGCGCTTGCCCCGGTTGGGTCCCTCGAAGATCGGGGAGAAGCGGCTCCCCTTCATGATCGCGTCCACCCCGAGGACGGTGGTCAGGCCGCGCTGGCCGTCGCCCCGCTCGGCGTGCTCGACCTTGATCACCTCGGCGCCCCAGTCCGCCAGGATCGCGCCTGCCGCGGGCACGAAGGTGAACTGGGCCACCTCGAGCACGCGCACGCCCCGCATCGGCTGCAGCATCTGTAGTCCTTTCTTCTTTCCGCTTTTCGCGCGCGTCGCTAGGGACGCCGCAACAGCAGCGCGCCGCCGGGCGCGCCGCCTCCTGTTGTCACCACCGCGACACGGACGTCCGGTACCTGGCGGCCCGTGGCCTCGCCGCGCAGTTGCAGCATCGCCTCCCTGACGTGCCCGAAGCCGTGCAGGCGGCCGGCCGACAGCTGGCCGCCGTGCGGGTTCAGCGGCAGCCGGCCGCCGTCGAGGGCGATGCCGCGGCCCTCGTCGATGAAGTCGCGGGCGCCGCCCGGCTCGCAGAACCCGAGCGCCTCAATCCAGGAGACCGCGTTGAAGGTGAAGCCGTCGTACAGCATGGCCACGTCCACGTCGTCCGGCCGCAGGCTGGTCCTGCTCCACAGGTGCCTGGCCGGTCCCTGGGTCTGCGGCTCGTGCGACAGCGTGTCCTGGTCCCAGCTCAGCCGTTCCAGGATCTGGGTGCCGACCGCCTCGACGAGCACCGGCGGGCGCGGGCGGTCCGCCGCGGTCTCTACCGCGGAGACGACCACCGCCACGGCGCCGTCGACCGGCACGTCGCAGTCGTAGAGCCCGAACGGGGTGGTCACCATCCGGGCGGCGAAGTAGTCGTCGATGGTGATCGGCTCGCGGTAGACCGCTTCCGGGTTGCGGGCGGCGTTGGCGCGCGAGTTGACCGCGATCCAGCCGAGCATTTCGCGGTCGCCGCCGTAGTGGTGGAAGTAGTGCGACGCGTGCACCCCGATCCAGTTCGCGGCCGACATCGCGCCGAACGGCGAGAGGAACTCGGTCATCCCGGTCGCACGCGACGGCGGCTGCGCCCACTTGCCCGCCCGCACCAGGGCCGCGAACGACGACTCCCACAGGGTGCGGAAGCACAGCACGTGACGGCACAGCCCGGACGCGACCGCGAGCATGGCGGCGACGATGGCGCCGCTCTGCCCGGGGGTGTCGCCCGCGCCGTTGATCCAGGTCGGCCTGAGCTGCAGCGCCTCGGCGAGCGGGCCGATGCCGCCTTCGGAGAAACCGGGCGATCCCACCCGGCTCGGGTAGGTGGACAGCCCGTCGATCTCGTCCAGGGTGAGCCCGGCGTCCGCCACCGCGGCGAGGCAGGCGTCGGCGGTGAGTCGCAGCGGGTCGACCATCAGCCTGCGCCCGACAGATGACTGGCCGACCCCAGTCAGTGCCACCCGTTCCTCGAACTTACGGGGGGAAACCCGGGGACGGGGCGCGCCGATGTCGCGGACAGCGGGGACGGCGAGCGTCTGCCCGGCCCGGCCCGGGTCCGGCTCGAACAGCGGGACGTAGACGTCGCCCGCCTTCTCGAACAGCACCCGGACGGGCAGGCCGATGCGCACGTCATCGGCCGGGCAGCCGACGATGTTGGTGGTGAGGCGCACCCCGTCGTCCTCTTCCAGCGCCACCACGGCGATGACGTAGGGCGGCGGGAAGTCCGCCAGCCATTGCTGGTGGTTGACGGTGAACCCGGCGACCACGCCCCGGCCGGAGACCGGGGCCATCGTCACCTGGTCGCCGCGGCAGGACCGGCAGCGGGGCAGCGGCGGGTGGGTGTAGGCACCGCAGCCGGCGCAGCGGGCGATGCGCAGCACCCCGTCGCTGCCTGCCGTCCAGAACTCGGCGCTGGCCAGGCTGGGCTGGGGAAGCGGTCGCTGGATGGCGGGTTCCTCAGCCACGCGGGAAGTTGAGGACTTCACGGGCATTGAGCTCGACGATCTTGTGCGCCTCGTCGTCGGGCACGTCCCGCAGCGACTCCGCGATCTGCTTGCGGCTGTTGGGCCAGTTGCTGTCCGAGTGCGGGTAGTCGATCTCGACGCAGATGCGGTCGATGCCGATCGTGTGGCGGTTCGCGATACCGTACTCGTCCTCGATGTAGCAGCCCCAGAAGTGCTTGCTGAACAGCTCGCTGGGCCGGGTGTCGAAGTCGATCGGCTGGTAGTAGCGGTGCCGCGACCAGACCTGGTCCATCCGCTCCCTGATGTAGGGGAACCAGCCGATGCCGCCCTCGGCGAGCATGAACTTGAGCTTGGGGTGCTTCTGCAGCTGCCCGGAGAAGACCAGGTCGGAGGCGGTCCACATCAGGTTGGTGGCGTACACGACGAAGGAGGTGCAGGTCGGCGCGTCGTCGTCGTTCCTGACGTTGCCGTCGGTGCGGGCGGAGACCGACTTGAACTCGCCGCCCTTGTAGTTCGGCGCGAGCTGTTTGGCCGAGGCGGAGAAGCCGGGGACGAAGCTGCCTGACCCGAAGTGCAGGCTGACCACCACGCCGGTGTCCTCGAAGACGTCCCACAGCGGGCCCCAGTGGTCGCTGTGGAACGACGGGAGGCCCAGCGGCACCGGGCTGTCGGGGAACGACACGACCCGCGCCCCCTTGGCGGCGACCCGCTTCAGCTCGGTCACGCAGCGGTTGACGTCCCAGATCGGCAGCAGCGCCAGCGGCACGTACCGGCCGGGGGCGCTGCCGGACCACTCGTCGATACTGAAGTCGTTCCATGCCTGCAGGCAGGCGAACGCCAGGTCCTTGTCGGTCGCGTTGAGGAAGACGCGGCCGCCGAAGCCGGGGAAGGAGGGGAAGCAGCACGCCGCCTGCACCCCGTCCACGTCCATGTCCTTGACCCGCTCGACCGGGTCATAGCAGCCGGGGATCATGTCGTCGAAGCGCAGCGGCTCAAGGCCGTACTGCTCGGGAGTCTTGCCAGCGACCGCGTTGAGCCCGATGTAAGGGAAGACCTTGTCTTCGAAGTGCCAGATGTGGCGGCCCTTCTCGTCTTCGACGATGCGCGGCCCTTCCGCGAGGTACTTTGCAGCGAGGCGGTCGGTGAACACCCGGGGATGCTCGATCAGGTGGTCGTCTACCGAGATGATCTGCATGTGGTCCTGGAGCGGCATCGTCCCATCCTTCAGCTTTCTGGCAGTGGATTGATCATATAACCTATTGTGCTATTGGTAAAGGAAAGGCGACGGCCGAGGGAGGCGCGCATGGGGGATGAGCTGGCTCGCGACGAGGAAGATCACGACCTGCTGACGTTCAACGAATCCGCCATCCGGCTGCGGGAGGAGATCGAGGCCACGGAAGCGGCGCTGCGGGAGGACCCGCCCGCGGAGCGGCGGGCCGTCCTCGAGACGCGGCTGGCCGCGCTGACCGACGCACTTAAGCGTAATACCCGGCAGGCGGATGCGAACCCCGGGGAAACGGGGTTCCTGAACTACGTGCCGCCGCGCCGCTCCGGCGGGGAAGAAGAAGGACGGTCATGACCGGGCGGCCCCAGCGCCGCGGCCGGGCGATCGCCATGACGGCGGCCGAGGTCGATGAGTTCCTGGCGGCCGAGCGGACCTGCCGGGTGGCGACCTCAAGCAAGGACGGGCGGCCGCACGTGGCGCCGCTGTGGTTCGTCTGGGACAGCGGCGCGCTGTGGCTGAGCTCGGTGGTGCGCAGCCAGCGGTGGACCGACCTGATGCGCGACCCCCGGGTCGCCGTCGTCATCGACGCGGGTGTGGAGTACATGGAGCTGCGCGGGGTGGAACTGTCCGGCGCGGTGGTCCCGGTCGGCGACGCACCGCGCACCGCCACCCCCGATCCGGTTCTCGACCAGGTCGAGCAGCTGTTCGCCGACAAGTACACCGGCGGGGTCAAGTTTCCGCCCGACGGCCGCCACGCCTGGCTCCGGCTCACCCCCGAGAAGCTGGTCAGCTGGGACTTCCGCAAGCTCGCCACCCTGTCCAGGTAGCGGAAGGGCGGTCGCCGTGATCTCCTGCCAGCAGGCCGAGCACCTGGCACCCGGCCGCGACCTTGGCCTTCACCGACGTCAGGTCGCCAGGGCTGAGCCCGAGGTCGGCCCGGCGGGCCTTACCCGCGGGCGCCGGGGATGACGGCTGGGCCAGTACCGGGGCGGCGACGGGCGCGTCAGCGAGCACCGCGAGTGCGAATCCTCCGGTCAGGCACATGCCGACGGCCCCCACGCGGGCCCGCCGGTCAACCCCGCCCGCACGCCAGTTAAGTCAGCCGGTTGCATCATGGCCGGGGAGCGCCCGAGGAAGGCGGCGAGCCGGTCGCTGGGGCCGGCCGTAGCCGCCACGGTGACCGGCTCCGCAAACAGCGGGTGGCGGCCGGCGCGGGGGACCAGCACCGGGGCTATCGTCAGCAGGTCGACGGCCAGGGCGTGCGGGATCGGCTGGCACTGCCCGCACGCCCGGGATATGTCCCACCCGTGGACGGCGACCTCGAGGGCTGCGGCAGCGGCCATGACGCTGGCCGCCAGCGGGCAGCCGGCGATCTCGACGACCTGGCGCTGGCAGCCGGGACCGGTCCAGGCATCCAGCAACTGGCCGGCGCGATCGCGGAACGCGCGGACGGGGTCAGCCGCCAGGCCCCCGTCCTCTGCGGCGGGGTGCAGGTAAACGTACCCGGCTTCGATGCCCTCACCGAACGCGGCCAGTGATTCACAGGCGTGCCGTAGCAGCATCCGCAGGTCCCATTCCCCGCATGGCGTCGGGCAGGACAGGAGCTCCGGCGTGACGGCGAGGGCCATGCCGAGCGCATAGCTGATCGACGGTGCGAGCAGCCGGGCACCGTCGGCCGGCCATGCTGCCGCGACGGCCGAGGTCATCGGCCCGGCACCGGGGCCGCGGCAGCCGGAACGGCCTGCGGCAGGCCGAAGGCGCCGAACAGGCCCGGGTCGTTGAACGAGGTGACCCGTGCGACGCGTGATGCGGCGATGGTGAGCACGCATATCGAGTGCGCGTGGTACCCGCCGTCGTAGCCGCGCAGGTAGGCGGCAAACGAGGGCTGGCCGTTGGCGGCCACCGGGATCATCTGGAAGCGGCCGGGTTCGGTGAGGACCCGAGCCCGCAGGAAGCGCCCGATCAGCTCCCGTCCGGCGAACCAGGTCACCTCCGGCGGCATCTCGAACACGGCATCCTCGCGCAGCAGTCGCACGACCGCGGTGACGTCGGCGTCCTGGAACGCCGAGGCGTACCGGTCGAGCAGGTCACGGTCGGCCGGCTCGGCGGGCTCGTGAATCTGGTCCTCGTCGGGTGCCGCCTGCGCCAGCCGAGCCCGTGCGCGCTGCAGCATGCCGTTCACCGCGATCGTCGTCGTGCCGAGCAGGTCGGCGACCTCCGCGGCCCGCCAGCCGAGCACGTCGCGCAGTATCAGCACGGCGCGCTGCCGGGCGGGCAGGTACTGCAAGGCGGCGATCAGGGCCAGCCGCATGCTCTGCCGCGACGCGACGATCTCGGCTGGATCGGCGAACCCGGCGCTCACCAGCGCGTCGGGAACGGGCTGGAGCCACGGAACCTCCGCCCGCGCCTCGGCCAGCGGAGCTTCGGGGTACTCGCCCGGAGCGCCAAGGCCGGACGGCAACGGCCGCCGGCCGCTGTTCTCCAGCGCGCGCAGGCAGGAGTTGGTCGCGATCCGGTGCAGCCAGGTCCGCAGCGACGCCCGCCCCTCGAATTCGCCGTAGGACCGCCAGGCACGGATCATGGTCTCCTGCACCTGATCCTCGGCATCGTGGACCGAGCCCAGCATGCGGTAGCAGTGCGCCAGCAACTCAGGCCGGAACGGGTCGGTGAGACGGACGAAATCCTCGCTGACAGCCATGGCTGCTTCCTCCGGACGTTGCGTACCGCGCGATCACCGGTACAGATCCGAGCCGGCCGCGAAACTAACCGGCCGGCAGCGAATTTTCTGCTCCGGCCGTTCCCCGGTCAGTTTTCCGTGCGTCCCGGATCTGTGGAGGTGAACACGGCTTAGGCCCGCCTCACCCACAGGGAGCCCGCATGTCAAGACAGCAGCGTTCCGGCGCGATCGGCTACCGCCGCCCGGAGGGTCCACGTTTGAATCAGGTCCATCGCTGGCGCGCGTTCGCGGTGCTGGCGGTCTCGTTCTTCATGACGGTCGCGGACCTCGCGATCGTCAACGTCGCGTTGCCGACCATCGGCAGCAAGCTGCACATGCCCGAATCGGCCCTGCAGTGGGTCGTCACCGGCTACGCGCTCACCTTCGGCGGCTTCCTGCTGCTCGGCGGCCGCGCCGCGGACCTGCTGGGCCGCCGCCGCATCCTCATGGCCGGCCTGGCGGTATTCACCGCGGCCTCGCTGGGCTGCGGGCTGGCGACCGCGGAGGGGTTCCTGATCGCGATGCGCTTCCTGCAAGGGCTCGGCGCGGCGATCGTGCTGCCAGCGGCGCTGTCGGTCGTGATGAACATGTTCCCCGAGGGCGCCGAGCGCAACAAGGCACTGGGCGTGTGGGGGGCCATCGGGGCGAGCGGCGCAGCCGTCGGCGTGATCGCCGGCGGGCTGCTCACCCGGTACGCGGGCTGGCAGTACATTTTCTTCCTCAACGTCCCTGTCGGTGCGGCTGCGCTGGCGCTGGCCCCGCGCTTGGTGCCGGAGAGCCGGCTCGCCACCGCGCGGCGGCGCTATGACCCGTTCGGCGCGGTTACGGTGACCGGCGGCCTGTCGTTGCTGGTCTACGCGGTCTCCACCGCCCCGGCGGTCGGCTGGGGTACCGTCCGGACGGTGTCGCTGCTCGCGGTGTCCGCCGCCCTGCTCGCCGCCTTCGTGGTCGTCGAGACGCGCGTGGAGACGCCGCTGATGCCGCTGCGGATCTTCCGGGTGAAGACGCTGGCGGGCGCGAACGCGGTCGGCGTGCTGCTCGGCGGCAGCTTCTTCGCGTACATCTTCATCGGCACCCTGTACATGCAGCAGGTGCTCGGGTACTCCGCGCTGAAGGCCGGCCTCGCCTGGCTGGCGATGGCTCTCAGCTCGGTCGCCTTCGCCGGCCTGTCCCAGGCGCTGGTCACCCGGGGTCTGGCCAGGCTGGTGATGGCGGCTGGCATGGCGATGATCGGCGGCGGCATCTTGTGGTCAACCCAGGTGCCGGTGCACGGGCAGTTCTGGGCCAGCCTGGCCGGGCCGTTCATCGTCGTGGGGATCGGCACCGCGTTTGCCTTCATCCCGGTCTCGATCGCGGGGCTGGCCGGGGTCGGCGAGCGGGAGGCCGGCCTGGCCTCCGGGCTGATCAACACCTCCCAGCAGCTCGGCGGAGCGGTCGGCGTCGCGATAGCGTCCACTGTCGCCGCTACCCACGCCGGCACCCTGCTGCGCCAGGGCACCGCACCAGCCGCGGCACTCACCAGCGGCTTCCAGTTGGCGTTCTGGGCCTGCGGTGCGATCGGCCTGGCCGCGGTCCCGGTGACCTACCTCCTGGTCCGCCGCAACGAGCTAGCCACGGCGGTTGCCCGCACATCCCAGAAACCTCAGCCGGCACCTGCCGACGTCTGACCCGGGCCGGCGGCGCTTGCGGGCTCATCGACAGCCACCCGAGTTTACGGGGGGACTGGCAGGAGAGATGGCCGGTGCGGCCGTTCCTCGGGTGAGTTCGGCCACCATCGGAAGGGAGTATCAGTGGCAGTTTCCTTGACGCTGGACAAGGCCCTTGACAAGGCCTATGAGAGCAGCAGCCTGACCGAGCTCCTT